>CABQIK010000004.1 GCA_902464275.1 uncultured Alphaproteobacteria bacterium | reverse complement strand
ATTTATTTGCTGAAAAGTAATTTCCACCCTTATTTTTAATCAAACTATCCGATTTCCTCTCCCTCTCCGGGGATTATATGTTGTGGAAAATTGTGTATAAAACAAAAATCAGCGCTTCTTTATTGCCTCTGTCTCGCCCCTGGTAATATTAAAATTGCAAGAGAATAATCGTTTTCAAAAACAAAACACTTATTTAAAAATACTGTTGGCTTTATTATAAATTTGCCATATGCTTTTGTTTGTGCAATACTTATGCCGTTTATTACATTTAACCGTTAGAGAATAAAAATGATAGAAATACAAGGCAAATACAATACTGCGAAAGTTTTTACGGAAGTTATGGATAATACTTCACAACAGCAAATTAAAACTTTATGCGATCAAGAATTTGTAAAAGGCAGCAAAATTCGCATTATGCCTGACGTGCACGCCGGAGCCGGTTGCACTATCGGCACAACCATGACCATAACTGATAAAATTGTTCCCAATCTTGTAGGCGTGGACATCGGCTGCGGCATGGCAACCTACATCTTACAAGAAAAAGACATTGATTTACAAAAACTTGACGAATTTATATATGCTGCCATCCCGGCCGGAATGAATATCCGTGAAACTCCGCATGAATACATTAACAGTATCAATTTAGATGATTTGCGTTGCCTTAGTCAAATAAACCGACACCGCGCGGCTCATAGTATAGGCACGCTCGGCGGCGGTAATCATTTTATTGAAATTGATACCGATGATGAGGATACCGTTTATTTAGTGATTCACTCCGGCAGCCGTTACTTAGGCAAGCAGGTCGCGGAATATTATCAGGAAGAAGCCTATAAGCGCCTTAATAATAATTCATCCTCACAACTTGCCGAAACCATTGCCCGCCTGAAAAAAGAAGGTCGTCAGTCTGAAATTCAGCAAACCATAAAAAGCTTAAAAGAAACCGTTGTTACCAATATTCCCAAGGCTTTGGCATATACCGAAGGCAAATTGTTTGATGACTACATTCACGATATGAAAATCGTGCAAAAATATGCCGTTTATAACCGCAAAGCCATGGCCGAAAGTATAATTAAAGCGCTAGGTTTGCACATTGCCGAAACCTTTACCACTATTCATAACTACATTGATACCGAAAATATGATTTTGCGCAAAGGTTCAGTATCCGCTCAAAAGGGCGAAAAATTACTCATTCCGATTAATATGCGTGACGGCAGTTTAATTTGTATCGGCAAAGGAAATCCGGACTGGAACTGTTCAGCCCCGCATGGTGCCGGTCGCCTTTACAGCCGCGCGCAAGCCAAAAAACAATTTAATCTTGAAGAATTTAAAAACTCTATGAACGGAATTTATACCACCTCTATTAACGTTGACACCTTGGACGAATGCCCGATGGCTTATAAAAGCATGGAAGATATTGTAAAAAATATTCAACCGACCGCCGATATAGTCAAAGTTATAAAACCGATTTATAACTTCAAAGCCGGCGAAACAACCGACTTTAAAAAAACTAAATAGCATCTTAAAATTTACAACAAAGCTCGCCTTTCCGGCGGGCTTTGTTGTAATTGGCGGTGAGATAGGGATTTGGCTTGCTTGTAAGCTCAAGCGGTTCGCTCTCGCTAACTGCGCTGCGGTCACTCCAATTTGTAACTTTTGCCGCGCCTGCTCACGCCGGCTCGTAAAACTAACAAATTTGTCGCCCTCGGGCAAAAAACAATCCACCGGATTGTTTTTTATCCCTCCGCCCTAGAGTACCAAGGTACCTAGGCTTCAAATTCCGACACACTTCATCAATTACAAAAAACGCCCGCAAGGGGCGTCTTTTGTAATTGGCGGTGAGATAGGGATTTGAACCCTAGGTACCCGAAACGAGTACAATTGATTTCGAGTCAATCGCATTAGACCACTCTGCCATCTCACCGTAACAGCTATTACATAAAATAAAAAAACATTTTATGCAAGAACTATTTACACTAAAGTTGTTTTATGTATTCATCGGCCTTAGTTATACAAATTTGCATTTGCCGCAACTCATCCGATTTTTTACAGTTTTCATAAATCTCGGCGGCGTCTTCATAATATTTTATAGCCTCTTCCAAATAATTTTCATCTTTAAGCCATTTGCCGGTATTATAAAAAACATTTCCGATATTCTCTTGCGTTTTTGCCCATTTCAGCGGCCAAGATTCTTTGGCAAAAACCCGCTGACGATTTTTATAATTTTCAACCGCCAACAACGAAATTTCATCACTATGGTTAAACAACCCCAATAATGAAAGATAAAAACCGAGTTTATCTTGAATCAGCGCCCAAAAATACGGAAAAGCTGCTTCCGAAAAAATTTTTTCCGCATCGCGCAAATTAAAAACCGCGTCTCTTAGAGCCTGCACATCTGACACCTGCCGCCAATACGCAAAATACAGCTGCGAATTACGATAAGCCAACAACCCGAAATCATACGGATACGCATACCTGTTAAAATATTTTTGCGCCATCCGATTATACTCTATCGCATTTTTCAAAAACAAATCGCGATAATGGTCAAAAGCTTCTGCCGCAGCCTGATACAATTTGCCGAAATTAGCGCAAATACTCGCCGTTAAAAGCACATCTGAAATTCCGGCAGAAAGTTTGCGCGCCTTTTCCAACATGGCCGAAACAGCTTTTATATCCGCAATGTTTAAAGCCTCAATACTTGCCTGTAAATAAATCAGAGCCAACATATTGAGTATATAAGGCATATCTTCAATACCAAGCCCCTGCGGCGCTGACTTTTTAATTTTGTCAACCAAATTTTGCAAAATTTTCCGTTTATGAGCGCTGTTTTTTTCCGCCGTGGTCACAATAATTGCGCAAATTAAATCAAACAGCTGTTCGGGTAAAACTTTATCCTGAAAAAAATTAAGCGGCAAACACAAGCCGTCAAGCAATGAAATGCAAGCATTTTCATACTGCCGTCCGGTTTGAAAATTGAGCCTTATTTTATCATTTTTTCTAAAGCCCCAAATCAGCACATCGGCTCCGGTATGCTTTAAAATTTTACGACCGGCATCATAAAAATCAAAAAAATTGCGTCCCTGCAAATTCAAAAAAGATTTATCGGCAAGTTCATCATAAAAACCGCATTCAAACAAAGAACTTCGGGCAAGCAAATCACAAAGATAACGACCGGAATTTTCAGAACAATCATCTTCAAATGCCGCCACGGTAACTTTTATCGGCACAAATACTGAATCCGCGCCTGTCTGCGCGTTTTTATTTTGCCTTAAAAATCTGTGCCAAAAACCGCTTGCCATTATCAATCCTTATTTTTATTAAAAGATTTTTTAATACTGTCAATTCCGCTCTTTACATCTCTGACAAAATCTTTATTAGCCTCTTTCAATGATTTAACACCTTCATTGGCATTATATAAAATTCCCAAAAGCCATAAATTTATCAAAAATGCAAAAATCGGAACTGAAAAACTGTTAGCCGAATACAGCTGAAACATTGCCAAAATAACATTCACCACATTTATTTTTGCCACTGCCACGCCGATGGCCGGAACTGCCACTCCTTTTGAAAAGGCTTCATAACAAGCCGTATTTTCTGACAAATCTACCGTATTTTGCCCGAATACAAACTTTTGCGCTGCCGCCCAAATTATCTCGCTTAAAAAAAACATAGCAAGAATCAACACGGACGGTCCGGCCAATTCTGCCGCTCCCTGCAACAGCATCCAGGCTGAAACATAAGCCGCCGCCATGCAGGTGCCGCTGTTTATATAAACCTTGCTCGGAAACCAGTTCAAATTTAAGAATCCCAACCAAACTCCCGCCGCATAAACGCCGATTGCTCCCAAATAAAGCGGCGCGCCGCCAAGCAATGCCAAAATACCGATACCGGCCGAAATTGCCGCCGCCTGAACCCCGAAAACTCCGGCTAACAAATTAATATATTCGGCTCCGCTGACAAAAACAAAAACAGCAAGCGACGCCAAAATTCTATCCGCCCACAGCGGAACAAGCCCTTCAAAAATAAGGCAGTTGCTCGGAAGCATACACGCAAGCAAAACTGAAGCCGCCAATACTGCCGCGCGCGTTAACCAAACAATTTCAAACCAAAATACCACATACAGCAAACCCGCCGTTAAAAACACCGCCGGCAAAACATACCAAGCAACCGGCGCCGCCACGTCATACATATCAGGAGCGTTATAAAAAATAGCGGACATTCCTCCAAAAAGCAAAAGTGCCAAAAATACCGATGTGTCCCGATACCACTTATAGCTTTCGGGATGCTCCGCAAAAACTTTGCTAAAGCCGAGAGCCAAACGCGACAAAGCAAACCCGAGCAGGCCGACTACTGCAAAACTGATTGAAGGCGTTAACATCTTTTTCTCCTTTTAAGCGGATTTTTGCAAACATGCGGCAAAAAACATATCCATACCGCCGTCATTTTTCATATAATATGACAAAGTTCTTAAAACTCCCTTATCAATAATTTTTTTATCAAACAATTTTCCGTTAAATTTATTGATGTTTTGCAAATCAAATGCTTTCAGCTTAAAGTCAGGGTGAGATTGCAAAAACTTTGCAATTTGGTTTTCACCTTCCGCCTTAGCCGCCGAACATGTGCAGTACAAAATTTGCCCACCCGCCGTTAATTTTGCGGCAGCCGCATTTAACATATCAGCCTGAATATCAAGCTGTTTATTTACATCATCCGCGGTTTTAAGATGCAAAACTTCAGGATGTCTCCTGAATGTTCCGGTTGCCGAACAGGGAGCATCCAAAACAATGACATCAAAATTTTCAGTGTTGTTTTGCAAAAATTCAAGCCCGTCTGCCGTCACGGTCGTTAAATTTTGCTCCAGTTGCAAGCGCTTTATATTTTGCCGCAAACGCGCCATACGCTCTTCATCAATATCAACCGCCGTAACTTGCGCGCCTTGGCTTAGCAACTGCGCTGTTTTGCCTCCGGGAGCAGCGCATAAATCAAGCGCCTTTTTACCTTTAACCTCGCCCAGCAAATTAATCGGCATTGAGGCGGCCAAATCTTGCACCCACCACCAACCTTCCTTAAAGCCGTAAAGCTCGCTGACCTTGCTTTTAAGCTCTTTAAGCCGGATTGTTCCGTTGGCAAATAAAACACCGTTCAATTTTAAGGCAAGCTCTTCCGGATTGTCCTTAGCGGTAATATCAAGCGCCGGTTCTGATTTAGCCGATTCTTCAAGTTGCGCAATTTCAGCCTCTGAATAATCCGATTGTAAAATTTTCTTAAATTCTTTAGGAAAACACTTATTGTTGAACACTGTATTTAAATTATCTTTATCGGCGGCCACGCGACGCAAAACCGCATTAACCATACCGGCGGCATATTTATCTGAAAATTTACGGGCTATGTTTACATATTCATTAATCGCGGCATAATCAGGAGTGTCCATATATAAAATTTCCGTCGCTCCCAACAGCAACACGTAATAAACTTTTTTATTTTTATCCGGAATTTTTTTATTTAAAAACTTATTCAATATCTGTTTTAAAGCCGTTAAATGCCGCAACGCCGTTAAAATCAGCATATTGGCAAACGGCAGATTCTTTTCTTCAATTTCTGCTTTCAGACTGTTAAAAAAGATTTTTTCTTCCAAAATACGTTGTAAAATTTCAACACAGCGGCGGCGTATATTCATGAGTTTATCCTTTCAATAATCAAATTTACCTTCGCTGAAAATTTTTGCAAGCATTTTAACCGATATACGAGCGGATTTTACACAATAAAAGTTGCTGATAATTTAGTTTAGACTTGTATTTTTGTCACCTTTAGGATAATTTAAAGCCAATATTTTTGATAAAATAATGAACTGGAGAAAAACTATGAGCGGCAATCCGCGTTATAATGGCAAAGAGACCTTTGAAGAATGGCAAAAACAATGGCAGTTGGAAGATCGTTACAACTTCCGCACCATTGAGAACAAATGGCAAAAAATTTGGGAAGACGAAAAAATTTACCATGTTGACATTGATAAAACCAAACAAAAATTTTACGCTTTGGTTGAATTTCCGTATCCCTCCGGCGCCGGACTTCATGTCGGACACCCTCGCTCATACACTGCCCTTGACGTTATTGCCCGCAAAAAACGCATGCAAGGATATAATGTTTTGTATCCGATGGGTTTTGACGCATTCGGTTTACCGGCTGAAAACTATGCCATTAAAACCGGCGTTCACCCCGCTGTTTCAACTGCCGCCAACATCAAAAACTTTACCCGCCAGTTAAAATCCATCGGTTTCAGTTTTGATTGGGACAGATGTATTAACACTTCAGACCCCGAATATTACAAATGGACACAGTGGATGTTTATTCAGCTGTTCAAACACGGCATGGCGTACAAAGACAAAATGGCCATCAACTGGTGTCCTTCATGTAAAGTAGGTCTTGCTAATGAAGAAGTTGTCAACGGCCATTGCGAACGCTGCGGCGCTGAAGTTATCCGCCGCGACAAAGAGCAATGGATGATTGCCATTACCAAATACGCCGACCGCCTGATTAATGACTTAGACGGGCTTGACTTTGTTGACAGGGTTAAAGCGCAGCAAATCAACTGGATTGGCCGTTCGGAAGGCGCCGAGCTTGATTTTGACTTTGCCGGCGACAAATTAACCGTCTTTACCACCCGTCCGGATACCGCTTTTGGCGTCACCTACATGGTTTTGGCTCCGGAGCATGAGTTTGTAAACAAATATATGCACTTGTTTGCCAATCAGGAAGAAATTAAAAATTATGTTGCTGCCACCGCTAAAAAATCAGACTTACAGCGCACTGCCGGCGATGAAAAAACCGGTGTTGAATTAAAAGGCGTTACGGCGCGCAACCCCTTTACCGGCAAACAAATTCCGGTTTATATTTCCGATTATGTTTTAACCGGATACGGCACCGGCGCCATTATGGCGGTTCCGGCACACGACCAACGCGATTATGATTTTGCCAAAGCCTTTAATCTGCCGATTATTCAGGTTTTGGACGGCGGCGACATTTCTGAAAAAGCCTATGAAGAAGACGGCCCGCACATTAACTCCGGATTTTTAAACGGCTTAAACAAAGAAGACGGCATGAAACAAGCTATTGCCTACGCAACAGAGCATGGATTCGGTCGTTCAAAAGTAAACTTCAAGCTGCGTGACTGGGTATTCTCTCGCCAACGTTATTGGGGCGAGCCGATTCCGATGGTTTATTGCGAACATTGCGGTTGGCAGCCGTTAGATGAAAAAGATTTGCCGCTGACTTTGCCGGAAATTTCCGACTATCTGCCTAACGATAACGGCGATTCGCCTTTGGCTAAAGCCACTGACTGGGTTAACACCACGTGCCCGAAATGCGGCGGACATGCTCGCCGTGAAACCGATGTTATGCCGAACTGGGCAGGCTCGTCATGGTACTTTTTGCGCTATTGCGACCCGCACAACAGCAAAGAGTTTGCCTCTAAAGAAGCCCTTGACTACTGGATGAACGTTGACTGGTACAACGGCGGTATGGAGCACACCACTCTGCACTTGTTGTACTCTCGTTTTTGGCACAAATTTTTGTATGACTGCGGCTATGTTCCGACCAAAGAACCCTACAACAAGCGCACCTCGCATGGTATGATTTTGGCTGAAAACGGCGAAAAAATGTCAAAATCACGCGGCAACGTTATCAATCCTGATGACATTGTTAATAACTATGGCGCCGACACTTTCCGTTTATATGAAATGTTCATCGGGCCGTTTGAACAAGTTGCCATGTGGTCGGAAGAAAGCTTGATGGGCGTTTATCGTTTTGTCGGCAAAATTTATAACCTGTTCAAAAAAGTTTATAAAACTGCGCCGACTGAAGCTGATTTGCGCGCGATGCACAAATGTATTTTAGAAGTGAGCGAACGTATTGATCAAATGAAGTTTAACACCGCTGTTTCATCATTAATGACTTATGTCAACTACCTTTCCGGTCTTGAAAAAATACCGGCGGAATTATATGCAACCTTGTTAAAACTTTTAAGTCCGTTTGTTCCGCACTTGGCTGAAGAAATGTGGGCGCGCATGGGCTTTAATACTTCCGTTATTGACGCCGAGTGGCCTGCCGGCGACAAAGCTCTGGCGCAAGATAACGTTGTTACCATTGCCGTTCAGCTTTGCGGCAAAATGCGCGGCACCATTGAAATGCCGAAAGACGCGCCTGAAGCCGATGTTAAGGCCGCGGCTTTAAGTCTTGAAAACATTGCCCGCCAAACTGCCGGCAAAGAAATTAAAAAAATAATTGTTGTACCGAATAGGATTGTAAACATTGTTGCATAGTAAAAAAATAGCGTTAATTGCCTGCGGGCTGATATTTTGTTTATCAGCCTGCGGGTTTAAGCCGCTTTACGTTGAACGAACCTCTGACGAAAAGTGGTATTACAAAGGCGAATTTGACACCTCAATTACCGAAGAAATGGCCAAAATTAAAGTTGAGCCGATTGCCGAACGTATCGGGCAGATGATTCGCAATGATTTAATTGACAGCTTTACCCCTAAAGGAGTGCCGACTCAGCCGACTTATCGTTTGGTGGTTGACAACGTGCAAAAACAAGTTGTTCAACAAGCTTTGCGAAACGATATTACCGCCACCCGCGAGCGGGTTCGTTACACCATAAAATACCGCCTGTATGATGTTCAAACCGGCAAACAACTGGTAAGCGGCAACAGCTTGGCTTATGTCGGATACGATATTTTAGCTAATCCGTATTCCACCACTTTTGCCCAGAAAAAAGTTGAAAAAAATGCCGCCCGCATGCTCTCGGACGATGTTTCGCTGCGTATCGGGGCTTATTTTCATTCCGCTTTAACTCAAAACAAAAATACGGATAAAAAATAATGAATTTTAAGCCTGCCGACATTACCCAATACCTCAAAAACCCCACTCCGGCAATTAAATGTTTTGTGGTGTTCGGAACCAACGAAGGTATGATTGCGGATTACGCTTCGCAGTTGGCAAAATCCGTTTGTCCTGATTTAAATGACGCCTTTCGGGTAGTTAGTTTTTCTATGGACAGCCTTGAAAAAGACATCGGGCAGTTGTACGGCGAATATAATGCCCAATCATTACTCGGCGGCAGACGCGTAATTATTATTAAAGACGGCAACAATAATCTCACCGCTCATTTTAAAACCTTGTTCAAGGATTCGTCTTCCGACACCTTGGTTATTGTCAGCTCCTCATCAATTAACACTAAATCATCACTGGTAACCTTTGCCAAAGATAATCCCGAAATCGGACTAATCAGCTGTTATGATGACCGCGAAGGTACCATTTACGGTTTCACCAAAGAATACTTGGAAAAGAGCGGCATTACTATTGCGCAAGACGCCATGCAGCTTTTGTGCGCAAGATTATCGCCTGACCGCAAAGCCAGCACCGGCGAACTTGAAAAATTAATAACCTACCTCGGCACTCGCCGTAATATTGTACTCCAAGATGTGCAAACCGCCATCAGCGACACCTCCTGCTCATCACTTGAAGATTTATGTTATTTTACTGCCGGCGGCAATTCTGCCAAAGCCTTGGAATCTTATCAGGAACTTTTGCATGAAGGCGAAGAACCGGTTACTTTAACCCGCAATTTAACATACCATTTCTTTAAGCTTTTAAATTCCGTGGCCGCGATTGAAAAAGGTCAAAACGCTGATGCCGCGGTTGCTGCCATTCGCCCGCCGGTTATGTTTTTTCGGAAACCCGATTTAATTATGCAGTTAAAAATTTGGAAGCGCAAAGATATAAACAACGTGCTTGAACTTTTGTATAAATGCGAGCGTAACTGCAAAACCACCAACTATCCGGCGGAAGACATTTTAAGCTATACCATTTTGCAAATTGCCGGCGCCGCCAAGCGCCTAACCCGCCGTTAAACCTATTTTTGCGGCATATGCAACTTATACACAGCACGGACTCGTAAATATTGCAAAAAAAAAACGCGAGCTAAAATCTTCTCAAACTAACTTTTGAGGAGATTTTAGCTCATGAATAATAAAAATAATCCACGCCTGCGGATAGCGAGGCAGATGCAACGGGGTTTTGGAACGTGGTGTACAAATAGTTACATGAGTGACAAAACCCCTAGCAGATGCCCGCTAGACGCGAGCGCCGGAAGAAGTATGGTCGAGATGCTCGGCGTTCTGGCAATAATCGGGGTCTTAAGTGTCGGGGCTATTGCCGGTTATTCTAAGGCTATGTTCAAATACAAGCTCAACAAACATGCTGAGACTGTTAATATGCTGATTAACAATGTGCTCTCGATTAAAGATAAACTGCCACACAGCGGAGATGACACTACTTATTACAATTATTTACTATATAAAGCTAATCTCCTTCCTGATGGTTTAAATTACAATAAAAAAATTGGTAATTTAGAAGAAATTTATTTTAAAAATAAGATTAATGTAATGTGGTCTCGTAGTAAATGGACTGATGCAAACGGCAATCAAGGACAAGATAATACCGGAATAATACATTTTTACTTTCCGGCTTCTGATGTAGGTTATGAAGTTTGTCGCAATATTGTTTTGGCTGCTAAAGAAAACGCCGCTAATATAGACTCATTAGCGACATCTTCATATTCTACCAATAAACCCAGCACACAAACATCTTTCATTTATGGCGATATCAAATGCTCCCAAAGCGTTTCTTGCTTAAAAAATTTGAACTTAGATAATATTACGACCCTCTGTAATAATTGCAAAGGAGAGACCTGCATACTCGGAATGTTGTGGAAATAGTTTTTACACATCTCCGCCTGCCAAACACAACGAAAAAGCCCGCGTTTTGCGGGCTTAATTTTTATTTAGCGTTATTTATCAAATAAATCTCCACACGACGATTCTGCTCACGACCGGCGGCGGTAGCATTTGATGCTATCGGGTTTTGCGCGCCCATTCCGGCAGCGGTAATACGGGACGAGGCCACGCCGCGCAAACCTAAATATTGCGCAACCGCAGCGGCTCTTCTTTGTGAAAGCGGAATATTAATCGTATCATTACCGGTACTGTCGGTATAACCTAAAACCTGCAGCGAGGTTTTATTATATTCTTTGGCAACTTTAGCCACTGAATCAAGCACCGGATTGGCTGAAGCTTTAATAATCGCCTCATTGGTGTTAAAGGTAATTGCATTCGGCATAATCAGGCGGATATTTTCGCCATCGCGGGCAACCTGCACTCCGGTTCCCTGCAATTCCTGACGCAGTTTGCGGGCTTGAATATCCATATAACCGCCGGTAGCCGCACCGGTTGCCGCGCCCACACCGGCACCGATTAAAGCGCCTTTCTGGCCACCGACCAAAGCTCCGACACCGGCACCTACCGCAGTGCCGATACCGGTACCCCACGCGGTTTTTGAAACTTTACTTTCACCGGTGTACGGATCGGTCGCGCAAGCTGATAAAAAGCTGACGGCAATTAATGCCATTAAAAATTTTTTCATAACATTTCTCCTTTTGTTTATAATCCAACGATTCGCGCCAATGCCTCTTCAACTTTGGCTTTATTTTCCAACGCCTCGCTCTGACGGCGTTTTTCTTCCGCCACCACATTAGCCGGAGCACGCTCCACAAAGTTTTGATTGCTTAACTTGCGAGCATAACCTTCCAGATTATGATTTAAGGCTTCAAGCTCTTTATTCAAGCGCTCGCGTTCCGCGGCAAAATCAACCACGCCTTTAAGCGGCAACAAAATCGCGCCTTCCTTAAACACGCTCTGAACCATATCTTTGCTGATTTTTTGGTTTTCCCCGAACGGTTCAATTTTTTCAAGCCGCGCCAACGAGCAAATTAAGTTCTGCATATCGGCAACGCTCTTTAATGAAGTTTCCGACATATCTTTTAAGTAAATATGCAGTTTGGCCGCCGCCGGCAAATTCATTTCAGCTCTGAGCGAACGAATAGCGCTGATTAAATCAATCGCCAAATCCATTTCCGCGGTATCGGCCGCAGCTTCTGTAACAATCGGCCATGCGGCATGAATAAGTTTAACGTCGCGCTGTGCCAAATTGTTCCATAATTCAGTGGTAACAAACGGCATAAACGGATGCAAAATAACCAAAATTCTATCTAAAACCCAAGCGGCGGTCGCGCGGGTTTCCGCAATGTCATTTTCATTATTGCCGTAAAAAATCGGTTTGCTTAACTCAATGTACCAGTCGCAGAACGAGCCCCAAACAAACTGATAAACCGCGTTTGCCGCATCCGAAAAACGAAAATCATTTAAGTTTTCGGTAACTTTCATCGTTGCTTCGTCAGCTTTGGCAACAATCCATTTGTTCACTGCCAATTTAACCGCCTGCGGATTAAAATCTGCCCCGTATTTACAGCCGTTCATCTCGCAAAAACGAGCGGCGTTCCAAAGTTTGGTGGCAAAATTGCGGTATCCGGCCACGCGCGATTCCGACATATTAATATCGCGTCCCTGCGTTTCCATAGCCGCCATAAAAAAGCGCAACGCATCGGCGCCGTATTTTTCAATGGTTTCCATCGGGTCAACGGTATTACCCTTAGATTTACTCATTTTACGCCCTTGTTCATCGCGAATAAGCCCGTGAATATAAGCCTTGCGGAACGGAACCTTTTTCATCATATACATACTCATCATCATCATTCTGGCAACCCAGAAAAAGATAATGTCAAAACCGGTAACCAACACTGATGTCGGGTAAAATGTTTTTAAGTATTCGGTATTATCCGGCCAACCTAATGTTGAAAACGCCCACAATCCTGATGAAAACCACGTGTCCAAAACATCGGTTTCACGGGTTAATTCAACCTGTTTGCCATAATGTTCGGCGGCAGCCGCATTTGCTTCTTCTTCATTTTCTTCGCAAAAGATTTCACCGTCCGGACCGTACCAAATCGGCATTTGATGCCCCCACCAAAGCTGACGCGAAATGCACCACGGCTGAATATTGCGCATCCACTCAAAATAAGTTTTTTCATAGCTCT
Organism: uncultured Alphaproteobacteria bacterium; assembly: GCA_902464275.1. Taxonomy (GTDB): domain Bacteria; phylum Pseudomonadota; class Alphaproteobacteria; order RF32; family CAG-239; genus CAAFZY01. Next base: position 83,911 of record CABQIK010000004.1, on the reverse strand, counting down.
TAGGAACAAACTGCATTTCGCCGTCTTCAACCGCGCGGATAGCTTCTTTGGCCAAAACCGGAGCGTCAACAAACCACTGATCGGTCATTAACGGCTCAATAACAACGCCGGAACGCTCGCCGTACGGAATAACCATCGGGTGGTCTTCAATTTTTTCCATCAAACCAAGCTCAGTTAATTTTTCAATGGTTTTGGCGCGGGCTTCCATGGTAGTCATACCGGCAAACGGCGTATTTTCATTTAAGGTTGCGTCTTCATTTAAAATGTTAATCATCGGCAAATTATGACGCTTGCCAACCTCAAAGTCATTAAAATCGTGCGCCGGAGTAATTTTAACCGCGCCGGTGCCTTTTTCAGGATCGGCATGGTCATCAGCCACAATCGGAATAACTCTGCCCACAATCGGCAATATGCAGTTTTTACCGATTAAGTGCTTTAATTTTTCGTTATTTTTAGAAACAGCAACGGCGGTATCGCCAAACATGGTTTCAGGACGAGTGGTTGCAATGTGGATATATTCGCCTTCCTCGCCTTCAATCGGATATTTATAGTAATACATTTTGCCGACAGTTTCTTTTTGAATAACTTCCAAATCCGAAACGGCGGTTGCTAATTTCGGATCCCAGTTTACCAGTTTTTTAGCCTTAAAAATCAGACCGTCTTTATAAAGCGAAACAAAAATTTTGCGAACGGCGCGCGATAATCCTTCGTCCATGGTAAAGCGCTCGCGGCTCCAATCGCATGAGGCGCCCAAGCGGCGCAGCTGCCGACAAATGGTTCCGCCTGATTTTTCGCGCCATTTCCAAACCGTTTCAATAAACTTTTCACGACCTAAATCGTGGCGTGAAATACCTTCTTTCGCCAAATTTTTTTCAACCACCATCTGGGTTGCAATACCGGCATGGTCGGTTCCCGGTTGCCACAAAACTTTTTTACCGAGCATGCGGTTATATCTGATTAAAATATCTTGCAGCGTGTCGTCCAAAGCATGTCCGAGGTGCAAAACACCGGTAACGTTCGGCGGAGGAATAACTATTGAGAACGCGTCTTTATCTGAACGCATATCCGGCTTAAAATCGCCCGATTCTTCCCAATCTTTATAAATTTTTTCTTCAAAATCTTTAGGGTTATAGTTTTTTTCCAACATTTTTAAAATTTCCTGTTTTAATTTTACTTATATTCAAACAAAAACCCTCAAAATCAACAGGTTTTAAGGGCAGAAAAAATTTGCAGGCAGGTTCAGACTTACCGGCTTTAAGACCCCGCCTTTTCCCCCACTCGTTCCAAACGCTTTGAGGATAATTTAGCATTGCCGTCAAAAACTTTGGCATACTTGTGCAAAATTTTAGCGGCAACATCATTAAAGTCCCATTTAGAATACTCATACGGAAGTTCTAAAGTTTTGGCAAGCATATCTTTGGTTAAAATAAAAACATCGCCTTCCGCATCTTTGGCATAGTCACGAATACAGGAACGGGAGGCGCTTTTATTCACCTCCTTTTCCCACAGAATATTCCGGATTGAAGCCAGAATTTCATCCATTGACATTTCGTCTTCTTCTGCCATTTGCTTCCTTAAAAAACTTATATCTGTATCATAACAGAAAATTTTTATTTATCAACCGATAATGAAAGCCATCTGCCGGCAGTTTTTTCCGAATGCTTTTCGGCATTGTATAAATCAACCGACAAATTAAGGTCTTTAGCGGTTAAACGCCCCATTGAAAGCAACAACTGCATGCCTGAAACGTAATAATCGCGGCGAGCCTGAACTTCTTCAACGTTAGAGTTTAAAAGCGATTGATAAGCGTCCAACACATCTAAAACCGTGCGGTTACCCAAAGCTTCTTCCTGCTGAACACCGTCAAGAGCTATCGCATAAGCTCTGATTTGGTCTTTAACCGAAGCAATTTTTGCTTGGTTTGCAACCATATATTCCCAGTTGCTGCTGACCGATGAAATCATATTGCGCTCAGCTTCCATAACCGCTTCCTGCGCCTGCCATTTTTTATACTTGCTTTGGCGGATTTTAGCGCGGTTTTCACCGGCGTCATACAAAGGAACCGTCATATTAACGCCCCACTTAAAACTATTGGTTTCAGGGTCTTTGGTAGTGTATGACTGTGTCTGTCCACGGGCGGCGGCAGCCTCAAAGTTTACTTGCGGGAGCAAAGCGCCGGTGTTGGCGGCAACCGTATAGCTCTGCGCATTTAAGGCTTCTTTGGCAGCCTTTAAGGCATAGTTGTTGCCTTTGGCATAATTTACCGCGTCTTCTATTGATTTCGGAAACATATCGGCAATTCCGACAGGTTCTTCCAAACCTTCCGGCTCATGTCCGATAACTTGAACATAAATTGCTTTGGACGCTGCCAAACTGCCTTCGGCGGCAATCCGGTCAGAACGAGCTTGCGAATAACGAGCTTCCGATTGCGAAACATCGGTGCGGGTAACTTCGCCGACATTAAAACGCTCTTTGGTTTCTTCCATACGTTTTTTCAAAAGTTTTTCATTATTTTTTTGCAGTTTTACGATTGATTCGTCACGCAAAACATTCAAATACGCGGTTGAAGCGCTTAATAAAACCTGTTGTTCAACATTATACAAATTGCTTTGTTCGGCCTTAACGGAAGCATCTGCGGCTTTAACGCTGTTACGGGTTGAAAATCCGTTAAAAATAGGCTGATTAACAACAGCGGCAACCGATTCGTCATATCCGTCCTGAACCTCAACAACATCATTATGAATATGTGAATCCGAATAAGAACCTACAACCGCCAAAGTCGGACGGTAACCGGACTTTGCAATCGCCACATTCTCGTCAATCGCTCTGACATACGCGCGCTGCGCTTGTAAGGTCGGATTATTGGTATAAGCACTGCCCATCGCCTCAAAAATAGTGGCAGCCTCGGCATTTACCGCCAACGCGGTTGCGCCGAGCAATGTTAACAAAAAAGTTTTTTTCATTTTAAATCCCTGTTTTTTTACGTTAATCGCCCCGATTATTGTATATTTTCAAACAATTTGCAACTGTTTTCGCATAAAAAACTTTGCAAATATCTCTGATATTCTTATATTGTTAAGTAAATTTCAAACAATTTTTTATATAGTTCGGTATAAAAGAGTATTTTAAAATCAAGGGGAAATGTTTTGAAAAAAGACGAATCAAAAGCCGTAAATGAAATTGACAAAGCCCGCTTAAAGCTTTCAATTGAACATTACATTAAATATTTTATCGGCAAACGAACCTGCGAACTTACCAAAGAAGAAGCCTTTGAAGCCATCGCTTTGGCCGTGCGTGAATTTGCCATGGACCGCATGTATCAAACCATTCATCGCTATAATGACGCCGGTTCTAAACGGGTTTATTACCTTTCTATTGAGTATCTTATCGGTCGTTCGCTTGAAAACAATTTGCACAACCTTGAACTGTTTAACCTGCTCAAAGATATTCATATTGACGGTTTTCCGAACATTTCCATGGAAGAAATTTTTGATGCCGAATATGACCCTGCATTAGGCAACGGCGGATTGGGACGCTTGGCGGCATGTTATCTTGATTCAATGGCCTCTTTAGGTTTGGCCGGATTCGGATACGGCATAAACTATCAATTCGGATTATTTAAGCAAAAATTTGAAAACGGTTGGCAAATTGAGCAGGCCGACAGTTGGCTCGGTGAAAACTCGCCCTGGCAGTTTGCGCGCCAAGACCGCAAAGTCAGCATTCCGATTTACGGCAATGTTGAAAGCTACATGGGCGCTGATGGCAAACCTTATTTTACATGGGTTAACACCCAAACTTTATACGGCGTTCCGTATGATTTTCCGATTGTCGGCTATGACGGCAAATCGGTCAACTATTTACGCTTATTTTCCGCCAAAACCGATGAAGAGCTTGATATTAACGTTTTCAATGAAGGCGGTTATATGGAAGCGGTTAAAGATAAAATCAAAACCGAAACCATTTCAAAAGTTTTATACCCGTCCGATGCGGTTGAATCCGGTAAAGAATTGCGCCTCACTCAGCAATATTTCTTTGTTTCATGCGCCATTCAAGATATTATCCGCCGCTTTTTGGAAAAGAGTAACGACTTTTACAAAATGCCGGAATATGTTTGCATTCAGTTAAATGACACGCACCCTGCTTTGGCCATTGCCGAAATGATGCGCCTGCTTATTGACCAATACGGGCAGGAATGGGACGACGCATGGGCAATTACCACCAAAATTTTTGCCTACACCAACCACACTCTGTTACCGGAAGCTCTTGAAACATGGCCGACCCGCATTTTAGGTAAAATGTTGCCGCGCCATTTGCAGATTATTTATGAAATCAACAAACGCTTTATGGAATTTGCCCGCTCTAAATTCGGCGAAACCTCGCCAAAATTGGCTAAAGTTTCTATCGTTTCCGGCGAGGGTAATAATCAAATTATTCGCATGGCAAACCTCTCTATTGTCGGTTCATTTTCCGTCAACGGCGTTGCCAAGCTTCACTCTGAGCTGATTAAAACCGCGCTTGTTCCTGAGTTTTATGAATTGTGGCCGGAAAAATTCATTAACGTTACCAACGGCATAACCCCGCGCCGCTGGCTATTGCACGCTAACACCCCGCTTGCCGACCTTATCACTGGTAAAATCGGCAAAGAGTGGATTACAAAGCTGGAAGAGCTTAAAAAGCTTGAGCAGTTTATTAATGATGAAGAATTTATCAAAAAATTTGCTGAAAACAAACGCACCAACAAAGAGCATTTGGCTTTCCAAATTTTCAAAAATGCGGGGATTATGGTTAATGCCAACAGCATGTACATTGTTCACGCCAAACGTATTCATGAATACAAACGTCAATTAATGACCATTTTGCAGGTTATCGGCGATTATTTGGCCATTGTTAAAGACAATGCTCGCCCGATACACAATAAAACTTATATTTTTGCCGGTAAAGCCGCTCCGTCATACACTTTTGCCAAGCTCATAATTAAATTAATTAATAACGTGGCCGATGTGGTAAACAATGACCCGCGGGTCAACAACGCCATTAAAGTTGTTTTCCTGCCCAATTACAAAGTTTCATTGGCTGAACGCCTGATTCCGGCCGCCGATATAAGCTTGCAGGTTTCAACCGCCGGATTTGAAGCTTCCGGCACCGGCAACATGAAGTTTGCCTTAAATGGGGCGTTAACCGTCGGCACTTATGACGGCGCCAATATTGAAATTCGCGAAGCGGTCGGCGCTGAAAACTTTTATTTGTTCGGCTTAAAAGACGAGCAAATAAAAGCTATGCGCGCAACTTATAACCCGCGTGAAATTTATGAAAAGTCTGATTACGTTAAACGTATTTTAAATTCGCTTAACTCCAGTATGTTCTGCGAAAAAGACCATGCCTTGCTCTTTAAGCCTATTTTTGAAGAACTGGTTAATCGCGATTATTACTTTATTTTAGCTGATTTGGCAGACTTTAACCAAACCATGCACAAGGCTGAAACCGATTATCGTGAAAAATCCGAATGGTGCAAAAAGGCGCTTTTAAATGTTGCGCGCATCGGATATTTTTCAAGCGACCGCGCCGTTATGGAATACGCCGATAAAATTTGGCATATTAAACCGGTTGATTAATCCGGTTTTAAGCAACAAAAAAGGTTTCAGTTTTTAAGCTGAAACCTTTTTTATTTAAGAGCTTGCTTTTACTTTGCATAAACATTAACAAGCGGAGTTTTAACATCTGAGCCCGCCTTTGAAACAATGGTAATATCTTCAGGAGCAACACCGAGATTAATCATTTCGGCAAAAACTTCCGCCGCATATTTTTTAGAATCAGCGGTCGCGGCAACTTTCAGCGGATTTACAGCTTCAACCTTAAACTTTGCCTTGGCATTGGCGGCAAGAGCTTTATTAACGGCCGATTCTAAATCTTTTTTATAATTAACGTCTTCAGCGCTGAACACAACCTTAAACAACGGCGCATTTTTAACGGTTTTAACCGGAGCGGCAGCTTTTACCGGAGCTTTAGACTTAACGGAAGCTTTTACCGGAGCTTTAAGTTTCGGCAAGGGCTGTTTTACGGTTTGCGGACGGGGAGCTTGCTGCATCACCTGCGGATGAGGCAACGGCTGAGATAAAATTACGGCGTTGTCCGGTCCGAATGAACCGTGCGCAATGGCGTTATTCATACCCAATAAACGAGCTCTGGCGTTTTGAGTTGTGCCTTTTTGCTGAGCCGAATCAACCATAACTTCCGCCATCATATTTTTAACGGCAACAGCGGTTTGTTCCGCGCCGTTTTCCAAAACTCGCAAGTTGGCATGGTCTTCATCTAACGCTCCCGGAACAGCGTATGTTTCGCGCACACTGCTGATAAGCGCGGCAAGCTGAGTGCCTAAAGCGGCAGTATCGGCAGAAAGGGTGTTTAAGCCTTCAATCGCAGCTTCATTTTCCTGCAAAACATTTTGTGCATTGTTGTATAAAGCCACCATTTTCGGGTTGGCCGGAGTGGTGCCGAGCTGCAATTTAGTTTCCATTGCCGCCATAATTTCATTATATTTTGTAATGTTAGCGGTAACATCAGCGCGCAATTTGGTTAAAGTTTCAGAATCTTTATTAAGCTGAGAGCGAATCTGGTTCAATTCGTTTTTAAATTCAACAACCTTGCGGCCAACCATCGTTCCGGTATTAGCGTCTATCTGCATTTTTTCCGATGCCGGAGTGCTGACAATTTGGTTATCGGAAGGAAACAAAGTTTCTGAAGCGCAAGCGCTGATTAACAAAGCCGCGCCAACAATCAAAGTTTTTTTCATAATACAAGCCTTTTAGTAAATTAGTTAACCGTTTAACTAAGTTGTAAAGTTAATTTTATTAAAATACAAGCGTGAAATTAAAGTTTTAGCAAGATTTTTATCAAAAAAATAAAAATTATGCAAAAAAGTGCTTGCAAAACGAAAAGTTTTGATTTATTAACACAATAAATCGCGATGCGCCCGTAGCTCAATTGGATAGAGCATCTGACTACGGATCAGAAGGTTGTGAGTTCGAATCCCGCCGGGCGCGCCATTAAAAAAAGCACCTTAATGGTGCTTTTTTTAATGGCGCGTATAGACATTTACGGTGAGCAAAGGAAGCGATAGCAACTGCAGCGAACCATAAATGTCTTTGCCCGAAGCGTAGTTGGCAAGCTTTTTGAAAAAAAGCGAGCCTTACGAAGCAAGACCGCCATTAGGCCTCCTTCTAAGGAGGTCTTTTTAATTGGCACATTCCGTGATACGAAATCACAGAAGTGAGTTCGACTACAAGCGAAAGGCGGGCGAAAGAACGCCGGTCGGCAACAGCCGATGAGCGCAGTGAATGGAGCGCAGCGGAATAATCCCGCCCATAACCATACAACTTATACACACCCCGGACTCGTAAATATTGCAAAAAAAACGCGAGCTAAAATCTTCTTAAATGCAACAATTTGAGGAGATTTTCTGATGTTTATCCTAAAAAATAATCCAAGCCTGCGTAGAATGTGGCTAATGCGACGGAATTTTGGAGCGACTTGTACACAAAAAGGTACACGAGCGACAAAATTCCTAGCAGCTGCCCATTATACGCCGGCACACAGGTTTATAACTTCCTCTACTACTTTCTCGGCGGTAATGCCGAAATGCGGGTAAAGTTCACTTGCCGGACCGGAGGCGCCAAAGCTGTCCATTCCGATGACGGCTCCGTTTAAGCCGGTATATTTTTCCCAACCGAATTTAGCGGCGGCTTCAACGGCAATTCGCGGACAATTACCAAGCACTTTTTCTTTATAGTCGCTTGGCTGTTTGTCAAACAGTTCTGTACACGGCATTGAAACAACTGCGGTTTCAATCCCTTTTTCACGTAAAAGCTTTTGCGCTTCAACCGCTAAAGATACCTCTGAACCGGTAGCGATTATCGTTGTCTTGCGTTTTTTACCCTTTTGCGCGTCTGAAATAATATAGCCGCCTTTAGCCGTTAAATTTTCCGCCGCAGAGTCGCGCAGCATCGGCAACCCTTGGCGAGAAAGCGCCAATATGCTCGGCGTTTTTTCTGAGGTTAAAGCAATTTCCCAAGCCTCGGCCGTTTCAACCACATCGCACGGGCGGAATGTGTAAATATTAGGCATTGCCCGATATGAGGCCAACTGCTCAATCGGCTGATGTGTCGGACCGTCTTCGCCAACGCCGATAGAATCATGGGTTAAAACATAAACAACTCTAATTCCCATTAAAGCCGCCAATCGCATGGACGGGCGCATATAATCCGAAAATACAAAAAAAGTTCCGCCGTATGGAATAACTCCGCCATGCAGGCTCATACCGTTCATAATTGCCGCCATGGCGTGCTCGCGGATTCCGTACATAACGTTATTGCCGTTATAATCAGCGGCCGTCACGGTCTTCATACCGTTTACAAAGGTTAAATTTGAAGCCGCCAAATCAGCCGAACCGCCGACAATCTGCGGAATATTCGGAACAATGGCTTCCAAACACATTTGCGAAGCTTTACGCGTGGCAACTTTGGTTTTTTCGGTAATCGCTTTTTCTTTTACGGCGTTTAAGTCATGCTGCCAATTTTTCGGCAACACATCATTTACGTAATCGCTAAATTCTTTGCCGGCGGTCTGCGCGCGTTTTTTCCATGACTGATAATCCGCTTTGCTTTTATTTCCGGCGATTCGCCATGCGTTTAAAACTTCACACGGCAATTCAAACGGCGGATACGGCCAAGCCAGTTCATGACGCATGGCCGCGGTCTCGGCTTCGCCAAGCGGTGAACCATGGCATTTTGAAGTTCCGCATTTCATCGGCGCGCCAAACCCGATAGTGGTTTTGCAGGCAATAAATACCGGCTTGTCTGATTTTTGCGCCGCCGTTAAGGCTTTTTCAATTTCAGCATAATCATGACCGTTAATTTCCATAACGTGCCAACCCATCGCCTTAAATCGCTCCGGCTGATTGGTTGAGCTTGCGGCCGAAACATTGCCGTCAATCGTAATATTGTTATTATCCCACAACACAATAAGCTTGTTTAGTTTTAAGTGACCGGCTAAAGAAGCCGCTTCTTCAGAAATTCCTTCCATTAAACAACCGTCGCCGCAAATAACGTATGTGTAGTGATTGCAAAGCTTATCGCCGAATTTTGCGTTAATAATTCGCTCTGCGAGCGCCATACCGACTGCCGAGGATATGCCCTGCCCTAAAGGTCCGGTAGTCATATCAATTCCGGCCAAATGCCCGTATTCGGGGTGACCGGCGGTTTTAGAGCCGAGTTGGCGAAAGTTTTTAATATCTTCAATATTAATATCTTCATAGCCGAGTAAATATAAAAGCGAGTACAAAAGCATAGAGCCGTGCCCGGCTGAAAGCACAAAGCGGTCGCGGTCAAACCAACGCGGGTCTGCCGGATTAAGTTTTATAAATTTACCAAACAAAACAGCAGCAACATCTGCCATACCAAGTGGCATTCCGGGATGACCGGAATTAGCTTTATCAATGGCATCAGCGCTCAAAAATCTGATAGCGTTGGCCATATCTTTATAGTTATATTGCATAATGTTTCTCCTTATTTTGTTTTATATTCCAAATCTTGAGCTTTGGCTTTAAGCCCCAAATAAATATCCATATTATACGTTCCCGGAACCGGAATGGTAAGCTCGCCGCCTTCCGCAGTGTAATCTAACACCTCTGACCCGAGCGGAATATGAGCTTCGGCAAAATACGTTTTTTTACCTAAATAATTAACCGGCCCTTCAACCGTTTCAAGGTAATATGAAAAATGCACATCGGTAACATCGCTTTCTTCCATGCGGGTAATTTTAAATTTGGGTTTAACCACCGCCTTATCTTTACCGAGCTTTTTATTATAATAGCAATGCCCTTCATAACCGACGGCCTCAATGGTAAACAACTCATGATACTCGTCAATTTGCACAATTTTAGTATCATTTTGTCTGATATGCACTTTCGGACAAGCGTCAATATCCTTCAAATAAGAAGTATCGTCTTCGCCTGAAACCACCACAAAATGATTCTCGTCATCATTTCCGAACGAACAAGCTCCCAAAACAGCCACCGCCGCCAGACTTAACCAAATATTTTTCATATTATCTCCTTTGTTTTTTAAGAGTATAACCCGCAATGCTTATTTTTTTGTAAACAACGCCGCTAATTCCGCATGATTAGAATATACAAACTGATCAACCATCGTCACTTCTTTAAGTTTGTAACCTCCGGAAACCAACACATTAGCGTCATTTACAAAACTGTGCGGATTGCATGAAACCGCAACCACTATGGCAGGCTTATCGCTTTGCTCCATTTTGGCAAGCTCCGCCGCTTGCGCCGCGGCTCCGGCTCGCGGCGGGTCAAAAACCACCGCGTTAAACTCTTTAAGCTCATCGGCCGTAAACGGATATTTAAACAAATTGCGTTTTTCAATTTTAACATTATGCAACAAATGCGCGTTCAATGAAGCCTGAAACCCGGCCAAAAGCGGTTCGCTTAAATCTGCCGCCATAATTTTATTTTCTTTATTTGCCGCAAGCGGATATGAAAATGTGCCGATTCCGCAAAACAAATCAGCAATTTTGCCGCCGGTATCGCCGATATATTTAAGCACCAACGAAATTAAAGCGTCTTGCCCCGCCGCCGATGCCTGCAAAAAAGTTCCGGCCGCAATATAAATATCAAATCCGGCAATTTTAACCACCGGTTTTAATTTTTCAATCACCGGCTCCGCCTGTTCTTCCGCTTTGCGCCTGAATGAAAACCGAATAATATCGGGCTCATTATTCACATAATCAAAAATTGCCATCCGATAATCAAGCGCCAGTTCGCAATCGGCCTCAAGCACAATATCAAGTCCGTTATCAGCTTCCAAAATCAGCACATCGCCTTTAGTTACCGATGAAACAACAACTTTTTTGCCCTTTAGTTTTCGGCTGACTTTTATGGCGCAAAATTCAGCTAAAAACCTGCGGAGAGAAGGCAAAATCGCATTAATTTTCGGCGTTAACATCAAACATTGCGCACAATCGGCTATTTGACTGCTTTTATTTTCATTAAAACCGAGTAACAATCCGCCCTTAGTCTGCATAAAAGCCAACGCGGCGCGGCGACGTGTTCCGTCCGGCAAAAATATCGGCTTATTCCACTTATAATCCTGTTCTTTCAGACCGGCGCTCAAAATTCCCTTAACTTTTTGTTCTTTTAAGCTTCTGTATTCTTCTTGCGTTTTATCTCTAAAGCAGCAACCGCCGCAATTTTGCTGATATACACACCCCATTTTAATCCTCCGCCATGTGCGTGGTTTCAATTCCGTCAAGCAATGAAATTTCTTCCGTTTCTTCTGATGAAAATATCGGGTGCATAAGCCTTGCCGCTTCATCGCTTTTGGCTTTGTTCATATTTTCAGCCATGGCGGAATTATACAGCTCAACCCTGTTGCGCCCGTTTTGCTTAGCCGCATACATTGCGTCATCCGCCATTTTTATCATTAAGCCGACCTCATCTGAAACACCGGAGGGAGCAACCCCGATACTGACCGTAAAGCTGACCGGCCGATTATCATCCGCATAAACCACGGCTTTGGCAATTTCATCTTTCAGCCTGCCGGCAACCATTACGGCCACTTCCGGATTTACGTTTGCCAAAAACACCACAAATTCTTCACCGCCGTAACGAGCCACCACATCATCAGGACGCAATGAACGTTCACAATTTGCCGCCAATTCCATTAAAACCTTATCGCCGGTTTTATGCCCGTACGTATCATTAACCCGCTTAAAATTATCCGCGTCAATCATCAGCACGGCAAAAGGCTCTTTTTTAGAGTGTGCCGCCTTAATTTTTTCAGCGACCATCGTTTCAAAATAGCGGCGATTGTAAACCGCAGTCAGCGGATCGCGGTCAGCCTGAGATTGCAACATAGATTCGCGACGCTTGTGCGAAGTAATATCCTGAAACGCCGAATAAAGCACCACATCATTGTTATAATCAATAACATTAACCGAGGTTAGCAACCAAAACGGCGTATTGCCGAACGCGGTTTTGACCAAAATTTCAAAATCGTGCACTTGCCGCGTTTTTTCAAGCCGTTCCTGCAACAGTTTACGGTTTTCCGCATCAACAAAAAAATCTTTAAAATGATAGCGCGGCAGCTCGCTCTCATCTATACCGAACAAATCGGCGGCATTTTTATTAACCAGCACCAAAGAATCATCGCCCAAACGCGAAATAATTATCGGAAACGGCGATGATTTAATAATTGTGCTGATATTCTGATTAACTTTCCGATACATCTCCTGAGCTTGCAAAACTTTTTCTTTTAAGCTTTCGTTTAAGAGTAAAAAGTATGAAAAAGCAAGCAATGCCAACAAATCAAGCGGCAAGTGCCACGGATATGAAACCTTGGCAATCAGCGGCAACAGCAACAACACGGTCAGCCCCAAAGTTGCAACCCCTGCCGTCATACGTCCCGCCGATTTCCACAACTTCGGCCTTGAAACAAAGCTCAAAAAAACATAACTCATGCCCACAATCGGCAAAATTTGCTGCAGGTTGTTGATAATATTGGCATCATCGGCCACAAACACGGCGTACAAAGCCAACAGCAGGCTGATTGTAACAAACAAAAACAAAACATTTTGGTTAAGCGGCTCTCCTAACAAAATATGTGATGAAGCCATCAGCAAAAGCGATGAAGCCGCTAAAATCAGCAGCATCTCGCTTAAAACCAAAATTTTTGCCGAAACCCCTTGCTCATAAAAAAAGCCCGCCGCAAAATGCAAAGCCGAACTCAAAAACAACAAAAGCAAACCGGCATATAATATAGTTATGCCTTTTTTTATTTTAAGACTGCGGGCATAAAACACGGCCGCGCCCAAAAACGCAAAACTTAATCCGATATACGGCCACTTTGCAACATTGCTCAAAACATCAACAAACAACATATTAACCACTCTTAAACCTCTGATGATGTACTTACTATATAAACAAAAACAAAAAACTCAAACAAAACTTTCATATAAACTGAAAAAATTTGGTGATTATTTATTTAATTGGTGTAATATAGCCTTATATAGTTAACCCTGAAGGAATTTAACATGCAGCAATACCCCGATCATTACAGTCACAGTTTTAAACTTGACATCAGCAAACTTCCGACCCGCGGAGTTGACAGGTTTTCACGGCTGATTTTAATAATTTCGGCTCTTTGCGGAGCATTGCTGTGCCTTATCGGGCTATACCAGATTTTTAACTTTTCATTCAACGGTGTTGCTGATTTAGAAAACAATCTGCCGCGCACTACCATTAAAATTCACACCTTTGTGCCGCCGATAGTTTTTAACTCTTTGCTGCTTGTTTTGGGCATCGGACTGATTTTAAATGCTTTTATTCGCATGTTGCGTTACAAAATCATCTTTTTTGACGGCGATACGGTTATGGTCAAAAATCAGCCGTTGTTCAGCAAAAGTTACAGCTTTTCCGAGCGTCTTTACAATTATTCCGGCGTGCGCTTGCGGGTAAAATTTTATCAGTACGGACTTTTCAACAAAAACAAATTTATTATAGAACTTTATCACAAAGACCCGGCCAAAACCATACCTCTTTATATCAGCACAAGCAAACACCACATTCGCAAATTGTGGAAAGAATACGCGCAAATACTGCGCATGCCCGCGCTGACCATTTCTGAAAAAGGGATGGTTTCGCACAATTTTAACGACCTCAGCCGCTCATACCCCGAGGTTGTGGCTAAGTGGCACCTGCCCAAAGATTTTGCTTACCATCAGGAAAAACCTTCATATATCAGCTTCAAAAGCCGTAAAAGCGGTGAAAAAATGATAAAAATCCGCAAATTGTTTTTTGACGCATACAGCTTTTTAAGCATGTTTGCCATTGCCGCTTTCGGCAGTTTGCTTATATACGCGGGTATAAATCATGATATTCTTATTCAGCACCTTCCGTATGATGCCGTAATCATCTTTTACGCTTTTTTACTCTCGGTTATAATTTATGCTTTTTTAAGCCTTATCAGCAAAGACATTATCATCATCAGCAAAGACCATATTTACCTTTTCCGCAAAATCGGTTTTCTGCGGGTTCGTGACGGTGTGGTCAAATTCAGCGAATTAAAAGGCATAGACATTAATTTTACCCCCACTTCCGAAAGTTATTTTTTAGCCATTGTTTCAGACAAAGGCACCATTATATTCGGCAACAAGCTTCCGGTTGAAGGGTTAAGATGGGTGCGCGGAATTTTAATTAATGAAATAAGCCGCGACTTATAAAATAATTGGTAATTTTATTAACAAACCGATTGATATACAAATATTTTATACTATACTGAAAGCAATTTATTTTTTTAGCAAGGAATTAATACCATGAAAAAAAACACCACCAAAAAAGCTTTGGAAAACAAAGAACCTTCTGTAAACAGACACAGCTCTTATCAGGTTGACGACAAAGTTACCGACGCCTTTATTCAGGAAGTAACCGAAGACGTTAAAAATGAAAATCTTAAAGTTTTGTGGAACAAATACGGTTTATTTATCATTTTGTTTGTAGTAATTGCCGTTACCGCCGCCGTCAGCTTTGAAACCATTAAAGGTTGGCGTGATGCTAAATATCAGCAGCAAACCGAAAACTATTTATCGGCATTGCAATCATCAGAAAATTATGAAAACAGTCTTAAAGCGCTTGAAAAAATCGCCGCCGCCAATCAGGGCGTTTACAGCGAGTTGGCTCGCGTTCAAATTGCCACCGTTTTGTTTGAACAAGGCAAAAACGCTGAGGCTGAAACCATGCTTCAAACCATTGCCGACAATGACGAGCTCAATCCGCGCATCCGCAATTTGGCGGCCTTAAAACTTGCCACCTACAAAATTGATACCGCTCCGCGCGCTGAAATTGAAGCTTTGTTACAGCCGGTTATTGCCGCTGACAACTCTTGGTCGCCTCTGGCCACCGATTTGTTGGCCATGGCCGCCATTCGTGACGGCGACACCGAAACGGCTCGCGCTTTGTATAAATCTTTGTTAGAAAACGGCAATATTTCTGACAACTTCAAAAGCCGTATTCAAGATATGCTTTCAACCTTAAACGGTTTATAAATTCTGGTTATTCGGAGATAAACATTGTTTACAAAACCCAATTTAATAGGCGCTTGTTTGCTTGCCGTGCTTTTGTCTTCATGCGGAATTTTTTCAAGCGACAAAAAACTCCCGACCGGCACCAGAGTTTCAGTGCTTGCGGCAGATGACGCGGTTGATTTTGCCGCCGTTTCAATTCCGGCAACTGAAATTCCGGCCGCAACAAACAATTTATCATGGAGTCAAACCGGCGGCAATGCCGCTCACAACCTCGCCAACGTTCAAGCCGGCGACAATATGCAAAAAGTTTGGGAACAAAATTTCGGTAAAGGCAGTTCCAAACGCAATTTGTTGCTTGCCTCTCCGATAATTTACAAAAACACCGTATTTGCGCAAGACGTAAACGGAACAGTGAGCGCTTTTTCATTAACTGACGGCCGCAAAATTTGGAAGCAAAAACTTAAACCTGCCGGCAAGTTTGAAAATGAAAACGGGCTGAACGGCGCCGGACTGGCCGCCGATGCCGACGGTATTTATGCCGCCGCCGGATTCGGCAGTGTTTTTGCCCTTGATAAAACCACCGGCAAAATTTTATGGCGCAAAGATTTAGATACTCCGCTCCGAACGGCTCCCGCCGTTTGCGCCAATAAGCTTTTGGTACAAACCTTAGACAATCGCTTGTTAGCCTTAAACACCAAAACCGGTGACGAGGTTTGGAAATATAACATTTCGGCTGAAGATACGGTTTTGGCAGGAACCTCTGCTCCGGCCTGTTCGGCAGACAAAAGCTTTGCGGTTGCCGGATTTTCCAACGGCGATATTCAGGCTTTTAATGCCGACATCGGCTATCCGGCGTGGACGGTAGCTTTAATTGATTCTGCTCAATCTAACTTTTCAACTGCAATTAACGCCGTAAAAGCCTCGCCGGTTATTGACCATGAAACTGTTTATGCCATCGGTCATAATGACTTGCTTGCCGCCGTAAATTACCGCACCGGCGAAATTATCTGGAAGCAAAAATTAGGCGGAACCAACATGCCGTGGGTAGCCGGAAACTATTTGTTTGTATTAACCAACAGTCATGAGCTTATTGCTCTTAACAAACAAAACGGGCAAATTTTGTGGTCTGCGCCGTTGCTTGACGATTATGATTTAAAAGACCGCTCCGATATTTATTTAAGCGGTCCGGTAATGGTAAATAGCCAACTGCTAGTTACCTCATCTGACGGAACAACTTATGCCGTATCGCCGCAAAACGGAAAAATATTAAATAAAATCAGCTTAAACTCACCGATTCCGTCAGCTCCGATTGCGGCTGAGCAAACTGTTGTGTTTGTTACCGATGACGCTGAACTGGTTGCATATAAATAGGAAATTCAAAAATGTTAAAAGTGGCAGTGATCGGCAGACCAAACGTAGGAAAATCAACGCTGTTTAATCGCTTAGCCGGCAGAAAACTTGCGATTGTGCATGACAAGCCGGGGGTTACGCGTGATCGTAAAAAAGCGGTTGTTCGCTTCAAAAATCTTGACTTGTGTTTAACAGATACCGCCGGATTTGAAGACGCCAAAGAAAACAGCATTGAGCAACGCATGCTTGCCCAAACCAAACGCGCCATCAGTGAGGCTGATGTTTGCCTTTTTATGTTTGACGCCCGCGCCGGTCTGCACCCGTATGATGAAACTTTTGCCGCCCTGGTCAGACAAAGCCATAAACCGGTAATTTTGCTTGCCAATAAATGTGAGGGCAAAGCTCAGGAAGACAACATTTTTGAGGCTTATAAACTAGGCTTGGGACAGCCGATTCCTTTTTCGGCCGAGCATGGATTAGGTCTTGAAGATTTATACACGGCGTTAAGTGAAATTGCCGTTACCGCAGCTCCTGAACCTGAAAATAAACCGGATGCGGAACCGGAGTACGAAAAACCCATACAGCTTGCCATTGTCGGACGTCCTAACGTTGGCAAGTCAACCTTGGTAAATGCTTTGTTGCATGATGAACGTATGCTCACCGGCCCGGAAGCAGGCATCACCCGCGACGCCATAACTTCAGAATGGCAGTGGAAAGGACGCAAAGTTAATTTGGTTGATACCGCCGGTTTGCGCCGCCAATCCAAAATTACCGATTCGCTTGAAAAAATGTCGGCGGCCAGCACCAAGCATGCCGCTTTCATGGCGCAGGTTGTAGTTTTGGTACTTGACGCCAACGCGGTTTTAGACAAGCAGGATTTAACCATTGCCCGCCAGGTAATTGACGAGGGTCGCGCTCTGGTAATTGCCGTTAATAAATGGGACATTGCCAAACGTTCTGAGGCTTTGCAAAAATTAAACGACAAACTGCAAACCTCTTTAACCCAAATCACCGGCGTGCCGACTGTTACTATTTCTGCCCTTAAAAACGAGGGGTTAGATAAATTAATGAGCGCGGTGTTTAAGGTTTATGACCGTTGGAACACTCGTATCCCGACTGCGCCGCTAAACAAATGGTTTTCTGACGTACAGGAACAAAACACTCCGCCTTTAGGCAAAAACAAACGGCGGATTAAGTTAAAATACATTACTCAGGCCAAAACACGTCCGCCTTCATTTTACATTTTTTCAAGTAATCCGGAAGGTTTGCCCGATTCGTATTTGCGCTATTTGGTTAACAGCCTGCGCGAAACTTTCAATTTAGGCGGTGTTCCGGTACGCGTTACCGTCCGCAAATCAGACAATCCGTACGCCGAATAAAGCAAAAGACGCCTTTATAAATAAAGGCGTCTTTTTCACTTCTTTTTAGTTTTACGTTGTTTTTCGCGTTCAACCGCTGAGGTAATTTCCTGATACCCGAGCTTAAACTTTGAAACCGGTTGCTTGATTTGCCTACCGTTAAAAATCTTTACTTCCGAATTTTCATCAACCGATTCGGCATGATTCCAACGATAATTTTCCCGATACTCCAAACATCCGGCAAAAGCAAAGCGCAACGCAACAACGGCAACAATAAACAGCGGCATAAATTTTTTGGCATAATGCTCCCAACACCACGGAGGCGTATTGCGCATTTCCTCTAATCGTACCTGACCGCACACATATTGCGCGGCGGAAACAAACACAAAAATCAAAGCGGAGCTTAGCAAATCAGTTCCATCAAGCGGAAAAAGCATATCGGCATAGGAGGCGCTGAACAAAAGCACCATAATAAAACCTACTAACCAATACAGCTCTTCTCCGTAATAAAACCAAAACACCCATTGCGCGCGTACATAAAATATAAAGGCGAGCAACAAAAACGTTCCGCAAATAATCATGCCTGCAAGCGCTGATACATACATTACGACACCGGTTTATTGTGAAACATCAGTACTGTATCCCCGAGATGATATTTTCTTGATATCAACACTCTCGGTTTTGCTTTATAGCAGTCTACGGGTCTGATTGCCACAAACAAATGGTCTTCATCAGTATCATATACTGAGCTCATGCCATCATCTGCGGCTCTTATTCCAAAGCCGACAACCACATACATATCTGCATGCGCGCGTTGATAATCAGCTTTTTGCTTTTTGCAGTAACCGTAAGCACCTGAAAAGCCCAATATCAATACTAAAATTGTAAAAATAAGAGCTTTCTTCAGCTTTTTAAACGGTGACCGCTCTCTGGCATAAAATTCTTGCCACCGCTCCTTAAAAAAGCAAAATTGAGCCATAATCAGCAATACCGCAACCGCAGAAACAATAGCTTTTGCATTAAGCGCGCAGCCATGAATAAACCATCCGCAAATACTCACGCCAAGCAATGAGTACAGCGCAAACATAAAAAAGGTTTTAGCATGATCTCTGTCGCTCCAAAAATAAGCTTGGAAAGCAACAAAAAACACAAAACCGATGATCATCGCGATTTCGCAAACAACCATCATAATTTTTAAAAATTCATACATATATCATAAAAATTTGAGTTTCTGATTACCTTATAACGAGAACTTTTAAATAAATCAAGAGGGCATTAAAAAAACTCCTCAAACGAGGAGTTTTTTTATAAGAACTAAAATCAAGGAATGATGCGGTCACCGCGGACCTTTACCGTATCCCCGACTTTATACCGGCACTTTACTTTTATTTCTGCGCCGGGTTGATTCGGTCTTGTCGCTTCTGCGCTGCCGAGTTTAACTCTTTTGACTCGCGTTTTTACAAAACAAATTGTTTTGCTGTTACCTGATGAGTCAATTTGCTGCACAAAAGAAGTATCTCTCCACTCCAAATTCCCGTACAAGGTTTTCTTCAAAAGCTTGTTACCGGTAGGCAGAATGGTGTAAGAATCAGCATCAATTCCGAACACATCGGTTTCATTCACCGTAGAATATTCGTTTTCTAATGCGACAATCACATACTTCTCTGCTATTTGCGCAGCAAGTTTCAGTTGGCTGTATATGGCGTAAACCGCGCCAACCGAGCTGACAGCCATGAGCAGAATCAGAACGATTTTAAAAGTCTTGGCCTTTTGAAAATCACCCCACAACAGCAAGGTGAAGGCTCCGCCGAACAAGACTAACGAGAGTCCGCCCAGCATAATTTCAAAATTCGTCATATCCTTAACATTTTGAAATCAGACTAATTCCGGCCGGAAGCTTCAGCGCAAATTTCGGATTGGCTTCAGCCATTAAAACAGCCACCGCTGAAAGCTTTTCGTTCTTAAATATAAGATCGCATATTGCCATATTTTCGCGAGCTATAAATTCACGAATTGCTTCGTCACTAAGATGGTTGCCTGCTTCCAGATAGCTGTTGTACTGTTCTCTGTCCATCAACGCTTCCACAGACGGCGCCAGTTTTTTGTATTTTACAAGTTCTGAAAACGCCTTATAGTCCCTTGACAGAACCAAGGTTTTCTGGCGGAAGACTTCAAAAGATTTTGTAATCGCCAGCTGATTCTGCCCGCAAGCTTTTACTGCTTTCTCCACCAAGTTTGCAGGAAGGCCGTTCTTTTCAATCTGGCTGAACAGAACGTCTTGCAACTTATCAAAAGACTCTTTGTCTTCTGACTTTTGCTCTGACTTTTGCTCCATCCGCTCAATGAGCAACTCTAATGCTGCTTTGCTCAGAGTATGATTCTTGGCATAGTTGCCAAAACTATCATAATCCTCCCTCTCAAACAACACTTTGAGCTGACGAGTCATCAACGACTTTCCCGACTCAGTAACCGCATAGGTAATCACCGGATTGTAACTCCTATGCCGCAACATGTTGTCATCCCAAAGCTTGGAAACGGCAACATCGCTCATTTGTTCAACAAGCTTAACCGCTTTTGCAGGAACGTCCGATTCGTTCAAAGCTCTAAAAGCTTTCACCTGAGCGTTGGCGGAATAATTCCTCATCCCCAAAGCTTTCATGAAGTGCTTTTTGATGTACATCGGATACAGATGAGTCAACGGCTTGTGAAGATTGCTCAAAAAGCGCATAACCTTTGAGTCATCGTCTTTGGTGACCATGATCGCGGCGGCTTTTTTCGGAGCAACAAAACTCCAAACAAGAAACGACACCGGGTTGTAAAAAACAACAACCATAAGAAGTCCCTCTAAGAGGCTTCCCAAAAAACTGAAAATTTTTGCCATAAGAAATAATGTTAATGGCGTCTACTCTCCAGATAGACCAAATAAAGTAAACCGTCAAAGGGAGATGGCAGAATGTGCCACAATAACGATTGCTCACCGCAAAATTTTCATTTTCTGCTGCATTTTCTGACTGTTTTTAAGCTGACAACCTAAAACCAACCGAATTTTCAACATAATAATGAACATATTTTTAAGTAAACAAGGTAATTATACAATTATTTGTCAAATCTGTCAATACACAAACTTCCATAATCATAAGATAACCTTGACAAGCCGTAACCTTTGGTTTAATTGAAAGAATAAATAAGGAGTTTAATTATGGACACGATTTTAACGGGTGACAGACCCACCGGAAAATTACATTTAGGGCACTATGTCGGCTCATTAAAGCGCCGCGTTGAAATGCAAAACAGCGGCAAATATCACAATATTTACATTATGATTGCCGATGCTCAGGCTTTAACCGACAACGCCGATGACATTAATAAAGTTCGCACCAACATTTCAGAAGTTGCGCTTGACTATTTGGCTTGCGGGCTTGACCCTCAAAAGTCAACCATCTTCATTCAGTCGCAAATTCCGGAGCTGTGCGAGCTTTCATTCTACTACATGAATTTGGTAACCTTATCTCGCCTGCAGCGCAATCCGACGGTTAAAAATGAAATTCATCTGCGCGGCTTTAAGCAAAGCATTCCGGTCGGATTTTTAACCTACCCGATTAGTCAGGCTGCCGACATCACGGCTTTTAAGGCAAATCTTGTTCCGGTAGGCGAAGATCAACTGCCGATGATTGAACAAACCCGCGAAATTGTGCGCTCGTTTAACACCGTTTACCGTCCGGTTTTGGTTGAACCGACCGCGGTTTTGCCTGAAAGCAGCATCTGCTCGCGCCTTCCGGGGCTTGACGGCGCCGCCAAAATGAGCAAATCATTAGGCAACTGCATTTATCTTTCCGATTCGTCAAATGATATTAAGAAAAAAGTGCAGAGTATGTTTACCGACCCCACCCACTTGCGGGTTGAAGACCCCGGCCACACTGAAAATAATCCGGTGTTTATTTATCTTGACGCTTTTTGCAAAGACGAACATTTTGCCGCTTTTCTGCCTGCTTATCAAAATTTGGCGGAATTAAAGGCTCATTACCAAAAAGGCGGCTTGGGCGACAGCGTGGTTAAGCGTTTTTTGAATGAAATTTTGCAAAACGAATTGAAACCGATTCGCGAAAAGCGTGAACAACTGGCCTCCGACATCGGCGAAATTTTCAACATGCTGCAAAACGGAAGCGTAAAAGCGCGTGAAACCGCCTCAAACACTTTGCATGAAGTAAAATCGGCCATGGGCATTGATTATTTTAACACTAATTTACTGTTTAAAAAATAAACCCGCCAGTTGCCGCAAGTGCCAAAATTTTGCTTGCATTTTAAAACGCAAAAGAGTATAAACTTGCTTTGAACGAGTGGCTCGGGCTGATTGGCATGCCTGACCGCTTAAATATTAATCCACTTTTAGAAAGGATTTTGAAATGCCTAAATTAAAATCAAAAAGTGCCGCCAAGAAACGCTTCAGCGTTACCGGAACCGGCAAAATTAAAAGAAATTATGCGTTTAAGAGACACTGCCTCTTCTGCAAATCTCAGAAAATGAAAAGACAGGCTCGCGGCTCCGTTTTGTTAAACGAAGTTGATGTTCAGATTGTCAAAAAGTTTTTACCGTATTTGTAAGGAGGATTAAGATATGTCACGCGTTAAAAGAGGTATGACCGCTCATGCTCGCCACAAGAAAATTCTTGGTATGGCTAAAGGTTACACCGGTCGTAATAAAAATGTATTCAGAGTTGCTGTTGAAAAAGTTGAAAAAGGTTTGCAATATGCTTACCGCGACCGCCGCGCAAAGAAAAGAAGTTTCCGCGCGTTGTGGATTCAGCGTATTAATGCCGCAACCCGTCTGCATGATATGACTTATTCCCGATTTATCAGCGGGCTCGTTAAAGCCGGCATTGAACTTGACCGTAAAGTTCTCGCTGATATCGCTTTGAAAGAGCCCCAAGCTTTTGCTAAACTGGTAGATTCTGCCAAAGCGGCTCTTAAAAAATAAGCACAGATACAGTAATATCATAAAAACTAAGTAAAAGAGCTCTCTTGGCAATCCAAGTCGGCTCTTTTTACGTATAAAGGTTAAAATAATGGAAGATTTAGAAAGTCTGAAAACACAAATTTTGCGCAGCATCAACGAGGCTCAAGACATTAAATCATTAGACGAAGTCAGAGTTTCCGCCATGGGCAAAAAAGGTACTATTACCGAAAAATTAAAAGGATTGGGAGCTTTATCTCCGGCAGAAAAAGCTGATTTCGGTAAAAAAATTAACATTTTAAAAAGCGAAGTTGAAACGGCGTTAACTGCCCGCAAAGAAATTTTGGCAACCGCCGAATTAAACCAAAAGCTCGCGGCTGAAAAAATTGACGTCACGCTACCGATTCGCCCTGAAGTTCAGGGACGTATTCACCCTGTTTCCAAAATTTATGAAGAAGTTGTCGCTATTTTCGGTCAAATGGGTTTTGAAGTGGCTGAAGGTCCGGATATTGAAGACCAGTTTCATAACTTTAACGCGCTTAATATGCCGGCTAACCACCCTGCCCGCCAAATGCAGGATACTTTCTATCTTCCGCACGATGCCGATGAAGCGTTTGATATGGATAAATCGTATGTTATCCGCACGCACACTTCCGGCATGCAAATTCGCACCATGGAAAACAAAAAACCGCCGATTCGCATTATTGCTCCGGGGCGCACATATCGTTCCGACTATGACGCCACTCACACCCCGATGTTTCATCAGGTAGAAGGCTTGGTTATTGATAAAACCACCACCATGGCCAACTTAAAAGGCTGCTTGTATGACTTTGTTAAAGCCTTTTTTGAACTTGATGAAATTCCGGTGCGTTACCGCCCGTCATACTTTCCGTTTACCGAGCCCTCCGCCGAGCTTGACATCGGTTGCTTAAAAACCAAAAACGAGCTTAAAATCGGCGCCGGCAATGATTGGCTTGAAATTTTGGGCTGCGGCATGGTTCACCCCAATGTGTTAAAAGCCGGCGGCATTGACCCTGATGAATATCAGGGATTCGCGTTCGGCGTGGGCATTGACCGCTTAGCCATGCTCAAATACGGCATTCCGGATTTACGCACGTTTTTTGAATCTGACGTTCGTTGGTTAAAAAATTATGGTTTTGCGCCGCTTGACTTTTCATCTATGACCGGCGGATTAAGCAATAACGGAGGATTAACACGATGAAATTTACTTTATCATGGCTCAAAGAGCATCTTGACACCGCTGCCGATGTCAACACCATTGCCGAAACCTTAACCAAAATCGGACTTGAGGTTGAAGAAGTTATCAATCCGGCAGAAAACTTGCGCGGATTTATTACCGCCCGCGCTGAAAACGTTACTATGCACCCTGATTCTGACCACCTGCATGTATTAACCGTCAACACCGGCTCTGAAAAATTGCAGGTAGTTTGCGGCGCTCCTAACATGAAAGAAGGTTTAATCGGCATTTTTGCGCCGGTCGGAACATTAATTCCGTGCTACAACGAAGTTTTAAAAGTCGGCAAAATCCGCGGCACCGAGAGCTTTGGCATGATGTGCTCCGAAAAAGAACTCGGCGTTGGCGAAGACCATACCGGAATTATTGAACTTCCGGCTAACACTGCTTTGGGGTTGCCGGCCGAGCAAGTTCTTAACATTGATCCGGTTATTGAAGTTTCAATCACCCCTAACCGCGCCGAATGTTTAGGCGTGCGCGGCATTGCGCGTGATTTGGCGGCCGCCGGATTAGGCACCTTAAAACCGCTTAAAATTCATGAAGTTAAAGGCTCGTATAAAAGCCCCGTTTCCGTTAAGGTTGAATGCCCTGACGCCTGCCCGACTTATACCGGACGTTACATTAAAGGCGTAAACAACAAGGCGCAAACTCCTAAATGGATGAAAGACCGCTTAACCGCCATCGGCTTGCGCTCCATTTCGCCGCTTGTAGATATTACCAACTACATCAATTATGATTTGGCGCGCCCGCTGCACGTTTTTGACGCCGACAAACTCTGCGGCAATATCACGGTCAGAATGTGCCATGACGGCGAAAAATTCACCTCATTGGAAGAAAAAGAATACGCCCTTGACAATCAGTCATTAGGCATTTGCGACGACGCCGGCATTCAATGCTTGGGCGGCATTATGGGCGGCGCCGAAAAAGGCTGCTCGCCCGAAACCACCAACGTGTTTTTGGAATGCGCATTGTTCAAGCCGGAATGTATTGCCCGTACCGGACGTAAATTTGCCATTGAGTCCGATTCGCGCTACCGCTATGAACGTTGGGTTGACCCCAAGTCCAACATTTCCGGTTCTGATTACGCCACGCAGATGATTTTGAATATTTGCGGCGGCGAAGCTTCTGAAATTGAAATTTGCGGCTCTGAAGATGTTAAAGAGCGGGTTGCTTATATCCGTCCGTCACGGCTTAAAAACTTTATCGGACTTGATGTTTCCGCTGAAAAAATCACTGAAATTTTAAATCATCTCGGTTTCAAAACCTCAAACGAAGGCGATAAAATTAAAGCCGTTTCGCCAACCTGGCGCGGCGATATTGAAGGCGAGCATGATTTGGTTGAAGAAGTCGTCCGCATGATTGGGCTTGATGAAATTCCGGCGGAAAGCCTGCCGCATGACAAATTCCCCAAACAGGTTTTAACTCCGCGGCAAATGAACATCGTTACCGTTAAACATGAGCTTGCCTCGCGCGGCATGTATGAAACCGTAACTTGGAGCTTTACCGATTCGGAAATTGCCGGCAACTTCCACAAAAACAATCAGCCGGAGCAAATTTTGCTACAAAACCCGATTGCGGCCGATTTAAATGAAATGCGCCCGTCGTTACTGCCCAACCTGTTGCTCGGCGCCAAAAACAACATTGCCCGCGGCTATGGCAATATGTCAATTTTTGAGGTCGGACCTGAATTTTTCGGTCGTCACCCCAACGAGCAAATGACGGTTGCCGCCGGTATCAGAATAGGCTTAACCGGTAAAAAAGATTGGTCAGGCGCTTCTCGCAGCTTTGATGTGTTTGATGTTAAAGCCGACGCGATTGCCGCTATTGCCGCCGCCAAAGGCCCGTTTGAAAACCCGCAGATTACTACCGACGCTCCGGCTTATTATCACCCCGGACGCAGCGGCGCTTTGCGTTTGGGCAAAAATGTTTTGGCATACTTTGGCGAATTGCATCCTGCCGTTACCAAAAAATTAGGCTTAAAAGGCCGTGTTATGGCGTTTGAAGTATATCTTGATAACATTCCGCTGCCGCGCGGCGGTCATGACAAAGCCAAAAAGAAATTGGAACTTTCGCAATTTCAACCGGTAGATAAAGATTTGGCATTTGTGGTCAACAAAGACGTTACCGCCGCCAATATTTTAGCCGCGGCTAAAAATGCCGATCGCAATTATATCAGCGATGTGCGGATTTTTGATATTTACGAAGGCGAAAATCTTCCGGCTGATAAAAAATCGGTGGCTTTGAGCGTTACTTTCCAACCCAAAGAGCAAACCTTTACCGATAAAGATATTGAAAATCTGATGAATAAAGTTATTAACGAAGTCGGCAAAAAAACCGGCGGTGAATTAAGAAATTAAGGAAAAGATTATGGCACTTAAAATAAACCGAAAAACCAACTATCCTGAATGGTATCAAGCCGTTGTGGCTGAAGCCGACATGGCTGAAAACTCCGTTTCTCCGGGGTGTATGGTCATCAAACCGTGGGGATACGGCATTTGGGATTGCATCCGCGAAGCTTTTGACTGCGAGTTTAAAGCAACCGGACATGAAAACGCTTATTTCCCGCTGTTTATTCCGCTCTCCTTCTTCCAAAAAGAGGCTGAACACGTTGAGGGATTCGCCAAAGAAATGGCGGTGGTAACTCACTCGCGTTTAACCATGAAAGATGGCAAATTAACTCCCGATTCGGAGCTTGACGAGCCGTTAATCGTGCGCCCGACCAGTGAAACCATTATTGCCGATTCGTTTTCAAAATGGATTAAGTCATATCGCGATTTGCCGGTTTTGATTAACCAGTGGGCAAACGTAGTGCGTTGGGAAATGCGCCCGCGCCTGTTTTTGCGCACGCGCGAATTTTTATGGCAGGAAGGACACACCGCCCACGCCACCGCGCAAGAGGCTGAAGCTGAAACCAAACAGATGCTTGAAGTTTACCGTAAAGTGGCGGAAGAAGTTTTAGCCATGCCGGTTATTGCCGGTCGCAAACCTGAGCATGAAAAATTCCCCGGCGCAATTGACACCTACTGCATTGAAGCGATGATGCAGGACGGCAAAGCCCTACAAGCCGGAACCTCGCACTTTTTAGGGCAAAATTTTGCCAAATCCGCCAACATTATCTTTATCAACAAAGACAACAAGCCGGAATACGCATATACCACTTCATGGGGCGTTTCCACCCGCTTAATCGGCGGCGTTATCATGACTCACGCCGATGATGAAGGCATGGTAGTTCCGCCTGCCATTGCACCGTATCAGGTTGTTATTGTTCCGGTAATCAAAAAGCCGGAAGATGAAGAAAAGGTTATGGCTTATATCAACAGCTTAACACAACAGTTAAGCAAGCAAACCGCCTTTGGCAAAAACATTCGCATTAAAACCGACAAACGCAACAAGTCAAGCGTTGACAAGTTTTGGGAATGGACCCGCAAAGGCGCTCCGGTTATTTGTGAAATCGGCCCGCGCGATGTAGAATCCGGCGGCATGATGGTTCGCGAACGCTTAAAGCTCGGTCTTCCTGAAGGCAAAGAGCCTGTTAAATCCGCTGAATTTATTGCCAATATCGGTGAGCGCTTACAAAACATTCAGCACAATATGTTCGCCAAAGCCAAGCAGCGTTTGCTTGATAATATCCGCACCGACATTACCGCGCCGGAAGCGTTTAAGGCTTATTTTGCTCAAAGCAATGAGTGGATTGAAGATGGTAAGCAGGGTAAAGTTGCTTTTGTTCGCGGTAAATGGAACGCCAAACCCGAAACGGAAGAAATTTTAAAAGCCATGAAAATAACCATTCGCTGCATTCCGTTTGACCAAAGCGGAACTACCGGCAAATGCTTATTAACCGGCGATGACGCCACCTTAGACGTTATTTACGCCCGCTCATATTAGGCGTTAAACAAATCCTCTTAAAAGGAGCTGTAAACAAAACAGCTCCTTTTTTATTATTTTCCTCTTGTAATATAATCAAAATTAGTCTAATCTAGATTATATTAATTGAGCAAACGAGGGTATTATGGAATTTATCGGCAGGACAAAAGAACTTTCAGATTTAGAGCAAGAGTATGACAACAAACACTCTTTCGTTGTTTTATATGGACGCCGCCGCATTGGCAAAACCGCATTAATCCAAGAATTTATTAAAAACAAACCCGCTCTTTATTTTTTAGCAACCGAAGAATCGGAACCGCAAAGCATGAAAAGATTCGCCCAAAATCTGGCGGAATTTTCCAAACAGCCTTTTATTGCCAAAGCAAACTTTGATGACTGGCTTGAGCTGTTTAAGCTGTTTGCCGCTATGCCTAATCCGGCAACCAAAGTTCTGGTGCTTGACGAGTTTCAATATATGGTTAACACCAATCCGGCTTTTACTTCTATTTTTCAAAAAGCATGGGACGAAATTTTATCTAAGCAAAACATCATGGTTATTATCTGTGGTTCATACATTAACATGATGACCAAGCAGGTTTTAGCGGAAAACAGCCCCTTATACGGACGCCGCACTTCTCAAATCAGACTTGCCCCGCTGGCTTTTTCAGATATAAAAAAGCATTATCGCCACAAATCTTTTGCTGACGTGGTTGAACTTTATTCCGTAACCGGCGGCGTGCCTAAATATTTGGAGCTTTTTGACAATAAAAATTCTTTAACCGATAACATCTCCCGTGTTATTTTTAACAAAAACGGTTTTTTATATGAGGAACCGGCTTTTTTACTTAACAAAGAAGTTAAAGAGCCGATAAACTATTATTCCGTAATGAAAGCAATTGCGCAAAATAACCATAAGCTGTCAGAAATATCTTCAGCCATGGCCACTGAAAGCAACAAATTAAGCCCTTATCTTGAAACCTTGCAAGGACTATATTTACTTGAAAAACGCGTGCCGATAACTGACAAAAATCCTGAAAAAAGCCGTAAAGGTTTATATTTTATCAAAGACGTGTTTATGCGTTTTTGGTTTATGTTTGTTTTTCCGTATAAGGGAGAGCTTGAGCTTGATAATTTAAATTTTGTGCAAGACAAACTGAAAGCCAACTTTATTGATAATCATGTTGCTTTTGTTTATGAAGAAATCTGCCGCGATATTTTTGCCAAGCTTTGCAATGAAAAACAACTTAATTTTGTGCCTTCTCGCATTGGCGCATATTGGAACAAACACACTGAAATAGACTTAGTTGCAATTGACGAAAGCCACAAACGCATTTTTGCGGCCGAATGTAAATATTACAAAGATAACAAACCTGTTGATATTGATGTTTACGCCAAATTAGTTGAAAAATGCCAAACACCTGATTTTAAAGGGTATGATTTAACTTATGGCCTATTTTCCAAAAGCGGGTTTAACAAACGCTTGCTTGAAGCCGCGCATACCAACCCTAAACTCGTTTTGATAAATGAATGTAATATTGTTAAATAGTTTATCCCAAAAACAGCCTCTGATTTTATCAGAGGCTGTTTGGTTTTTGTGTGCCGATTACCACGGGTTTTTATACTTTAAGGTCGGGTCATCCAATCTTTCGGTATAAGAGTTGGTAGGCTTTGTACGGCCTGTTCTGAAAGAGTTTAACTGGTCATACTTATCAGTATACTCATCTTGCATACCTGAGTTATAAAGATTGGTACGGTCAAAGTAGCAATAAACCGTAGCGTATGCTTCCAATGTTTTGGCTTTAACCGGAAAGACGTTCCAGTAAACATCTTCATCCTTAGGCGGATTTCCTACAACCGCACTAATAATATTGTCGTACAAGCTTGCCGGATAAATAAAGCCCATAATCGCCGACCAACCGACAAAGTCTTTACAACCTTCGCCACTGCCCA
This sequence comes from uncultured Alphaproteobacteria bacterium, assembly GCA_902464275.1. Classification (GTDB taxonomy): domain Bacteria; phylum Pseudomonadota; class Alphaproteobacteria; order RF32; family CAG-239; genus CAAFZY01. The sequence goes on along the minus strand of CABQIK010000004.1, from coordinate 54,094 downwards.
AGCTCTCATTACATGAACCTGCTTGACCATTATTTTGCGGTTGCACTTTACTCTTCAGCCAGGTGCTTTGTTGGAAATAAAGCGGCTGCGGCGCGTATGTGGTCGTCCCGCTACCCTGAGTCTTAGTTAATGTAGGTTCATTTCCATAGCCTAAGTAATAAAGATCTCTAGTATTACCGGCAGAATCCGTAATTGTACTATGTTGATACTGAGCGCCTGTAATTGTTTGGTTATCATCTGCCATATCCATATTATTAACCAACCCTAATTCATTCAGGCTTGCCCTTTCATCAACAACAAAACGGTTACCCTTTTTATTTGATTTAGCTCCTACATAATGTTTACTTTTAATCATCTGTCCGGCTTGTGACATCTGAAAACCCGCCGGCGTAATCGTAATCACGCGGGCATGCCCCGGAGGACATAACGGCGCCGGCACCACACCCAAAAACGGTGACGCCCATTGGTTTTCATTAGATAAAGTACCACTGCCGACTTCGTCTATACACTTAGATGCACTTTCACTACAGTTGTTTACCGATACCGAAATCTGACCGCCATTACTAGCTGTTGCCGTAATACTATTAAGACTGAAACCGGTATCTTTATAAGTGTTGTTTACCACATAAATACCTTTATTGATAAAGTCAGGCAAAATATCGCTTAAACGCGCGCCGCCGCGGGTCGTGAGTTTAATATCATGCATAACAGAGGTATAAGCCGGATTGACCATATAACGATCATAGTCATCGTCTGCATTAATTCCCCAACTGCTATAATCCGATGTATAAGCGTTTTTCGGATTATCAATATCAACACCATTGTATTTAGTATTAGCCACAAACCGTCCGGCTTCAATGTAGCCATAACCGGCATCAGCTTCATATCCGGCGCCGCTTGGCGATTCTAATTCAACCGCGCCGCGACGAATATAAACGCTTCCTCTCGTCGGATTGTCATCATCCGTTTTTTGCGCCAATGACCTGTCAAGGTCAACTTCAACAACCCGATAAGCCGAATTACCGGTTACATCTGAGAAACTAACACTTTCTTTATCCACATCAACTGTACCAATCGGGCGAGTATATGAGTTATATCCTACATTCACTGTTTCGCCATTAAGCCCGTTCGGCATAACGTTCAAAACTCGTTTACCGTCCTCATCCTGAACATCAAAAATACCATCAGTACCTCGCGGTCTGACTGTGGTGCGGTTAGCTTCCGCCAAAACCAAACCTTGGTTAGTATTGTCATTCGGGTTTACATACAAGCTGTTCTGCATGCCGGCGGCATTATCTTCACGTCTAACCTGAAATACGCCGTCATTAACTGACGTAATGTTAGCATTAAGATCAACCGTATCGGCATCGGCGCTGATAACGGCGTTTCTTCCGCCGCTCGCCTCGGTTTTACCTCTGATAACCAAAGCATTGTTTTGTAACTGAACTTCGCCGTTATCCGCATTAGTATACATCTCAACCATATCTTTTCCGGTTAAGCGGGAAGACCCTTGATCTAACACCATTTCACCCCCGCCGGAATTACGCCCGTCCTGATTATACAAAGCGGTTCTGTTTTCCGTAATTTCCATACGAGTTCTGACATTGGCAGAATCGGTCGGGTCAGTAACTCTAACGCCGGTTGCGGTTGCGTGCAGCCAACGAGCGTCATCGCCCGCCAACATTTCGCCGCCGGCATGGAGTTCCGCGGTATTAAATTTTTTAGTATACAAAGTGTTGCCAACAACTAAGTCATTTGCCACATAAGCATTGCCGGTGCCGTAAACTTTAAACTGATAATCAGGAATTAAACCCTCCATACTATTCGCACCCGGGTTAATTGTGGTACCCACCGTGGTTATACCGGTGATATTAGCTCTGCCCTTAATGTTGGTTACCGCGCCAGTACCGTCATCATCCAAAATTTCCACCTGCCCGTTTTGCAACAAAACTTTTGAGGCATCCGCCGTAATATAACGCCCGTCCGGACCTGCCTTAAACGAGGTGTCGGTACCGCCGCTTGCCACTAAGGTATCGCCGGTTGCCGTTAAATCATTGTTAATGGTGGTGGCATAATCGCTAATTATATTTTGCCCTTGCTGATTAACTTCAAGCCCGACTGTGCCGTCCGCTTCCGGGAATAAGTCAAAAGTACGCGAATCTGCCGACATAATCGTGCCTTCTTCATCGGCTAAGGTCAAAATCGGCATTTCCGAGCTACCATCAATCTTAAACGCATTGTTCAAGGCTGATAACGTACCCGCCATCCATGCTGAACCACCGCCCTGAGCGGCATCGGTCAATACCAATGTTTCCAAATTGTTGGTTTTATCGGTGCTACCCATAATTAACTGGTCAACACCCAAAATTTTATACATATCGTCCACACCGGTAACGCCGCCCATATAAAGGTCGGTAATCATGGTGTTGCGCCACAGCTGATCCGGACGGTCAACCGGAGTTCTTTGCAAATATTTATCATTTTCAAGCGCGCCGGTTGAGGCCGAGTTAATGGCATCTGATGAGGCCACAACCACCGAACCTTTGTTGGTATCAAAACCCAAAGAGGTTAAATCCGCCTGATTCAAGCTCCAAACGCCGCCTACGCCCAACGCATTTTTATCGCTGTTAACATAACCGCCGTTACTGCCTATCATTGAGGCAATACGCGCGGCGCGCATTTCGCCGATGTCGGTCTTTTTAGGCAGCTGCACAAATGACGTAATTGAAAATCCTTGTCTTTTTAACATAACTTTCGGCATGCCGAAGTTTTTTAAATCGTCAAATTTATAGCCGTACGGAAAAAAGTCATGAATACTGTCTTCTGAACTGTCATCGTTCAAATCAATTTCATACACCGAGCCGTCATTGCGCAGTTTGTTATCAAGCAGGCTCTGATAGTTGGCGGTAACGTAGTTGTCCACTGCCTTCATAATGGTGCGAACATGGGTTGCGGTGTTAATATCCTGCAACTCCGTGGTTCTTTCCGCCGACTTTTTGTAAAGGGTTGGCGTAACCAATGAAATTAACGCCAACATCGCCATCGCCTCAATCATAAGGCTACCGGTCTGGTTAACTTTACTGATAAAGTTTTTATATTGCGTTTTCATCTGTTTTCTCCTAACCGTAAATTTGCTCTATTTCAAACAAGCAATGAACATTTTCTTTGTCACAGCCTGATTTTTGAAAATCGGTATCGTTTTTAATTGCGTTAAAAATTTCTAAGCGTTCAAGTTTTTCGGCTCCAATCGGATTGCCGTAATTATCATAATTCTGCACAATTTTGCCGCCGCTCAAAACCAATTTGCCTGCTCTGGTTTCAGTATAGCCGAAAAGACGGCCGTATCCGTGAACATGCGCCATTGCGGCCATCATATCGGCATTCGGCAAATTTGAAACTTTATTAATCCACCTTGTAGGCATTTGCGTAAATGTAACAACGTATATTTTAGCGCCGGTTTCGCCATCGGCCGAAATATGGCAACAACTGCCGTCAACGCCTGAAACGCATTGCGCGTCGGTATCTGCATCGGCAAAGCAAAAAACCTTGCTCACAATTTTGCCGCCGCCGGTAATGTTGGCAACATCGTCTAAGGTTTTCCCTTCCTGCGCATAACCTATCGGCAGATAATTTTTAATTTGCTCATAAGTTAAAACCTTGTATTGCGAGCCGTCGCCATCGGTTTTTGAAATATTAACGCCGTCACCGGGATAAAAATCAACTCTCGTCAGCCCTGTCAGCTGCGGCGCTCTTGAAATTAAATAATCTCTGACCCCGTTATGCAACGCTCTGAATTTGGCAATAGCAACACTGGCTCGCGTTTCCGCATAAGCCCTGTCCATATCCGGCCTTACTGACAAATTATATGACAGCAAAATGGTAATAAACGTTGCTATTACAACCCACAAATACATAGTTTTACCTCGCACGCCTGCTTAATATATTTTGTATCGTAGCACAAAAAGCATCAAAAATCCAGATATTCCGCCGATTATGGCAAAATCTTCACATTTTTGTAACATACTATACTTCAGATATATTTTTAGCCTTGTGAAGTAAAAATTTAATTAAAAACCGCTCTTGTTTTTAAATTTTTATGCCTTGTTTCAGGCAAAAACTTTTAATCTTTCCGCAACCGGCACAAAAGTTTTATCTGCCGGCGGAGTTTTTATCTCTCCGAACGGCATTTGCGCTTTTAACTGCCAAAAATCCGGCAAATTCCAGGTTTGTTTAACTTGCTCGTCAATCAACGGATTGTAATGCTGCAAACTCGCCCCGATTCCGGCAACGGCAAGCATCGTCCACACCGCATATTGCAACATGCCGTTTGCCTGCTCCGCCCAAATACCGAAATTATCCTTGTAAAGCGGAAACTTGCTTTTTACCGACTCCAAAGCCTCTGCGTCTTCAAAAAACAAAATTGTACCGTACCCTGCCGCAAACGATTCTGTTATTTTGCTTTCGGTCGCGGCTTGTTTTTCCGGCGGTACCAACGGATAAAGGCTTTTAAGCACAATCTGCCACAGTTTTTGATGTTGCTCGCCAAGCAAAAGAACGACTCGCGCCGATTGCACATTATAAGCGCTCGGTACATTTTTAACAACTTCCGCCAAATTTTGCCGCAACTCATCGTCTGAAAGCGCAATTTTATTACTTAAACTATACACAGAGCGCCGCATGGCAAGCGCGTGTAAAAAACATTTTTCCATAAAATTTCTCCTTATATCCGTGAGATAAGCTTTAAAATTCTTCTTTCAAGAAAAATTTTTACAAAAAATATTGACCAAATAAATTTTTAAGCTTATCTTCCGCTTGATTTTAGATTTTTATGACAATTTTTTTACTTTGAATATTACACACTTTGTACGCACGTTGTTTTTTCCATGATTGACCCGTGCCTCTTCAAAGATGTTTTGCCATAAAATTATGATATACAGGAACAAGTTCGTTGTGAAATGCGCTTGTTTCTCCTTTATTTTGCATAGTAAAATGAAAGATTCTCGTTTTTGCAGAATCACCATTGTTTTTTAGGGAGCTGCCGTGAGGTACCTCCCTTTTTTTATTTTAAATTTAAAACGAAAAATTCCCTCACACCAAACGGCATAAGGGAATTTATCTTTCGTATCAAATTTTAAAGGGCTTTGTAATTACCGCCTTGTGCTTTGGCGGGCTGACTTTATGCTTAAACCTCATGAACGCGGTTGTTTGCTTAATTTATTTTGCCGGTTTTTGGTTTATCTCCGATACGCTGTTTTACCTTATCGGGCGCATCGGCAAGCACACCTTTAATCGTTATTACGCCGGATATGCGGCAATTTTGCTCAGCTTATTAACTTTGCTCAGCGGTTGGTATTTAGACCATCACGTTTGGCAAACAAATTACACCATAACCACCGCCAAGCAAATTCCGGCATTTAAAATCGCGCATTTTGCCGATTCGCACATCGGCACCACCTTTAACAGCGATGGTTTTGCCAAACATCTGCAAGCCATACAGCAACAAAACCCCGACATGGTGCTGATTACCGGCGATTTTGTTGACGACGGCACTTCGCGCGCAGAAATGATTGCCGCCTGCCAAGCTCTCGGCAATCTTAAAACTCCGTATGGCGTATATTTTGCTTTCGGCAATCATGACAAAGGTTATCACAATCCGGCCATTCGCGGCTTTACCGGCGCTGATTTAATTAATGAGCTGACAAAAAACGGCGTCAGAGTTTTGCAAGATGAAACCGTTATTCTTAACAGCGCCGTTTACATCGTTGGTCGCAACGATTTATCCGAACTGCAACGCGGCGGCTCGCGTCTTTCCATGCAAAAACTGACCCAAGGACTTGATAAAAGTAAATTTATAATTGTTATGGATCATCAACCGGCTGATTACAACAATCAAGTTCAATCCGGCGCTGATTTAGTGCTTTCAGGCCACACGCACGGCGGACAATTATGGCCGCTTAACAAAGTCGGCGAATGGATAGGCGCCAACGACCGTACTTATGGCTATGAGCGCCGCTTGTTAACGGATTTTATTGTTACGTCCGGTCTTTCTGATTGGTCAATTAAATTCAAAACCGGCACCAAATCAGAATTTGTTATCATTAATCTTAAAAGCGAATAACCGCGTTTTAAACACAAAACCCGCTTTTTCCCAATAAAAAAACCGCCTTGCGGCGGCTTATTTATTGGGGCGGACGATGAGGCTCGAACTCACGACAACCGGTACCACAAACCGGGGCTCTACCAACTGAGCTACGTCCGCCGTCAACTGGTCTTTTACTAACATTCGCCGCAAAAGTCAATAAAAATTATCACCGCTTTCAAAAATTTATCAAAACATCATAAAATTTTCGCAATCATTAACTCTTTGTTTGACTTTTAGCCTTATTTTACACCTAAACAATTAACCAATTAAACTATGAGATAAAAAATTATGAAATGTGTTAAGTTATTTTTTGTTGTTTTGGCTCTTTTAAGCTTTTGCGCCGCTAAAACTCAAGCCGCAACTTCTTCCATTTTAATTGACGCGCAAAGCGGCAGCGTTCTGTACGCCGACAATGCCAACGCCTTGCGCTACCCCGCCTCTTTAACCAAGTTAATGACTTTATACATAACCTTCAACGCGCTTGAAAACGGAACTTTAAGCCTTGATGACAACTTAAAAGTCTCGCGCAACGCCGCCAACCGCTCTCCTTCGCGCCTGGGCTTAACTCCCGGCAAAACCATTGATGTTCGCACCGCCATTTTAGCCACCATCATTAAATCAGCCAATGATTGCGCCACGGTTTTAGGCGAGTCCCTTGCTAAAGATGAAAAATCTTTTGCCGTATTAATGACTGAAACCGCCCATGAACTCGGCATGAAGGACACCACTTTTAAAAACGCTTCCGGCTTACCGAACTCTCAGCAAAAAACCACCGCTCGCGATATGGCAATTTTGGCGGCGGCATTATATCACCATTTTCCGCAATATTACTCTTGGTTTTCAATTCCGCAATTTGAATATGACGGCCGCACTTATAAATCGCATAATGACCTGCTAAAAGATTTTGACGGCGCCGACGGTCTTAAAACCGGCTATACCGCCGCTTCCGGTTATAACATTGTAACTTCTGCCCGCCGCGGCAATCATCGCGTTATTGCCGTTACCATGGGGCATGATTTTTCCGCCGAACGCGACAAAAAAGTTTATGCCATGATGGATAAGGCCTTGGGTAATATGGAACTTTCTTCTTTAATTGACTACAACCGTCTGCATACTGAAATTGATACAGCTGCGCCGCAAACCAAATCAGTTAAAACCGCAACTAAATCTTATGCTTCCAAAACTTCAAAAAGCGGCAACTGGGCAATTCAAATCGGCTCCTTCGGCTCTTATACCAAGGCTCAGACTCACGCGCAAAAAATAAAAAACAAACTTGCCGGTAAATTTGCCATTCGCGGCTCGCATATTGAAAAAGTTACAACCGGCGGCAAAACCATTTATCGCTCCAAACTCATCGGCTTAGCCAAAGCCGACGCTTCCCGCGCTTGCGCTGCCTTGAAACGCGGCAATCAAGCCTGCATGGTAACCACTTTTACACCTAACTCAGCTTATGCGCAGAATTAATCATGGCCCAGATTATTGTTATTAACAGCTCCAACACCCAAACCGGCAAAACTTTATTTACCGCCCATTTGGCAGTTATGCTCGCCAAAGACTACAAAACCGCCGTGCTTGACAACGTTAATAACAGTCCGCTCGCTATGTTTGTTGCCAAACGTTACACTCTTAACATGGGCAAACATCATAACTTGCCGATTCCGCAATATTATTCCTTAAAAAAAGGCATATTATCTGAAATCAGCCCGCAATATGACGCCGTAATTTTAGATTCGCCCGATGCCGATTATTTTCAATCTGCCGATATTGTGCTCACCATGCTTCGCGGTGAGGAAGCTTTGCAAAACTTAACCGCCAAAAACAGTCTTTTTGCCTCTCTTATCTGGGAAGCCAAAAAACAGCGCGCCGCCGCCGGAAAAAACTCTTTTCGTTGGGTTGTCTGCCCTAATGACAACTACTCAGAGGCTAGCTTGCAGCAACTTAAAACCATCGGCAAATTTTTAGGCTTTACCATTGCTCCCGCTTTGCATTGGCGCGCCGAATACACAGACGGCCTGCAAAAAGGCATAACCGTTTCCGATAAAGACCTGCCGGAGTTTAAAACCTTGTTTGACCTGCCGGATTTATACGCGCGCCGCAATTTAAAAAAACTTACTGATTTTATATGGCAGAACAAATAAATTTTGCTTTACCTGTAAAATCTTTTAAGGCATTATATCTTCTATCAGGGTATTATTAACGTTAAAAGGAATAGGAACATGATAAAAACTATTGCGACAACGCCTTATACCGACCAAAAAATGGGAACAGCCGGTATTCGTAAAAAATCTAAAATCGTTTCCCAACCGAACTATCTTGAAAACTTTATTCAAAGCTTATTTGACGCCATCGGCGGCGTAAAAGGACAAACCTTTGTTTTAGGCGGTGACGGACGTTATTACAACGATATTGCCATTCAAAAAATTATCAAAATTGCCGCTGCCAACGGTATGAAAAAATTAATTGTCGGCCAAAACGGCATGATTTCAACTCCCGCTTCGTCCAAAGTTTTATTAAAAAACCACGCTGACGGCGGTTTGGTACTTTCCGCCTCGCACAACCCCGGCGGTGAAAACGGCGACTTCGGCATTAAATACGCCACCAAAAGCGGCGGACAATGCTCTTCCCAAATCAGCGATGCCATTTACGCCCGCACCAAAGAAATTTCCGCTTTCAAAATTTATGACGCCCCTGATGTCAATCTGCAAAATTTAGGCACGCAAAAACTCGGCGATATGGAAATTGAAGTTATTGACCCGATTAGCGTTTATACTGAAATGATGGAAAGCATTTTTGACTTTGCCGCCATTAAAAAACTTTTTGCCGGCGGCTTTACCATGGTGTTTGACGCCATGAACGCCGTTACCGGTCCGTACGCTCTTAAAATTTTTGAAGAAGTTTTAGGCGCGCCCAAAGGTTCTGTCCGTAACTTTATTCCCAAGCCTGATTTTGGCGGCCTGCACCCTGACCCGAACTTAATTTACGCCAAAAATCTGGTTGACTTTATGTATTCCGATAACGGCCCTGACTTTGGCGCCGCTAATGATGGTGACGGCGACCGCAACATGATTTTGGGTCACAAATTTTTTGTTACCCCGAGCGACAGTCTTGCTATTTTAACCGATAACTACAAATATATTCCTGCCTATAAAAACGGTATTTACGGCGTGGCTAAATCCGCCGCAACGTCAACCGCCGTATCCCGCGTGGCTAAAGCCTTAAACATCGGCTATTATGAAGTTCCTACCGGTTGGAAATATTTTTGCAACCTTATGGATTCCAACCGCATCACATTTTGCGGCGAGGAAAGTTTCGGCACCGGCTCCAGCCATATCCGTGAAAAAGACGGCATTTGGGCGGTTTTATTCTGGTTAAACATTATTGCCGCCACCGGAAAATCGGTTGAGCAGATAACCCGCGACTTTTGGAAAAAATACGGCCGCAGCTATTATTTGCGCTTTGACTATGAAGGCATTGACACCGCCGTTGCCGACAAGCTCATGGCTGATTTAGAAGCCAAATTGCCGAGCTTAAACGGCAAAACTTTCGGCAATTATAAAGTTTCAGACGCCGCTCCGTTTGTATATAATGACCCTGTTGACGGCAGCTCCACCAAAAACGGTTTAATTGTGCGCTTTACCGACGGCTCCCGCATAGTTTACCGCTTATCCGGCACCGGCACCAACGGCGCCACTCTGCGCGTTTACCTTGAAGCCTATGAAACCGAAAACTTAAACGCCGAACCGCTTGCCATGTTAAAACCGATTGCGCAAATTGCTTCAGATATTGCCGAAATCAGCAAACGCACCGGCAAAACCAAAGCTGATGTTACAACTTAATATAACTTTATATCGGGCGGTCTGCAATCAGGCTGCCCGATAGCTCCTGAAAGTTCACAGATGTTAAGTAAAAACAACATTAATCGTCCTGACCGACAACTTGAAAAAGCGTTGAGCGCTTTAGTATACGTTATTGTATCTTTAGCAATCAGCTTGTTAATGTTGTTTATTTATCCGCAATATTCGGTATACATCATTTTGCTGATTTTGCTGATTACCATAATTTGTATCTGTATTTCCATCAAAATTATGAAGGCAAGCGAAGAAGCCATTACCTACGGCGGATTCGCCAACGAAATTTTAAGCAGTCGCGAAATTATCAACCGCATAGACAACCGCAGCGGCGAGCCGATTATTGAAAACAATCCGGCCAAACAATTTTTCGGCGCTTCCGGCATTATGGAAAAACTGCAGGCCGATTTGGTTGACGAGCGCCAAAACCTGCTTAACTTTCAGCGCCTGCAACTTGCGCTCAAAAGTCTTAAAACCGAAACCGTAATTTTATCTTTGCGCTCAGACAGTAAAGAAAAATGGTATAACATTACCGTTAAGCCGGTTTATTTAAAAAAGACCGATATTTTTGAAGAAGAATTTTCCATTAAAAAAATTGAAAAAGAAACCTACTTTTTTTGGTCGCTCAAAGATATTACCGCCGCTCAAAACATGGAAAAAACTTTTGAAGAAGAGCGCAAAAAACTTCATACTTTTATTAATCAAATGCCGGTCGGCATTTATATTGCCGATTCGGACCACAATCTTGAATACGTAAACGAAACTTTTGCCGCTCAGCTGTTATCGCTTAAAGAAAATTTGGTCGGCAAGTCATTAAAAGACCTTCTTGTGCACGATACCGGTATTTTAAACTCGCGCAAGCCTTCGTTTGTCGGATTCGGGTTGTTTAAAACCGAAACTGACGAAACCGCGCAAATTTACGTAATGCAAAACAACTTTAAAGATGATGACAAAATTAAAATCAGAGGCATTACCTTAAAAAATCTGCCCAATGACGCCGATTTACGCGAGCAACTCAACTACATCACCGATAAAGCCGATTGGTTGTTCAACTCAGCGCCTTGCGGAATTGTGTTCAGCGACCCCAACAATAACATTATTTCAGCCAACGCCAAAGCTCATGAAATTTTAGCAACCGACCCTGACAGTAAAGAAAAACTTAGCATTGCTTCATTATTGCCTGCCGAAACAATATCTTTTTTGCAAACCGAATACACCCGATTTGCCAAAGACCCGCAAAACCGTGAACTTGTTCAAACGGAAGCTTCCTTAAAATCCGGCAAAAGCGTTCATATTTTTATCACCCCGCAGCGCCGTATTCTTTCTGAAAAAGAAACTATTGACGGGCTTATTTTATACATTACCGATACCACCGAGCAAAAAAACTTAGAGCAACGATTCGCGCAAGCTCAAAAAATGCAGGCTATGGGTCAACTTGCCGGCGGCATTGCGCATGATTTTAACAACTTGCTCACCGCCATGATAGGCTTTTGTGATTTATTACTGCAACGCCACGGCGTCGGCGACCCCTCCTTTGCCGACCTTTCCCAGATTAAGCAAAATGCCAACCGCGCCGCCGCCTTAGTCAGCCAGCTTTTGGCTTTTTCACGCAAGCAGTCGTTAACTCCTAAAAAAACCGACATCACCGAAAGTTTAACCGATTTCAGCCCGCTGTTAAAACGCACTTTAGGCGAAAACATAAAACTTGAATTTTATCACGGCTCTGACTTAGGTTATGTTAAAGTTGACAGAGTTCGGCTTGAACAGGTAATCTTAAATTTAGCGGTTAACGCCCGCGATGCCATGCAGGGCAAAGGCACTTTAAAAATTTCAACCCATACCGAAACCCTAAACGAACCATATTTATTCGGCGGCGATACCATTGACGCCGGTGACTTTGTGGTTATTGATGTGTCAGATACCGGTTGCGGTATTCCTGCTGAAAATTTAAGCCGCATTTTTGAACCGTTTTTCTCCACCAAAGAAAATATTGTCGGTTCCGGAACCGGTTTAGGTCTGGCCACGGTTTACGGCATTGTTCGCCAAACCGAAGGCTTTATTAAAGTTAAAAGCACGGTCGGCCAAGGCACAACTTTTTCAATTCATCTGCCGCGTTTTGAAAATGCCGACAACGAACCTGAAAAATCAGTACCAGAACCCGATAATCAAATACCGGTATTAACTTCGTCAACCCAACAGGCTCCTAAAATAATTTTCGGACTTAACGTTTCGGCGCTTGACCACAATCGCGAACAAAACATCAATCCGCAAAAAGTTAAAATTTTATTTGTGGAAGATGAAGATTCGGTCCGAGCTTTCGGCTTCAGAGCCTTAAAACGCAAAGGCTTTGAGGTTACGCCCTGTAACTGTGCCGAAAATGCGCTTGACTTATTAAACAAAGGCGAGCAATTTAATTTAATGATTACCGATATGGTTATGCCCGGAATGAACGGCGCCGATTTGGCCAAAAAAGCTAAACAAATGCTGCCTGATATAAAAATAATTTTAGCGTCAGGTTATTCTGAAGAAATTGCCCGCCGCAAATTGGACGGCTCCGAAGAATTTAAATTTATTGCCAAGCCGTACAGCTTGGGTGACTTAACCAAAAAAGTTTTTGAGTTGTTGAACGATTAAAAAAATGAACGCCGCAAATTTTAAAATAAAACAGTTTCCGTTAAAATTTAAGCCTCGCACCGATTTCGGGCGTGATGATTTTATGGTGGCTGATTGCAACCGCGAAGCCTTAAATATGATTGAAATGTGGCCGAATTGGCCGTTTTTTGCCATTGTTTTATACGGACCTGAAGGCTGCGGAAAATCACATCTGGCGCATGTTTTTGCCGAGCGCGTTGCCGCGTGCTGCGAACATCCGATTCCGGTACAAATTATTCAGGCAACCGCGGTCAATTCGCGCAATGTGGAGCGACTGCACCGCGATAATCCTTGTCTGGTGGTTGAAAACCTAACCCCGAAAGCCGATAACGAAGCCTTATTTCACTTGTTTAACTTATACCAAAACGAAGGAGGCTACATATTATTTACCGCCGAGCAATCGCCCGCCAGAATGTATTTTAAGCTCCCCGATTTGCGCTCGCGCTTAAACACCATTCCGAGTGTTGCCATCGGTGAACCTGATGATGCCATGCTCACCGCATTAATCGTAAAATTGTTTAATGACCGGCAAATAATTATATCGCCTGAAGTGTTAAATTACATTGTGCAAAATATGCAGCGCTCATTTTCTTATGCGCAAAAACTGGTGGCCGAAACCGACGCCATTTCGCTTTCATGCAAAAGGGCTATATCTGTTCCGATTGTAAAAGAAGCCATGAAAATTTTGAACACTAACGTGCAACAAGAGCTTTTTTAATTAAGCGTTGTAAACACTTCCGTATTGCCGATTAATGATACCGGCGGAATTTTAATGCTTTTTATTTGGTTTTGATGTTCTTTTATAATTTGAAAACTGCCGTACAAAACCGCTTGCGCCGCAAACATCGGAGCGCTGGTTGAAAACTCAAAATATTCCCCCGGTTCCAACTCCGGCAACTCGCCCTTAAAGCCAGGAGCATTATCATAATAGCTGTTGCCGCGGTCATCGGTAATGTTAAAATTTTTACCCAAAATTTGGATTCGTTCATCTGAATTATTTTCAATCCGCAAATAATAACCGCAAGCATTTTCATCGTCTTCTTCCAAAAACGCCTGACAAGCTGAAATCACAATATCATCGCTTTGCGCGGTTACATAATCTGTTTCAAAATCCATTTCAAATCCTTAACATTAAGTTAATTTTCAGATTAACTATTATTTAACTTTTTCAGATTCGCAACCATGAAATGAATTTTTAACAAACTTATGCACAATAAAAAACCGGAGGTTTAATTCTCCGGTTTTAAAGCCCGTTAAATGCGACCATAAATATCTTCATATCTCACAATATCGTTTTCATCAAGCTTATCTCCTGTCTGAACTTCAATAAATTCAACATCGGATTCGGTGTCGTTTTGGATTCGGTGCTTGGTATTTACCGGAATATAAACCGATTCGTCTTGCTTACGCACCAAAATATCTTCACCCAAAGTAACCCTGGCTTCGCCTTTTACAATAATCCAGTGCTCGCCGCGATGATGGTGTAATTGCAATGAAAGTTTGTTATGCGGAGTAACACAAATTTTTTTAACGCAAAAAGTTTCGCCGCAATCCAAAACTTCCCACGTTCCCCACGGACGAGTATCTTTATCGCCGCGTTTATAATTATTAGCCATTTTTGCTCCTTATAAATTAAGATTTATGCTTGCTGAAACAGAATATAAATAATATAAATAAAGCACAAGCATAATTTTTCTTTTATCAGAGGCAAGATGCAAACAAACATTGAAAACACCGCAATGGAAATTCTGAAACAAATTCAGGCTATTCCTGAAAATCAAGACCCGTCGGAGCGTCTTGAAAAATTTATGCATATTCTGGCCGCCGGCTTTAATGCCGATGCAGCGGTTTGTTATGTTACGGTTGACGACAATTATCTGGAATTTTTATGTGGCTCCGGATTAGTTGAAAAGCAATACAAACATCATATTCGTTACGGCGAAGGATTTATAGGTGAAATTGCCGCCACCCGCCAAACTTTATCTTATTCTGAAAACAATGAGCCGCCGGCTGTCAAAAATGAACGTATATTTAAATCGGCTCTCGGCGCTCCGTTATTGCGTTGGAGCCGCACCTACGGAACTATCGTAATCGCTCACAAAAAACCTCATGCTTATTCGCAGACTGATAATGAAGCGCTTGAAACCATCGCCATGTTTTTAACTGCCGCCCTTTCATCGGAAGAAATGATAGCCTACAAAAAAAAGTTGGTTAAATCGCGCGGTTTAAAGCTTAAAGATCATCTTAAAGGCATGGTGTTAAACAAAGGATACGGCATCGGCAACGCGGTTGTGCACCGCCGCCGCCAAGCCGTTACCGAAATTTTTGCCGAGGATGTCAACAAAGAGCTTGCTCGCCTTGATGACGCCAAAGAAAAAATGAACAAAAGCCTTGATGAAAAATTCAATGCGACGCAACTCGGTATAGGCGAACATACCGACATCTTGGAAACTTACCGCATGTTTGCGCGCGATAAAGGTTGGTATCGCAAAATATCAGATAACATTTCCGGCGGTCTGACTGCTGAAGCCGCGGTAGAACGTGCCTATGAGGATATGTGGAACCGGCTCTCCGGAAGCAGCGACATTTACTTAAAAGAGCGTTTACATGACCTCCGCGATATTGCCGACCGCCTGCGTATGTTTTTAAGCGGCGATGAAAAAAAATTAAACCGAATAAACAATGAAAAAGACATCATCATTGTGGCACAAACCATGGGTCCGGCTGACTTAATGGATTACGATTACAAAAAAATTCGCGGTCTTGTTTTAGAAGACGGCACTCCGACCATGCACGTATCTATTGTCGCCAAAGCCTTAAACATACCGGTCATCGCCAAAATCAACGGTATTTTCAAAGACGTTAAAGATGGCGAACTGCTTGGTATAGACGGTAAAGAAGGCTTTGTTTACATCAATCCTCCCGACGACATTGTGCAAAAATTTAAATCTCAGCAAAAAAATATGGCAATATTGCTTGAACAATTAAAAAAATTGCGTCGCTTTTCCAATAAAACCCTTGACGGTCTTCGTATCAGCTTAAACCTTAATGTCGGGCTTGATTTTGACTTTGATTACATAGATTCCACTAAATGCGACGGCATCGGTTTATACCGTACCGAAATTCCGTTTATGTCGTCTGAAACTATGCCCGATGTTGCCCAACAGATAAACTTTTATCAAAAACTCGTGTCTAAAGCCGGTAATAAAAAAGTTATCTTCCGCAGTTTAGATGTCGGTTCTGACAAACTTTTGCCGTATTGGGGCGATATGAAAGAAAATAATCCGGCTATCGGTTGGCGCTCAATCCGCATTACGCTTGATCGCCGCGCCATTTTGCGTCAACAGCTCAAATCATTTTTAAGAGTGACCGCCGGCAAAGAACTCAACATTATGTTCCCGATGATTTCCAGTCTGGAAGAATTTTTAGACGCCAAAGAAACTTTAATGATTGAGGTTGAAAAAGAGCGCAAAAAAGGCGAACCGATGCCCTCTAAAATAAATGTCGGGTTAATGATTGAGGTTCCATCGGTTATTTTTCAGCTTGACGACGTGTTAAAATATGCCGATTTTATTTCTATCGGCACCAATGATTTGGCGCAATTTATGTTTGCATGCGACCGCGGCAATCCGCGCATTACCGACCGTTATGATGTTTTATCGGCTCCGTTTTTGCGCGCCTTAAAACAAATAGTAACCAAGGCCGATGCCGCCGGCGTTCCGTGTTCGGTATGCGGCGAAATGGCCGGCACTCCGATAGAAGCAATGGTGTTGATAGGTTTAGGTTTCCGAAGGCTTTCCATGACCGGCTCCGCTTTCGGCAATGTTAAAAATATGATTCGCACCCTGCGAGTTCAGGATATTACTGATTACGTGCAAACTCTGTTAAAATCACCCAAACGATCTTTGCGCCCGCAATTATCTGCCTACGCGCATGATCATGGTATTGCAATCTGATAAAAAGTGTGATTTAATGTAAAAAATTTATATAAAGGATGCCTGAAATTGGAAAAACAACCTGAAAAAACACCAAACGCCGTTGAGGAAGCAACTACTGTCGGTATGTTTTTAAAATACACGCGTTTAAATCAGAAAAAAACTTTAGACACGGTATCTAAAGCTTTGTGTATTCGTAAAATTTACATTAAAGCCCTTGAAGAAAGCAACTTTAAAGAGCTTCCTCCCGTTCCTTACGGCACCGGTTTTATCCGCTCGTATGCCGAATATTTAGGTCTTAATGCCGACCGTATTGTTCAGTGTTATAAATCCGAGGCTATGCCTCAAAAAAACACTGATCAAAACAGAAACGACAAAAAGGTTATTGAAAAACATACTAAGTTAACTATTCCCAACAAAAAACAAATATCAATCGGCATTATTGCCGTGGTGCTTATTTATCTGGCTTGGCTCTTATTAAGTTGCTCTCCCAAAAAAGCTGAAACCGCGATTGATGAATATCAACCGGCTGATGAAGAGCAAATTTCCGATACCGACTCTGAAAAACCGATAAATATTGATGAAATTATCACACCGCCGGAAGCTGAAACCGAAACTCCGATTGAAGATAATCAAATAACCATATCAGATGAAAGCTACGCCGAACCCCCTGTTGTCGAAGAAGAACCGCAAGCCGCATCTGAAAGCCGTGTGGTAATCAAATTTAACGGCGAATCTTGGTTTGAAGTGCGTGATGACCAAAAAGTTTATGATACCGGCATTAAGCCCAAAGGTTACGTTTACAACGTGCCTGATAAAGAAGGCTTAATTTTATCGGTCGGCCGTTATTACAATGTTGATGTTTACATTGACGGACAATTAACCAAAGTTGCCGGCCCGCGCAAGCAAACCGGCATTGCGCTTGATAAATTTTTAAACCATTAGCATTGCTGTCATTTTAAGAAATGGCTCAGATTTTCTGCGCCGTTTCTTTGTTTAAATAAATTAGGAAAAATAACATGGCAAAATTACAAAATGTTCGCGGAACTTATGATTTATATGGCGCCGCTAAAAGAAAAGTTAAAAAAGTTATCACCACCGCCTCCGAAGTGGTTGAAAAGTACGGTTTTGATGAAATTGAAACCCCTATTTTTGAATTTACCGAGGTTTTTTCGCGCAATTTGGGCGATACCTCTGATATTGTTACCAAAGAAATGTATTGTTTTCAAGATCGCGGCGGCGAAAGTTTAACTCTGCGTCCCGAAGGCACGGCCGGCGTTGTGCGCTCTTTTATTTCTGAAGGCATGCAGCAAAACCTGCCGGTTAAGCTTTATTATCAAGGACCGATGTTCCGTTATGAGCGTCCGCAAAAAGGTCGTCAGCGCCAATTTACCCAGTTTGGGGTTGAGATGTTGGGCGTGGCCTCGCCGCAAGCCGATATTGAAGTTATTGCCATGGCTTATGAGTTCCTTGAAAAACTCGGCCTTGCCGGCGCCGTTACGGTTGAAATCAACTCTTTAGGCGATGCGGCCAGCCGCGACGCTTACCGTGAAAAACTGGTAAATTACTTAAATCAGCATTATGACGAACTGTCAGAAGACAGCAAAAACCGCCTGACCAAAAACCCGTTGCGCATTTTAGATTCTAAAGAAGAATGCGATAAAGCGGTTGTGGCCGGCGCTCCTCTTTATGCCGACAGCTTAAATGAAGAATCTGCCGCCTTCTTTAATGCGGTGCTGAAAGGTCTTGATTTATTAAATATTAAATATCGTGTCAACAACCGTTTAGTACGCGGTTTAGATTACTATTCGCATACCGTATTTGAACTGACCACTGATAAACTCGGCGCTCAGGGCACCGTGCTTGCCGGCGGCAGATATGACGGTCTGGTTGCCCAAATGGGCGGCGGCGAAGTTGCCGGTATCGGTTGGGCTTGCGGGGTTGAACGCCTTTCTATGCTGCTTGAGGCAGATGTTGAACCGGCTCGCCCGATTGCCGTAATTCCGGTTGGCGAAGATATGGCTGAAACTGCCTTAAAAATTGCCTATGATTTGCGCAAAGCCGGCCACCGTGTTGAACACAGTTATAGCGGCAATATCAAAAAACGTATGATAAAGGCCAACAAAGCCAACGCCTGCAAAGCCGTAATTATCGGCTCTGACGAGTTTGCCGGCGGCAATGTTACCGTCAAAAATTTAGACAGCGGCGAACAAAAACTCGTTGCCATTAATAATTTGCTGAAGGAAATTTAAGATGAATTTTGAAGAAAAACTTGACGGCGTGGTTCGCCGCCATGAAGAAATTGAATCTTTGTTAACCGGAAACGTATCTTCCGATGAGCTTGTTAAGCTTAACAAAGAACTTTCATTATTAACGCCGGTGGTTGAGGCTATCAAAAAATATCAGCATGCCGCCGCCAATTTAAATGACGCCAAGCAAATGATGGACGATTCGTCGCTTGATAAAGAAATGCGCGAAATGGCGGAAAGCGAATATTATGAGTTAAAAGAAAAACTCCCTGAAATGGAGCATGAAATTAAAATTTTGCTGTTACCGAAGTCGGAAGATGACGAAAAGAACGCCATTTTGGAAGTTCGCGCCGGAACCGGCGGTGACGAAGCCGCCTTGTTTGCCGCTGTTTTGTTTGAAATGTATCAGCGTTATTCACAAAAACAAGGTTGGAAATTTGAGGTTTTGGACGCCAACGAAAACGGTTTGGGCGGCTACAAAGAAGCTTCTGCCAAAATTACCGGCAAAGACGTATTTGCCAAGCTTAAATTTGAATCCGGCGCCCACCGCGTGCAACGTGTTCCTGTAACCGAATCACAAGGACGCGTGCACACTTCCGCCGCCACCGTTGCCGTTTTGCCTGAAATTGAAGAGGTTGACTTATACATCAATCCGGCCGACTTAAAAGTTGACGTTTACCGTTCATCGGGCGCGGGCGGACAACACGTTAACAAAACCGAGTCCGCGGTTCGTATCACCCATATTCCGACTGGCGTGGTGGTACAATGCCAAGATGACCGCTCACAGTTCAAAAACCGTGAAAAAGCCATGAACCACCTGCGCGCCAAACTCTATGACATGCAAAAAGAAAGCATTGACGCCAACTATGCCGAAAAGCGTAAAACCCAAGTCGGCAGTGGTGACCGCAGCGAGCGTATCCGCACTTATAACTACCCGCAAGGCCGCGTTACCGACCACCGCATTAACCTTACCCTTTACAAACTTGACGAAGTGGTTTCCGGCGAGGCTTTGGGCGAAATTATTGAGGCATTAGTCACTGAAGACCAAGCTCGCCGTTTGGCTGAAATGGAATAAACGCGTTAACCGGCCTGTAACAATATGTAACATCTTTTTAAAAGCAATTTGACGAAAAATGTGCTATAAAAGGCTCAGTTTTTCGTAAATTACAAAGGATTTTAAATGACTGATACCATTAAAGTTGCCGTTATCGGCGCCGGTGTTATGGGCAAAAACCACTTAAAAACATACAAAAATCTGCCTAATGTTGAGCTTGTCGGCGTATATGATATTTTTCCGGAAGCGGCTGAAAATGCGGCTGAAATGTTTGGCATTAAAGCTTTTTCATCAATGGAAGAAGTTGCCAAAAGCGTTAACGCCGTCAGCGTGGTTACCACCTCAACCACTCACGCCGATGTTGGCGAGTTTTTCTTAAATCACGGCATTCACTGCTTAATTGAAAAACCGTTAGCCACCACTGAAGATGAGTGCATGCGCTTAATCAACGCCGCTAAAAAGAACAACGTAACTTTATTGGTCGGCCATATTGAACGCTTTAATCCGGCCGTTGAGCAGATGGGCAAAATTTTATCCGATACTTCCAAAATTCGTTCTTTAACCGCTCAGCGTATGTCGGCGGCCAGCGGTCGTATTACCGATGTTGACGTTGCTATGGACTTAATGATTCACGACGTTGAAGTTATTCAGTCTTTAGTTAAATCTCCGGTTGTTAATGTTCAGGCTTGCTCGGTTAAAACCGCCGACAAACCGGAAGGTAAAGATTACATTTCCGCTTTGCTTGAATTTGCAAACGGCGCTACCGCCAACTTAACGGCGAGCCGTATCACTCAAGCCCGCGTGCGCACTTTAACTGTCACCACTGACACCAACTACATTGATATGGACTTTATCAATCAAAGCATTAACGTTCACTCGCAAGGACGTATGCCTTATGTTAACCAAGAAAGCATCCCTGACTGGATGAATTACGGCTTAAAAGGCAGTGTTGAACAGCTCTTTATTCCTACCAATCAACCGTTAAGCGCCGAGCTCAGCCACTTTACGGCTTGTATCAGAGGCGAGGCAACTCCTCGTATTACCGGAGAAAATGCTCTCAATGCTTTACGTGTTATTTGGGAGGTACAACGTAAGCTTGGTTTTTTTAAAGAAAAACAAGAAACCGGCTTAAAGTTGGTTGCTTAAATTGATTTTATACTTCCACGGCCGGAGCAAATACTCCGGCTTTTTTCTTGCAATAACAAGTAAAATAGATTATTGATGTTGGCATGCGATACAAAATAACCATAGAATATGACGGCACCAACCTTGTCGGTTGGCAAAAACAGCAAGAAGGAATGAGCGCGCAAGAATATCTTGAAACCGCGCTGTTTAGCTTTACCCACCAAAAATCTGAAATTTATGCCGCAGGACGCACAGATGCCGGAGTACATGCCTTGGCTCAGGTTGCCCATTTTGATTTAAATACCGATATGGAATTGTTCCGGATTCGCGAAGCCTTTAACGCCAATTTGCGCGATATGGCGGCTCCGGTTGCCGTCATTAACGTTGAGCAGGCGCCTGATAATTTTCACGCCCGTTTTTCAGCCGTCGGACGCGGTTACATTTACCGCATATTAAACCGCCGAGCGCGCACCGTTTTGCTTGAAAACCGCGTTTGGCATGTCGGCTATCCGCTTAACGTTGATTTAATGCGCGAAGGCGCAAAACACCTGCTCGGGCATCATGACTTCAGCTCTTTCCGCGGCGCCGGCTGTCAGGCTCTTTCGCCTCTTAAAACCTTAGACAAGCTTGATATTATTCAAAACGGCGATGAAATAGATTTTATTGTTGAGGCGCGCTCCTTTTTATACCATCAGGTGCGCAATATGGTCGGAACCTTAAAAATGGTTGGCGACAAACACTTAACCCCCGATGACGTTAAAAATATTCTGGAAAGCAAATGCCGCGCCAAAGCCGGAGTAACCGCCCCGGCCTGCGGACTGTACTTAAACAAAGTTATGTATTAAGCGCCGTACTTCCCGCCCATGGCCTTAAAGATATAGTTTTCATATTTGATTATCTGATATTTTTGCTCAATTAAACTTTTATACAGCTCATTTTCCGTATTAATTGCTTCCAAATAATCCTTAAACTCTATTTTGCCGTTATTATAACGTGCCTGATAATATTTGCTGATTTTTACGGCATTATTATAATTTTGCTCAACATTATCATATTGCTGTCCTGCTTTTTGATATGCGAAGTAATAATAAGCGACTTCATTTAGAGCCTGATTTAAGTTATCCTTAAAATCAATCAGCGCCAAATTATAATCTGCCTCCGAAATTTTAACATTGTTTTTAACTCTGTTCCAATCTAAAAACGGCAAATCAACCCCCACGCTGCCGAGCAAGTATGGAAAATCAAACGTAGTGCGCGCCTTGTCAGAAGCCGAATTAATCGCCCCTTTGAGTGAAATGGTCGGATACCAGTTTTTATCTTCGGCTTTTAAGTTTTTAAACGCTTTTTCCAACCGATATTGACCGGCAAGCAAATCCGGACGCTTAGCAAGCACCGCAAGCGGCGTTTCCATATTAACATTAAGCGACTTTTGCTCTATAAGGCCGATAAACTCTAAATTTAAATCTTCATCGGGCTTAGCGCTTAAAATATTGCGCAAACTGCGTTCTTGTTCTTTAAATGACGTTTGTAAATCAAGCAGTTTATTTTCTTCTGAGAGTAGGCTTTGCTTAGTTTGCAAATATTCTATGTCGTCAGTTTTGCCGCTTTGGTATTTTTGCGCCGATATATTATACAAATTTTGATAAAGCGCGATGTTCTTTTCGGTTAAAGCAATCGCATTGTTTAAGTATGCCAAATTAAAATACAAATCAACCACACTGTTGACAAGGCTCAAACGCGCCGATTCTTTATCTTGTTCAGTCGCTTTATATTCAAATTCCTGCGCAGTTTGCAAATTACGAATTTTACCGTACAAATCAACTTCATACGTTAAGCCGAGCTCGCCTGAAAAATTGCTTGAAAAATTATCGGTGCGCTTAACTTCACTCTGCGAAGAAGCGTTAAGCTTGCCCGCTAAAGTCGGAAACAAATCAAGCGTTTGCAACTTTAAACTATAAAGTTCTTTATTAATATTTATCGCCGCGCGCAAATAATCAGGATTTTTTTGTAGCGCCGTTTCCACCAAGCGGTTAAGCTCCGCATTGTTATATTCGCGCCACCATTCGCCGTCAGCCTTATAACGCGCGCTGTCATATTGCCCGAGCTCATCTTCAAGCGTATGCGATTCGTATTTATTTGCCGCGCAGCCGAGCGTTGCCAATAAAAACGTTAAAACCAAAGATTTAAAAACCATATTCTTTTTCATGTTATTCACTCGCTAATGCATCAATAGGATTAAGGTTTGAAGCGTTTCTTGCCGGCATATATCCGAATATTATACCGATTGCGCTTGAACAGCTTAACGCCAAAATTATGGACGATGTTGAAAAAATCATACCGAAATCTTCCGAAAAAGTATTAAATCCGGCGCCTATCAATAATGAGAGCGTCACTCCCATAAAACCGCCGACCAAACAAATTAACACTGCCTCAATTAAAAACTGCTGTAAGATATCGGCTTGTTTGGCGCCAATAGCCATTCTGATACCGATTTCGCGCGTACGCTCGGTAACCGATACCAACATAATATTCATCACCCCGATACCGCCGACAATCAATGAAATTACCGCAATGCTGGCAATCAAAAGCTTCATGGTATTGGTTGCGCTTTCCACTGTTTGCTTAATGCTGTCGGTATTAATCATAAAAAAGTCTTTTTTACCGTGCAGTGAGGTTAAAATATTTTCAATACTTTCTTCCGCCACTTGCGAATTTACCGCATCGTTAATTTTTACCGTAATTGAATCAATATCGTTAGTACCGTTAATTTTATACATTGCGGTCGTATACGGAGTCCACAAGTTCATAGAATCCGACATCGGACCGGGGGCGTTGTATGGCTCGGTAATGCCGATGATTTTCAGCGGTTTTTTGTTAAAAATTAAAATCTTGCCAATCGGGTCAGGATCATTTTCAAACAACTGTTTACGGGTGTTATCATCAATTACAACCACCGAGGCCATATCGTCAACCTCGCCTTGCGTAAAAATGCGTCCTAAAGCAATTTTGCGTCCTTTAACTTCAAAAAACGCCTCGCCTACTCCTGTAAGCTGCGCGGTTAAGGCTTGGTTTTCATACACCAAATTACCGTTAGCGGAAACTTTCGGGGTTGAATTGTCTATAAAGCTTTGTTTACCCAAATAATCAGAGTCGCTGATTTTTAAGGTACGCACTCTCATGGCGCGCCGGTCGCCAAAACCTGTTCCCGGCAAAATATCAATGGTATTGGTGCCCATAGAATTAATTTGCTCCATAATTTTTTGCTGTGACGCGTTACCCAAAGCCACCACCGAAACCACGGAAGCAATACCGATAATAATACCGAGCATCGTCAACAGCGAGCGCATTTTATTAGATAAAATGGCATGAACCGACATTTTAAACGATTCCATAAAACTGTACTTAAATGTATCAAACTTGCTTTTTTTATTGTGCTCAACCTTTTCCGCCACCGGATATATAGTGTCTGACTTGCGCGTGTCTGACACCACCTGCCCGTCTTTAATTTCAATAATTCTGCTTGCCTGCGCGGCAATATGGCTGTCATGGGTTACCAAAATTATGGTATGTCCCTGCTTGTGCAACTCTTTAATAATTTCCATAACCCGCTCGCCACTTTTTGAATCAAGCGCGCCGGTTGGTTCATCTGCCAAAATAATTTCGCCGCCGTTCATTAAAGCGCGGGCAATACTCACGCGTTGCTGCTGTCCGCCGGAAAGTTCGTTCGGTTTGTTGTTAACTTTATCGCCAAGCTCAAGTTTTTTTAACAATTCCACCGCCCGTTTATTGCGAGCTTCAGCATTAAGCCCCAAATAAACCGCCGGCAGCGCGGCATTCTCATCAGCTTTTAAGCTTGAAAGCAAATTATAACGCTGAAAAATAAAGCCGAATGTTTTAGAGCGCAAATCTGCCAATTCGTCCTTGTTCATTTTGCCAACCTCAACTCTGTTTATTTTATAAGAGCCGGAAGTCGGCACATCTAAACACCCTATAATATTCATCATTGTGGATTTTCCGGAACCTGATTGTCCGATAATGGCAACAAAATCGCCTTTTTCAACTGAAAAATTAACATCTTTAAGCACATGAACCCGATTAGCGTTTTCACCGAAAAATTTATTAATTTTTTTCAGTTCAATGATATTCATCTTAGAATCTCCTTGGACCTTTGATATTGGCAGTCTTGTCTGAAATTTCAGCCGAAGACATGTGCGCCAAAACCACTTTGTCGCCTTCATTTAAGCCGCTTTTAATTTCAATATGCAATCCGTCGGAAATTCCGATTTCAACCGGCTTTTGTTGCAAGCCTGTTTTAGTCAAAACTTCAACATACTGCTCATTTGCCTTTCCTTTTACCGCCATAACCGGAACCGAAAGTACATTCTCGGCATTTTCAACATAAATCACATTTTGAGTCGTCATGCCGATTCTCAATTTTCCCTCATCATTAGGCACAATCAAACGGCCGTAATAGTAAATTGCCTCATCATCGCCCACAACTTCCGAATATGTTCCGTTGGTCAACAACGTAAGCGCCGGATCAATAGATTTTAAAGTTGTTTCATACACATGATTTAAATCTGCCAATATAGAATAGGTAACCTTAACTCCTGCTTTGATTTCAGAAATATCGCCCTCTGAAATTTCAATCAAAATCTCCATTTGGCTTAAATCGGCAATTTGCACAATGGTCGGCGTATCCATAGCAGCGTTAATGGTTTGCCCTACTTTTACCGGAACTGAAACAACCGTGCCGTCAAGTGGAGCGGTAATACGGGTATAACCCAAATTGGTTTCCGCCGTGCTTAATGAAATTTCGGTTTCTTTAACCGACGCGGTCAGTTCCGCCACTTTTGATTTTGCGGTTTGGTAAGCGTCTTCGCTGTTTTCCAAATCTTCTGACGAAGCCGCATTTTGTTTTTTCAGCTTTTGCATACGCTGATACTGTTTTTCCGCCACGTTCAATGATGTTTTGGCGGCGGCAAGCTGCGCCTGATAACTGCTTAACTTAGCTTTATTAATATCAACTTCATTTTGCTGAGTGGTGGAATCAATTTCAGCAATCATATCGCCGGATTTAACTTCTTGCCCAACTTTAACATACAGTTTTTCAATTTTACCTGAAACCTGCGCGCCGACCTCAACCAACTGAATTGCTCTGACCTCGCCGGCGGCATTCACCACTTTTTCAATATTCTGCCGCTTAACATCTTCGGTTATATACGTAACATCGTCTTTACTGCCGAACATTTGCGGTAAAAACAAAACGCAGACTGAAATTATTGCGCCGTATATCCATAATTTACGACTTGTCGCCGTTTTTTTTAACTTTTCAATCATAATTCTCGTTTCCATATTGTAAACTCCGTTCACAATTATTAATAACGATTTTATTTAAGAAAAGGTTCACAAAACTGAAAATAAAATCGTTCCGATTATAAATTGTGTCTGCTACCGGTGTATAAGACAAGGACAGCGGTAAAAACAGTGCGCGGTCATAATATAAGAGCACGGC
Source organism: uncultured Alphaproteobacteria bacterium (assembly GCA_902464275.1). Taxonomy (GTDB): domain Bacteria; phylum Pseudomonadota; class Alphaproteobacteria; order RF32; family CAG-239; genus CAAFZY01. Next base: position 27,574 of record CABQIK010000004.1, on the reverse strand, counting down.
ATTTAATATAAAACAAGCATTAAGCCAATCAAATTTATAATAAAAAAACTTTCATTTTTACCTCCTGGTAAAAATTTTACCGATTTGTTTTTAGTGTAGCACTTAGAGTAAACTCAAGGTCAAGCAAATTTTTTATTGAATTTTCAAAATTAGTTTTTTATAGTAACAACGTTTTTAACCAAGGTAATCAAAGGGTATAAAATGTCCAAAATTGAAATAGATACTGCAACCGGAAAAATTTCAGAAGTAGCGCAAGAAAACAACGGGTGCTTAACTGTTGTTCTTATTGTTTTGGCAATCGCATATTTTTGTTTTGCCGATGACAAAGATGTAGAATTAACCAAAAAAATGGATGAAGCCTGCTCAGCCGAGCAAATGGCCAAAACCGGAACCGTAAAATGCCAAGAAGCCAAAGATAATCTGCTTAAATATATAAACACTGAATTACCTGAGCTTAAAAACAATTATCAAATTAAAAAAGATTCCATTAAACAGTTAGCCAAAGACAAAAACTTAAAATGCTCGGAAAGCGGCCTCACCGCTTACGGCTCTGAAGGCTGCAAAGACGCAACCGAACAATTTAACAGCGCCAATAATTACATAACCAAAACCAAAGCTAAAATTGAAAAACTTGAAACCTTAAAAAGCAACTTGACAAATTAAAATTCTTTTTTATCCGCTTTTACTTGTAAAGTTAAATTTACTGATTATTATGTGTTGGCAACAACGGAGAAGTTATGAACAAGTTTGTGCAATTAGCCGAAGAATGGTCTTTGCCGCTCATAAGCGGCGTTATTATTGCTTTGCTGTGGGCAAATGCCGATTATTCTTCATATCACAATTTGGTACACCATCACATTTTTGCTGAAATAAATTTTCATTTTTTGGTAAACGATATTTTTTTAGTATTGTTTTTCGGCTCCGTCACCATTGAAATTATGCACGAGTTTTCCGCCGGAGGCGCTTTATTCCCTGTAAAAAAGGCCTTAGTGAACATATTTGCCGCCTGGGGCGGTGTGCTGATGCCGATTCTGATTTTTTACGGACTGAACGCTGTTTTCGGCCATACCGAATATGCTTCCGGGTGGGCTGTCGGCACCGCTACCGATATTGCCATTGCCCTGCTGTTTGCCAAATTAATTTTTCCTAAAAAGCATCCGGCTCTGGCTTTTTTACTGTTTTTAGCCATTATTGATGACTTTATCGGCCTTGGTATTATTGCTCTTTTTTACCCTGACGCCGATAAACCTTTTCAGCCGGCTTGCCTGATTCTGATTGCTCTTGCCATGCTCGCCGCCATGTATTTGCACAAAACTAAAACCAAAACATACTTGCCGTATCTGCTCCCTGCGCTTATTTCGTGGTTAGGATTATACACGGCCAACCTGCACGCTTCATTAGCTCTGGTATGGATTATTCCGTTTATTCCCGCTCAACCTCTTCACAAACTTGAACAGCATCTAAAACCGATAGTAACCTTCGGATTGTTCTTTTTCGGCCTTGCCAACGCCGGTATTGCCTTTGGCAACATCTCAGCCCTGACGGTTATTATTTTAAGCTCTCTGATTATCGGCAAAACAGCCGGCATTGCCTTATTTATCAAAATCGGCGCCTTAGCAGGCTTTACAACCGACAAAAGAATTAACAATGCCGATATAATTTTAATCGGTTTAACCGCAAGCATCGGGCTGACCGTATCTTTATTTATTGCCGATATTGCTTATACCGACACATCCTTGCAAGACGCCGCCAAAATGGGCGCTTTACTCAGCATTATCAGCGGCTTTTGCGCTGTGCTTTTGGCCAAAACCGTATTTAAACACAAAATTTAGGCTTGACAATCATATTTATTCGTCATATAGATAGGGTATAGGGGTATATACTATATTGAGGATTAAATATGTCTTTTTGCTACACTGAAGATGATAAAAAACAATTAACCGCCCGCCTTAACCGTATTGAAGGACAGGTTCGCGGCATTAATAAAATGGTTGCCGAAAATCGCGACTGTATGGAAATTTTAAACCAAATCACCTCCACGCAATCAGCCTTAAAAGGCGTTTGGAAAGAGGTTGTGCGCGGCCATTTGCAAAACTGCATCAAAGACGCGCTTAAAAACAACAAAGATTCGCAAACCCTGATTGATGACTTGGTTGAACATTTGGATAAAATAAAATAGGACGAAAATCATGGATAATGAAAAATTAAAAAACAAAACTTTGTTGGTAATTATTGTTACCTTAATTACCATGGCGGCTGAAATCAGCTTTGGCATTTTAACCAAATCAATGGCCTTAACCGCCGACGGCTTTCACATGGGAACCCATGCTTTAGCCTTATTTATCACCTTTATGGTTTGCGCCGTAATCAACCGTTACAAAAACAAAGAAGACGTGTTAAACGCCCTCGGAGGCTATACCAGCGCCTTATTTTTAGGATTAACATCTTTCGGCATAATTTTTGAATCTGTTGACCGCTTTATCCACCCTGCCAAAATTTCATTTAATGAGGCTATTTTGGTAACCGTTATCGGCTTGTTGGTTAATATAGTTTGTATCCTTATCATGTCGGAACATCATCATCACGGCGCTGAAATTTGCGAGCATCACCACCACAAAGAAAACTTAAACTTTAAGGCCGCTTATTTGCATATTTTAGCCGATGCCTTAACTTCCGTAACTGCCATTATTGCCCTTTTGCTCGGCAAATATTTCGGTTTGGTATTTTTTGACCCGCTCATGGGGCTTGTCGGCGGCTTAATTATCTTAAAATGGTCAGCCGGATTAATAAAATCGTCATTTAATATTTTAGTCGGCAACCCGCAAACCGTTGAGGAAAAATAATGAAAACTTGTTTAGTTCTTGAAGGCGGCGCCAAACGCGGCATTTATACCGCCGGAGTGCTTGATATTCTGCTTGAAAACAACATTATGACCGATGGCGTAATCGGCGTTTCGGCCGGAGCGATTCATGGCTGCGGTTATGTTTCGCGTCAAACCGGACGCGGTATCCGCTATAACCTGAAATACAACGATGACTATCGTTTTATGAGCCTTAAATCATGGCTTAAAACCGGCAACATGGTTGACACTGAATTTGCTTATCATGAACTGCCTGAAAAGCTTGATGTTTTTGATAATCAAACCTTCAGCAATTCAAAAACCGCATTTTATGTAACCTGCTCCAATGTAACAACCGGCAAGGCTGAATATATTTTATGCCCCGAAATGAGCGGAAAATACATGGATTATTTGCGAGCTTCCGCCTCTATGCCTTTTGTTTCCAAAATTGTGGATATTGACGGCAATTTATACCTTGACGGCGGTATTACCGACAGCATTCCTTTACAGGCTGCCCTTAATTTAGGGTACAATAAAATTATAGTAGTGCAAACCCGCCCCGCCGGATACCGCAAAAAGCCGTTTTCATTGTTATGGTTGGCAAAAATAGTATATCGTAAATTTCCTGAATTTATTAAGGCTCTTAAAAATCGCCATATCATGTATAATCAAGAGCTTGATTATATCAAAAATCTGTCGGCACAAGGTAAAATTTTTGTAATTCAACCAAGCCGGTTTATTAACATCAAACATGCCGAAACCAACCCTGAAATAATTAAAGCTATGTACAATTTGGGGCGTGAAGACGCTCAAAAACAATTATCCGCGCTTAAAAAATTTTTAGCCGATTAAATATAAACCGCCGAAAACAAATTCCGGCGGTTTAAATTAATCTTCAATATCAGCCTCATAAGCATAAACTATACGGCTGTCATCTTCATTTTCGGTATTACTGAGCTCGCACACCAATAACTTATCGGCATCAATCAGGCTGTCAAAAATTTCATCGGGAATAGCCTCAAGCACAATGCTTTCATCTTCATTACGAAATAATTCCGCCGAGTGATTTTCCGCATCTAAAGCAATGCGGGTTTCAGCAGCCGGAGCCGTTTCGCCGGCATACAAAAGAAGCATAACTTCGTCTTCATCGTTTACCACAAAATCATAGGTAATATTATCGGCATTTTCAGTCATTTTATATCTCCTTTAGCAATCTTTACATCTAATCCGAAATTTACAACAGATTATTTACAAACTCCGCACCATGCTTATTCAGTTTACCACGGTATACCATCTATACACTTGTCAGGATTTTTTTGGCAGTAAACATCATCGCGTCCTAATTCATGCAAACGATTACGGTCTTCCGGAAAATCTCCTGATACCACACAAGCTCCCAACATGGCAATTACAAACAATAAAAACGCTTTTTTCATGTTTTATCCTATAACCCGAACATCAATCCGGCATAAACCGTTAATAAAATCATTACTTTCGCAATATGGCGCATCCACACGCTTTTATCATATTCTGCCGCGCTGCGCCAAACCCCGAAAACAACCATAATACAATATACGCTTAAAGCAAAAGCGCACACAAAATAGCTTATGGTTAAAAACAATATGGTATTATCCATGTTAAGCGGTGAAAAATAACGCGTATAATAAACGCCTAACGAAACGCCTTTTAACTGTTTAAGCAGAAACATTTTAAAAATTTTGGTTACCAAAGAGCACCCGAAAATGCCCAACACGCCATATTTCCAAAAAGTTTCTTTCAATGAAAATTGTCCGTAAATCAATTTTCCAAACATTTCATTCTCCTCTCAACCGAATATTAATTCCATTTTAGCTGAATAATATTAAAAATTGGTTATAATTTTGATATAAGGCTTTACGCCCAACTCTTGCTGAACATCGGCAATATGGCGCGACCACTCGCCCCAAACCGCCCAACGATTAATAAAAGCCTTAGCGTTATCGGCTGATTTAGACAGCTGCACTCTGATTGTTTCTTCCAAAAGTCTGTATGCCACCATACCTATTAAATCAAAGTCTATATGCAGTTTTTTGTTACTGTCAAACCAAATAACTTTATTTTCAAACAAATAGTTAAACTCAATCAATGAGGCCATGCGGTGCGGTTGCGAAAAAATCGGCCGCGCTCTTAAAAACAGTGTTTCAACCACCCATGAAGCATAAATTTTTTTCAAATCTTCTTTAGTAAAACGCGCCTCTTTTTTAGCTAACTCCGCGATTGAAGCAATAGAAAAAACATTGGCTTTATGCTCATCTATAATATGCTTAAAAACACCTAATGAATTTTGATATTCTGCCGTCGGACCGAGCGAATGTCCGTTTTCATGCCCTATATCAAAAACAATTATCTGCGCGTGGTCAACATACTTGTGGAGTTCGGGGTCAACCAGGCGATTAAGCAGTTTCTTTTCATTTTCAACATCATAGCTGAGTAAAACCTGACGATGATATACATTACGCCGCCACCCGCCGCATTTTACCGCAATTTTATCATTATTAGGCAAATTTTGCGCTTGAGTTATACCGCCGCGGCACATTGCATAATCGCCGGTTAAAGCAATTAAATCAACATCTACCATATTTTGCTTTAAGTCTTCCGCTGAAAAACTGTTTTGCTTGTACTGTTTGTTAAGCGGCATCCACTGCGCCAAATAAGGTATGGTTTGCTTAAACTTCAAAATTTTTTCCGTACCTTCTTTATTAACCAAGCCAACTCTGCACCCCAAAGTGTCTTTAGCCACAACTTCAATATTGTTATCGTTTATAACTTTAGCCACATCAGGATTGTTGAACACTGTTCCGGTCATTTCATCTTCATAATTTTCACGTGAAATCGTAAATTCCAAATTATTATTTTGCAACAAAGCCCAATGCTTGTCGGCCAACATATCCATATCCTGATTGTTTTGCAGCAAAGCCTGAACCTGCCAACTTAAAAACTCCTTAAATTCAGGCTCCGTGCAATAATAAGCGGCCACCTCCAACTCATTGGCAATCTCAGAAAATTGCTCTGCAAAATATTCGGTATAATCTATAGATTTTAATTCATCGCCGTTTCTTCTGACCATAGTGCGGGCAGATAAAATCTTTTTTAATTCTTCAATTTTACCTCTTTCCGCCATTTTTAAAATAATTTCATGAAATTCTTTTTCCGATAAATCGGTCGGATAAAAGTTTTTCCCTTTAAAAAGCGGCAGATTTTTAAAAATCCGCACCGGTTCTTTATCAATTCCGTTATTACCGGCAACTCCGTTCAAACAGTTAAACAGTTGCAACACCTTGGAAACATACGCGTCATTAACCGCCAGTTTTTCCATCTCGCGTTTAATTTCCAAATTGTAAGGGTTGTCTTGCTCAAGCGCCACATTGTTTATTATGTCAGCCGCTTTAATTAAATGATCAATGGCTTTTTTATCGCCGACAGGCAAATTTTTATAGCCTTCAAACTCGCGCGATATAAGTTCTATATTGCGTGTTTTTTCGGTTAAAATATTATCAAGTTCTTCCTCGCTGAAATTTACTTCATAACCTTTAATTTTCATATTTTATCTCCACTGCTCTGAAATAATAAACTTTAATTTTTTTTGACCAATAATCAGGGCTTAAACCGGCGCTGATTTTAAGATTTTTAACAAAAGCCTCTTTATCAGGATAAATATTCCAAAAATAAGGCAAAAACATTGCCTGCCGATTGCCGTTTATCAGCATAATTCCGTCTTTACCGGCTTTAATATCTTCCATAAAATCCCATTCATCGCTATATTTTTTCTTATCGGTTCCGGTTAAAATAAAAAATTTATATTCAGCTTCCGGCATTTCATGTTTTGCTAAAATAAAACCGTCAAGCAACGAGCGCGCTAAAGCCGTATCAGCATAAATATCGCCGAATTGTTGGTATTTGTCGTTATTTTTATCTATGGCAAGCACTTGCGCCACGCCTCTGTCAAACAAATGCTCATCAGCCGCCGAATATTCCGGCATATCATAATAACCGGCATGCACATCCTTCAAAAAACGCGCCAACTGAGGTTCATAATCTGCTGCAAACTGTTTTAAATTCTCTTCCTGTTGCTCCGGACTTAGTTTTTCTGCTTCAACAAAGGTATTTACCGTTTTATTTGTCAACGGAATTTTATCGTTTAAGTTAAACACTCGCGGATGCAAATTAAGCGCCTTGGCTGTTTGTAACTTTCCTTGCAAAACGTTATCTTCTTCAGCGCTCAAAATTAAAAACACATATTTGTTTTTTTGAGCGGCGTGTTTTATAATTTGCTCCGCAAGTTTATCTGAAAAATCTTCATACTCAATTTTCTGCGCCGCTAAAGACAGTGCTTTGGCCAATCTGTCGGCATAATCGGCGTTACTGCGGCTGAAAACCAACAGTCCCTGCCCGTTTTTAACCATATTTACTTTTTTTTGCAAAGCTTTCAAGGCCTGTTTTCCGAACACTCTTTCATCAACAGCAAGCGCCAACATTTTAAGTTCTTTATTTTCGGCATAATTTTCGGAAAAATACGCCTCCAAAGGCAACGGTGTTCTAAAATCTTGCAATTCATCAATCGGCGACTGATAATTAACAATCAAAGTGTTGTTTGTTTCCGCCAAACGACAAAACTTAATCGCGTTAAAACCAAGCGCACAAATCAACAAAGCGGCCAACAATATTTTGTTCAGTCGTTTTATATAATTGCCGTAATGATGAACCCTAACCATTTTATTTTCAAAAATCAAAGTGTTGTTTGTTTTTAATGTACTCTATTTTGCTCAAGATAAAAGCAGAGTTTTATAAAAATCCACAAAGGAATCAAAAAACACTATCCCTGACGTATCTTTAGTTTCGTCATTCCAAATAGATTTGCCGATTCGTATCGGCAATGCGCCGGCATTTTCAGCGCAAGTACTGTCTTGCGGACTGTCACCGATAACCCACACGTTTTGTCTGTTTATTTGCTGCGGCGTAAACATATTTTTCAGCGTCCAAAACAAATGCTCGCCATATGGTTTATCTTTTGCCGCCTCATGACCGCATACCACATTATCAAACAAATCAGGGTTAAACAGCAACGGTAATTCATAATTAAGCAACCTGCGGTCTTTATTGCTCATTACCATCAGCTTTACCTCTTTTGACTTCAAAAACTGCAAAACATCAACGGTTTTCGGAAAGGTACTAATCATTCCGGCAACATTTTTTAAATAAACTTGCGTATATTTTTCATAAGCTTCCGCCGCTTTATCACCAAAAATACGCGGAAAATTATCTCTGAACGACAAATTGTTATCTCGTTTGGCTTTAACAATCTCCCATTCCGGCAGATTATATTCTTTTAATACCTGATTAACGCAAAAAACCAGCGCCGTACGGCTTTCCGCCAACGTATTATCCCAGTCAAAAACCGCTGCTTTAAGTTCTTTTAAATTTAACTTTTCCATCAAACTAAAACCTCTTTGTAATAATTAAGATTTTAAGCGCTCAATTCAAGCTTATTAAATTAAAACGGCGGTTTATTTTCTAAACCGCCGCTTATGTACTATTTGCAATTTTTTCCGATAACTTTTTTACCGCCCATATACGGCTGCAATTTTACCGGAATATTAACCGTGCCGTCTGCGTTTTGATGATTTTCTATAAACGGAACCAAGGCTCTCGGCGTTGCAATACCGGTATTGTTCAAAGTATGAGCAAACTTTACTTTACCGTCCGCATTGTCACGATAGCGCAAGTTGGTACGACGAGCCTGCCAATCGGTAATATTTGAGCAAGAATGTGTTTCGCGATAGCAATTTTGGCTCGGAACCCATGCTTCCAAATCATACTGGCGGTATTTGGGCGCGCCCATATCGCCGGTGCAAACTTCCAAAACCTGATACGGAAGTTCCAAATCCTGTAAAACCTCTTCAGAAATTTGCAACAGCTTTTGGTGCCATTTTTCACTTTCATTAATATCGTTTTTACAAATAACAAATTGCTCGGTTTTCATAAATTGGTGAACACGCACCAAACCGCGGGTATCTTTACCGGCAGCGCCTGCTTCGCGGCGGAAACACGGTGAAAATCCGGCATATAAAACCGGCAGTTCATTTTCTTGCAAAATTTCATCGGCGCGCAAAGAATTTAATATCAATTCAGCCGTGCCCGACAAATAAATATCATCTTGTTGCAAGTAATAAACTTCATCTCTTGAAAACGGCAAATACCCCTGCCCGTACAGCGGTTTTTCTTTTGAAATTGAAGGAACCGTAATCACCGTAAAACCGTTATCGCGCAGTTTATCAAGCACCATCATGTGCATGGCAAGCTCTAACTTTGCCAAATCATTCTTAATTGCGTAAGTGCGCGAGCCTGAAACTTTGGCGATTCTTTCCATTTCCGACCAATCGTTTAATTCCATTAACTCAATATGGTCGCGCGGAGTAAAATCAAAATGCGGCAACTCGCCAACGCGGCGGCGCACAATATTACCGCTGTCATCAGGGCCAATCGGGCTTTCCGGCGACGGCAGATTTGGCATTTTGAGCATCATCAAATCAAACTTTTCCTGCTCGGTATTCAGTTTTTCTTGTTCTGATTTAAATTCTTCACCGATAGCTTTACTTTTAGCAATAATCGCGGCTCTTTCATCGGGAGCGGCATTTTTAATGGAGGCGCTTAATTTGTTTTTTTCTTCCGCCAAAGCCTGTGATGAGGTTTTAAGCTTGTTAATATCTTTATACAAAGCAATTAAAGCGTCTATATCCAAATCTTCTTTGGTGTAGCCTTTTTTAGCAATTCCTTCTTTAACCAAATCAGGATTTTCGGTGATAAATTTAATATCAAACATACTTTTCGTCCTACGAAATTTTATTTTTAAACCTGTCACAGATTACCAATTTTATCAAGAATTACAACACAAAAATGAACAAAAGAGCAGAAATCTGTGATTTATGTTGCAATAAATCTTTACATCAAACTCATAAATAATAAACTACCGACAATCGTTTTATTATTAACATTAAGACTATGTACATCAAAAAAGAAGATCTTCCTTTATATTTAAGGGAAATTAAAGTATCAGACGGTCGTCCGGCATATATTTTTATCCCGTACGAAAACGGCTTTCCTACCGTCCACAAAGTTTACACTGCAAAACGCATTGTTGAGTTATGCCCTTACTGCGGCGCAGAGCTTAACAATCACCTGTGCAAATGCCATGCTTTCCGGTGCATTACCGAATTTAATGCCACCCTGAAAAAGACTCAGAAAGATTCCGGATAAAACCGGAATTTTTTATTTTAAAAACACTTGCTTTTGATAATTCATAAAATTAACAATGAGGGTAACCACAAATAAAATTATAAAATTAAACAACATCTCCGCCACAAAATTATAAAGTTGCAACGGCAAAACCCACGAAAATCTTGCAATTATGGAATTAAGACTGATAACGCTCAAAATACATATCATATAAACAATTATGCCTGAAGTAACAATTTTGGCGCCAAATCCGCCGGTATTTTGCCAAACCGGTTTTATCATTTTTTGATTACATCCTGATAAAATACCTATAAAAACGGCATAAAAGCGCATTAAAACAAACGGAACCCAAAAACCAAGTGACACAACAAAAAAATACAAAAGCTCAATCTGCCATACCGGATTAGGCACACGAACCAATAATAAAAAAGCTGATACAAGCGGCACTAAATTAAGTATAATAAACAAAAAAAACAAACCAACGCCCTTTGCCGCCATATTTTTATTAAAAGGCTGATTAAGCAACACTTTTTTAAGCCAATAAATTATAAAAATGTTTATTATCAACAGTTTTATTATCAAATACGGAAAATAAACAAACGAACTTCCCAAACAAGGTAACGCAATATCTGTTTCTGAAGCAAAAACACACACATAAGTTTGACCGAAAATATATGATAACACCGTTAAAAACAACGCAAAAACACCTGCGATTTTAACAAAATCAGGTAATTTTTCCGATATGGTCCATAACGGGTTAACCGCACCTTTAATTAATGAATATGCGTTATTTTCCATTTTATATCTCCTTAACATCGCTGATACCGGCAATACTCCTGATTTTAGTAATAATTCCCGTATCATAAAAGGCATATCCGTCCGGAAGCTCAAACCTTAAATCCCAATCCGGAATATCAGGTATAATATATATTTTATTAGCTCCCTTTCTATCTGTTTGTAAAATTTCTTTTAACTGCTTAACCGCGCTGATGCTTGTAATGGTAATAATCAAACCTTTTGCCTGCTCGGTAATGGCTTCATCAAGTTTTTTAACCGAGTTTATCATAACAAGCGGCGCCGCTTCTTCCGTTTTTTTATCTATGGTAATTTTTACCAATACCGGATCATCCGAGTTTAAAATATTTTCATATTTAGCCAACCCGTCTGAAAATAAAAACGCTTCTATGGTGCCTGAGGCATCTGAAAGCCCGACAAAAGCATATGGTTTGCCTGATTTTCCCAAGCGCTTGCGAAAACTTTCCACACAAACAGCAATATTTGCCTTAATACTATCGCCGGTTTTTAAGTTTCTTGAAACATCGGTACAATTTTTAACGCCGAGTTTTTTAGCGCTTTCGGCATAAATATCAAGAGGATGCGCCGATAAATAAAAACCGATGGCTTCCGCCTCGTGGCGTAATTTTTCCAAATTAGGCCAATCGGGAACTTCTTTAAATTTAATTTTGTTGCATAATTCTTCTGAACCGAACAAAGATTGCTGCTCGCTTTTTTTAGTTTCAGAAGACGCAAAAATATTGCTGACCATCACATCAACGTTTTCACAGAGCATCGCTCTGTTTTTTTCCAAACAATCAAACGCGCCGGCTTTAACCAACTGATACATCTGTTTGCGGTTAACGTTTTTAATATCAACGCGATTACAAAAATCTGAGATACTCTTAAACGGACCGTTTTTTTCACGCTCGGCCACAATCCCCTGCATATAAGATGAACCAACGCCTTTAACCGCTCCCAAAGCATAACGTATTTTATTGTCTTCCACTCTAAAATCGGCATCCGACAAATTAATATCCGGTTTTAAAATTTCCATACCGGTTGAGCGGCATTCCGCCACAAAAAACGCCAGTTTATCGGTATTGATAATATCCAAATCCATTACCGCGCACATAAATTCAACCGGATAGTGCGCTTTAAGATATGCGGTTTGGTATGAAATAAGCGAATATGCCGCCGCATGTGATTTATTAAATCCGTACGAGGCAAATTTTTCCATCTGGTCAAAAATACTTTTGGCCACATCTTCGCTTATACCGTTGGCAATCGCGCCCTTAGTAAACTTTTCGCGTTGCTTCGGAATCTCCTCGCGTTGTTTTTTACCCATAACTTTACGGAGTTTATCGGCTTCGCCCATGGTATATCCGCCAAGCGCGCGGGCAATATTCATAACCTGTTCCTGATAAACCATAATTCCGTATGTTTCATCCAAAATAGGCGCCAGACTCGGATGCAAATACGTAATTTCTTCTTCGCCGTGTTTACGTTTAATATAAGTCGGAATATTATCCATCGGTCCCGGACGATACAGCGACACAATCGCGATTAAATCTTCAAAACGGTCAGGCTTTATCTGCTTATGAACATCTTTCATACCCGCCGATTCAAACTGAAATACCGCCGCCGTATCACCGCGCTGCATCATTTCATAAGTCGGCTTATCGTCCAAAGGTATGGAATCCATATCTAAATCAATTCCTTTAACCTTTTTAATCCAATCCACCGCCTTTTTAATTACGGTCAAGGTTTTTAAGCCCAAAAAGTCAAACTTAATTAAACCTGTTTCTTCAACATATTTCATATCATACTGTGTAACCGGCATATCCGCTTTCGGATCTTTATAAAGCGGAACCAGTTGGTCAAGAGGACGGTCACCGATAACCACGCCGGCAGCGTGCACACCTGAATGACGATACAGCCCTTCAAGCTTCATGGCAATATCAAAAAGCTTATTTACCTGCGGGTCATGTTGGCGCATATCTTCTAATTCCGGCACCTGATCAAGCGCTTCCTGCAATGAAACATTTTTGCCTTGTACCGGATTCGGTATCATTTTTGAAATTTTATCCGCCTGCGTATATGGCATTTGCAATACGCGCGCCACATCTCTGATAACCGCTTTTGACTGCAATTTACCGTACGTAATAATTTGCGCCACATGGTCAAACCCGTATTTATTTTGCACATATTCAATAGTTTTAAAACGGTTTTCCTGACAAAAGTCAACGTCAAAATCCGGCATATTTACACGATCCGGATTCAAAAATCTTTCAAACAACAAATCAAGCTTAATCGGATCAAGTTCGGTAATTTTCATCGACCATGCCACAATAGAACCGGCGCCGGAACCACGCCCCGGCCCCACCGGAACACCGTGCGTTTTAGACCAACGGATAAAGTCCGACACGATTAAAAAATATCCCGGAAAACCCATACGTTTAATAACGCTTAGCTCATACTCCAAACGCTCATAATATTTTTTATCAATTTCGGCCTTCTGCTCATCGGTCATATCCTCAAAATAAACATGCTTTTGCATGCGCTCGGCCAAGCCTTTATGAGCTTCTTCCGTAATATATTCATCTTGCGTTTTACCGTCCGGGCATTCAAAAATAGGAAGCAGGGGCTTTACTTTAGTTGAAAGATAATTACATCTTTGCGCAATTTTAACCGTATTTTCCACCGCTTCCGGCAAATCCTTAAACAAATCAAGCATTTCTTCTTCAGAACGCAAGCGATTGTTTGGTGAAAAATGTTTTCGCTTATCATTGGCCAAAACCTCGCCGGCTGCAATACATATTAAGGCATCATGCGCTTCATACATACTTTGGTCAAAAAAGAAAACTTCATTGGTTGCCACCAACGGAATATTATACTTATAAGCAAAATCAATAAAACTTTGTTCGGTTTTTTGCTCACTTTCTAAACCGATTCGCGACACTTCCATATACAAGCGCTCGCCAAAAATTTTTTGCAACTCCTGCACCATCTGCTCAGCTTCTTCCGCGCGGTTTTCAAGCAATAAGCGCCCGATTACCCCGTCAACGCCGCCGGTTAAAGCTATTAAGCCTTCATTATATTTTTCTAAATCAGAATATTTAAGCTGCGGATCATCACCGTTGGCGGTATTATCCAAATAAAACAGCTTCATCAGCTTCATAATGTTTTCATAGCCGGTAGCGTTCATCACCAATAAAATTAACTTATCGCGCTCAACCGCTTTGCCCTTTGTGCGCAACAAATCATCCGAATCAGGATTACGCATAAAAAATGTGCAGCCCAAAATCGGTTTAACCCCCTCTTCTGAGGCATATTTTGAAAACGCTTTGCCGCCAAACATATTACCGCTGTCGGTAACCGCTATCGCCGGAATATTTTTTTGATGCAAATAATGAATAAGGTCGCCTATTTTAATAGCGCCCTCAGACAATGAATACGCGGTGTGTACGCGCAGATGTATAAATTTTGGATTTTGCATTTTTCACCGGCCTTTTGAGTTTATGTAAAGTATAAAAACATCTGATATATTTCTCAACTTATTTTTAACAGATATACTTAAAAAAATTATCCGGAGTTTAATAGCTCCGGATAATTAAAACTCATAAAACTAGATCAAAAAATTACTTTTTCAAAATAGATTTACCGGCATAAATTGCCATATCGCCGAGTTCTTCTTCAATACGAATTAACTGATTGTATTTAGCCATACGATCGGTACGCGACATTGAACCGGTTTTAATCTGACCGCAGTTGGTAGCAACCGCAATATCGGCAATGGTGGTATCTTCAGTTTCGCCAGAACGGTGCGACAATACGGCAGTGTATTTATTGCGCTGAGCTAAATCAACAGCTTTCATGGTTTCAGTCAATGAACCTATTTGGTTAACCTTAACCAAAATTGAGTTAGCAACGCCTTTTTCAATACCCATAGCCAAACGTTTCGGATTGGTAACAAACAAGTCATCGCCAACGAGCTGAACTTTGCTGCCCAAAGCATCAGTAAGCATTTTCCAACCTTCCCAGTCATCTTCAGCCATACCGTCTTCAATAGAGAAAATCGGGAAACGAGCGCACAAATCTTTGTAAAATTCAACCATTTGCGCTGAAGTGTAAGATTTGCCTTCGCCTTTCATTTCATATTTGCCGTTTTCATAAAATTCAGATGAAGCGGCGTCAATAGCCAAAACAACATCATCACCCGGCTTAAATCCGGCGTCTGAAATAGCTTTAACAATAAATGACAAAGCTTCTTCGGCTGATTTTAAGTTAGGAGCAAAACCGCCTTCGTCACCAACGTTGGTGTTATGACCGGCAGCCTTTAAGTTCTTTTTCAAGGTGTGGAAAATTTCAGCGCCCATACGAACAGCTTCTTTGATTGACGGAGCAGAAACCGGCATAATCATAAATTCTTGAATATCAATCGGGTTATCAGCATGCTTGCCGCCGTTTACAATGTTCATCATCGGAACCGGCAAAGTGCGAGCCATGGTGCCGCCCAAATAACGATACAACGGCAAACCGGCTTCTTCAGCCTGAGCTTTAGCAACTGCCAAAGATACAGCCAAAATAGCATTGGCTCCGAGCTTGCCTTTGTTTTCAGTGCCGTCAAGATTAATCATGGTATTATCAATTTCAATCTGGTCTTCAGCTTCCAAACCGGCCAAAGCGTCATAAATAGCGTCATTAACGTTAGCAACGGCTTTTTCAACGCCTTTACCCATATAACGTTTTTTATCGCCGTCACGTAATTCTACGGCTTCATGAACACCGGTTGAGGCGCCTGACGGAACAGCAGCGCGTCCGAAAGCGCCGCTTTGCAAAACAACATCAGCCTCAACGGTCGGATTACCGCGAGAATCCAAAATTTCACGTGCATGAATATCTATAATAGCACTCATTTTTTTCTCCTTAAATTAAATAAAAATCACTGCTGTTAAATTGGGATATTTTTAAGCTGTTGTCAAGAGCAACCTGTTTCATTTTACAACATTTTGTCATAAAATTAGTTTTTTATTAAGATTATAAAAGTATTATATATATGTTTTAACGGAGAAGTTTTATGTTTTCGGATAAATGGCATCATCGCTTTATGGAGCTTGCTTTTTTGGTTGCGTCATGGTCAAAAGACCCGTCAACCAAAACCGGAGCCGTTGTGGTCGGCCCTGACCGTGAAATCAGAGCAACCGGATATAACGGCTTGGTTCGCGGTGTTGACGACAATATATCCGAACGTATGGAACGCCCCACAAAATACGATTTTTTTGAACACGCCGAGCGAAACGCAATTTACAACGCCTGCTTGACCGGAACATCTTTAAAAGGCTGCGTTTTATATGCAACGCACGCCCCGTGCACCGATTGCGCGCGAGCCATAATTCAAGCCGGCATAAAAATGGTTATCACCAACAAAATTGTAATTGATGAAAATTCACCTAAAGGAACATGGCGCGATAAACTTGAATATTCTGCCCAGATGTTCAAAGAAGCCGGTATTGAATATATTGAACTTTAGAACTGCCGGACTTTTCTAAAAAATATAACCATCACATTTTTTAGATAAATACACTTTAAATGATTGCAGTTAAGACTATATTTGCAATCAAAGCAGCGTACCTGCACAATTTAAGGAGAATTTTATCATGAAAATTTTGATTGCCGATGAACACCCTTTATACCGCGACCGTTTAGCTCTTGATTTGGAACAACAATTTCCTGATACCATCATTATTCAAGCCTCCAATTTTTCGCAAGCCGTAAAAATAATTTATGAAGAAAGCGGAATAAATTTTATTATTCTTGATTTAGATATGGCTGATGTTAAATGGGATGAAGGTGTAAAACTCTTGCATCAAAAAGCGCCTGATATTAAAATTATTGCTGTTTCCGCCTGTGAAGATATTCGTAAAATACGCAAAATTTTAGATAAAAACATCAAAGGTTTTATCCCTAAACGCTCTGAAAGTAAAACTGTTAAACAAGCGCTGAAAACTATTTTAAACGGCGGAAGTTATATTCCTCCGGCTTTAAGTAAAAACGATACTGAAATTTCTGAAACACCTCATTATAAGGTAACCGTAAAAAGCTTAACCAATCGCCAATCACAAGTGCTTGATTTGATTGCGGAAGGAAAATCCAATAAACAGATTGCGTATGAAATGGGAGTATCTGAAGCAACGGTCAAACTTCATATTAACGCTTTGTTACGCTCATTAAACGTAACCAATCGCACCCAAGCGGTAATCACCGCTCAAAAAATGGGTCTTATTTAAAAATTTTGCCGATAACAAAGCTGATGCGCCGCAACTTTTTCCCGTAACGCGCAAAAAGCACATAAGAGAAAAAGTTGCAAGCAAGAGCCCGTTAAATATAAAAATTAACTATTCATATTGTTAAAGAAATCTTGATTATCTTTAGACATTCTGAGCTTATCAAGTAAAAACTCCATACCGTCGGTCATGCCCATTTGCATTAACACACGGCGCAAAACCCACATCTTTGAAAGCGTTGTTTTATCAACCAAGAGTTCTTCTTTGCGCGTTCCCGAACGAGTAATATCAATAGTCGGGAACAAACGTTTATCGGTAAGTTTGCGGTCAAGAATAATTTCAGAGTTACCGGTACCTTTAAACTCTTCAAAAATAACCTCGTCCATACGCGAACCGGTATCAATCAAAGCGGTGGCAATAATAGTTAACGAACCGCCTTCTTCCACATTACGAGCCGCGCCGAGCAAACGTTTCGGACGCTGCAAAGCATTAGCGTCAACACCGCCGGTTAAAACTTTTCCGGATGACGGAACAACCGCGTTATACGCGCGCCCTAAACGAGTTATAGAATCAAGCAAAATAACCACGTCTTTTTTGGTTTCAACCAAGCGCTTGGCCTTTTCAATTACCAATTCCGCCACTTGAACATGGCGCGTTGCCGGCTCATCAAAGGTTGATGAAATAACCTCGCCTTTTACCGAGCGCGTCATATCGGTAACTTCTTCCGGACGCTCGTCAATTAAAAGCACTATTAAGTAAACTTCAGGGTGGTTAACCGCAATGGCATGAGCAATATTTTGCAGCATAACGGTTTTACCGGTACGCGGCGGAGCCACAATAAGTCCGCGCTGACCTTTACCTTGCGGAGCAATTAAGTCAATAACGCGGGTGGTATAATCTTTTTCGCCGCAAATAATATCAAAATTAAGTTTTTTAGTCGGATACAACGGAGTTAAGTTGTCAAAATTAACTCTTAACTTTGATTTTTCCGGGTCTTCATAGTTAATGGTATTAATTTTGGTTAATGCAAAGTAACGCTCGTTATCTTTCGGAGCTCTGATTTCGCCTTCAACAGTATCGCCTGTTCGTAAACCAAACTTTTTAACTTGTGCCGGCGAAACATAAATATCATCAGGACTTGCCAAATAGTTTGACTTTGAAGAACGTAAAAAACCAAAACCGTCTTGCAAAACCTCAATAACGCCGTCACCGTATATAACGTTATCTTCTGAGGCAATTTTTTTCATAATGGCAAAAACCAAATCTTGAACCCGCATGGAAGATGCGTCTTCAACACCTAAATCTTCCGCCCATGTCAATAACTCCTGCGGAGATTTATCTTTCAATTCCTTTAAATACATATAAACCTTTTTTATTTTGATGATTAACATTGAAAGTTACGACCGTAACTGCTTATATATATAGTGGGCATACTCTTAAAAGTCAAATGCTTTTTAGCCGCGTTTATCCACAAACCTCTTGCCCTAAATTTAAATTTAAAAATTATTATTGTTTGTTATATATCCCTGCGAATTTTGGGGATAACTTTTTATCCGCAAATATATACTAAAGTTTAACGGATTGTTAATAACTTTATTAATAATTTATTAATGATTTTTTGATTCAAACACTTAACAAAAATTAACCGCTTGTTAATAACTTGAGATATGCACATAATTCACAACTGTGTATATTTTTATTTTAGATGTTAATAAATGCTCTGAAATGTTTTTAATTACGTTTATAAAAAGTTATACTGCCTTGCAGATGGCAAAGTTATGCACAAGCAAATGCTTATATGTGTATAACTTACTTAACCCGTTAAAATAAGGAAGTTTTTTATGAAAGTTGTTGCTGTAACAGGCTCAATCGGATGCGGAAAAACCACGTTATCCGGAATTATTCGTGATTTAGGCTATGTGGTATATGATGTTGATAAATGGTGCCGCGGTCTGTATTTTGATAATAATTTTTTGCAGCTTATCAAAAGACATTTTCCTGAAACATGGCAAAACGGAGTTTTTAATAAGCGTAAATTACGCACAATGGTTTTTGATGATAAGAACAAACTTAAAAAACTTGAAGAATTAACACATCCATTTTTAAAGCAAAAATTTTTAAGCACGCTTCATAAAGCTGCTCGTTGCGGCGAAGAAGTTGTTTTTGTTGATGTTGCTTTGTTATTTGAAATGGGTTGGGAGCAATATTGCACGGATATAATTGTTGCGGACGCTCCTTATTGCGTGCAAAAACAACGTGTTATGCTGCGTGATAATATTTCGGAAGCTGATTTTGATAAAATAAACGCATTACAGCTTAACAATGCCGACCGCATAGCTTTATCTGATTATGTAGTTAATACCGATAAAGCGATCGGTTTGTTAAAAGCCGAATTGTCCATATTAATTAATGAATTGGATATAGAATGTTAAGAGAAATTGTTTTTGATACCGAAACAACCGGTTTAAGCCCGCAAGAAGGTGATAAACTGGTTGAAATAGGCGCGGTTGAATTAATTAATCACATACCTACCGGCCGCACTTATCATCAATACATTAATCCTGAGCGCGATGTTCCTGAAGAAGTTGTAAAGGTACACGGCTTAACCTATGATTTTTTGAAAAATTATCCTAAACTTGCTGAAATTGCCCAAGATTTTATTGATTTTGTCGGTGATGACGGAATTTTGGTTGCTCATAATGCCTCATTTGATATTAACTTTATTAACTATGAATTTAAGCATAAAGGTTTTCAAACTTATCCGCAGAGCAGAGTTATAGATACGCTTGAAATTGCTCGTCAAAAATTTCCGGGCGCGCGTAATAACCTTGACGCTTTGTGCCGCCGCTTTAATATAGATAATTCTGCGCGTACCAAACACGGAGCTTTACTAGATGCTGAGTTGCTATCTGAAGTATATTTGGAGCTTTTAGGAGGCGCCGAGCCTACCATGAAACTTGAGGCTGAAGCTGTATCGGAGCGCAAAACAGAGCAGGGGCAATCGCAACGAGTTTATCGTGAACCGCGCAACTTTCCGCTCTCCGAGCAGGAAATACATGACCATGAAGAGTTTTTGCAAAATAAAATTACGGACGCTATTTGGTTAAAATAGCTCTTTAATCAGCTTTTTAACATCTTTCATATTATGAAAAATATATTTAACGCCGATGTCTTTTACCTTTTCGGCGTAGCTTTTATCGTGTTCAAGGTCGCCGGCTAAAAATGCTATCGGCAGACATCCTGCTTTTACGGCGGCGGTTAATCCGGCAACCGAATCTTCAATAACTACCGCATTTTCAGGCTTTTCTCCCATTTTTTCGGCAGCAAGTAAAAATAAATCAGGTTCCGGTTTGCCGTGTTTAACCATATCTATGGTAAAAACTTTTTCGGCCGGAAAATATTTTTCAATTCCGGTAATTTTAATTTTTTCAGCGGTTTTATCTTTAACGCCGCCGGTTGCGATACATTGTTTTATCGGAAGCTTAAAAATATCTTCAATACCTTCGGTTAATTCAAACCCTTCGTTGCGCATGGTATTAATATCCATTTCAATGCTTTTGTTCCAAAAGTCATCATCGGTTGTTATGCCCAAATTATTAAGAACTATGCGTTTAGTTGTATCGCCGGTGCCTCGTAAATAATGATTAATCGTATTCCAGTCCCAATCAATACCCAAAGCTTCTTTCATTAATATTTGCCGATTTTTAAGCCAAAGTTTTTCAGTATCGGCAATAACTCCGTCAAAATCCCAAATTATAAGCTTTTTTTGCATTTTTATTCCTTTTTAAAACAACCTCGTATAAAGCCCGTACAGCGATATTTCAACCACTTTATAATATAAGCGTTAAAAATTTATAAAAAGCCTCTGTAAGAGCCTTAAAATCAAAAATTTATAAAAATATTAATAAATAAGGTATATTTTGCTTTAACAAATGAGGTAAAAATGGATAACAAAACAATATATGCGCTTTCAACCGTTTTTGGTAAATCAGGTGTTGCGGTAATCCGTATCTCCGGCCAAAACGCTTCGGAAGTTATCGGTAAAATGACTACGCTTGATTTTAACAAACTTAAACCGCGCTATGCGTATTTTACTGATATTAAAGATTCCGTTTCACATGAAACATTAGATAAAGCCTTGTTGCTTTATTTTAACGCTCCGCATTCATTTACCGGTGAGGATGTAATTGAAATTCAGTGCCATGGTTCGCATGCGGTTTTAAGTTCGGTACTTGCCTCGTTGTCAAAAATTGATGGTTTTCGTTTAGCGGAAGCCGGCGAATTTTCGCGCCGCGCTTTTTATAATCAAAAAATGGATTTAACCGAGGCTGAAGGTTTGGCTGACTTAATTGACGCTGAAACTTCAGAGCAGCAAAAGTATGCTTTACGCCAAATGGAAGGCGGTCTTAAAAACTTATATGACGGTTGGCGTGAAGAACTTTTAAAGGTTTATGCTTATATTGAAGCATATATAGACTTTCCTGACGAGGATATACCCGAAAGCATAAAAGAGTCTATTTTGAACACTGTATTTAAACTTGTTAAAGCAATAGATGAATATTTACAAAATTCAAATTATGGTGAAAGACTGCGTGAAGGTTTCAGAGTTGTTATTGCCGGACCTGCCAATGCCGGAAAGTCAAGTTTGTTAAATGCCATTGTTAAACGTAAAGCGGTTATTGTATCGGATATTGCCGGAACTACTCGTGATGCCGTTGATGTAAATTTAAGTATTAAAGGTTATCCCGTAATTTTTACCGATACCGCCGGTATTCGTGATTCTGCCGATGTTATTGAGCAACAAGGAATTGAAATTGCTTATGATAAAATTAAAAACGCAGACATTGTTATTGCTTTGTTTGACGGTGTTACCGATACGCCGGATATATTTAATAAAATTAAAAAAGAGTCTGAAAACAAACTCTTATACGTAGCAAATAAAAGTGATAAATTAACATTTGAACAATGTTCAGAATTTAAAAAACAAGGATGTTTTTTAATATCTGTTAAACAAAATCAAGGTGTTGAAGAGTTGATAAACTGTATCGGTGATAAAATTGCGCAAAATTTTACCTCCGATTCTAATATATTGATAACTCGTGCTCGCTATCGCGAGGCTTTATCTGAGTGTGTTGAAAATTTACGTCGCTTTAATTTTGCTAAAGAAATTGAATTATCGGCCGAAGATATCAGGCTTGCCGCGCGTGCTTTAGGCAAAATTACCGGCCGGTTTGAGGTTGATGAAATTTTAGATAAGATTTTCGGTTCATTTTGCATCGGAAAGTAAAAGCGGGTATGTGTACGGCGCAAATTTGTGCGTTTTTCTGTTGAAATCTCATAATTTTAGCGTATTATGACAACAAATTTTCAAAGGAAGTATATCATGAAAAAAGTTTATGATGTTATTGTTGTCGGCGGAGGTCATGCCGGCTGTGAAGCTGCGGCCGCGGCGGCTCGTACCGGCGCTGATACGGTCTTAATTACTCATAAAATCGCCACTATCGGCGAAATGTCTTGTAATCCGGCTATCGGCGGGTTGGGAAAAGGCCACTTGGTACGTGAAGTTGATGCTCTTGACGGTTTAATGGGGCGGGTTATTGATAAAGCCGGTATTCAATTCCGTATGCTTAATTCTTCTAAAGGTCCGGCGGTTCGTGGTCCGCGCGCGCAGGCCGACCGTGATTTATATAAAAAATATATGCTTGCGGCCTTGCAAGAACAGAGTAATTTAGACATTTGTGAAGCGGCTGTTGAAGGATTGCTTTTTGTTGAGCTTGATAAAAAGCCGCAAATCAGCGGTGTAAAGCTTGCTGACGGTTCTGAAATTATGGCAAAGTCTGTTGTTTTAACCACCGGCACGTTTTTAAACGGAATTATGTTTATCGGGCATGAAACCTCAGTCGGAGGCCGTGTGAACGATGTCTCTTGCGGAGGTATAACACCGTATTTAAAACAATTTGGTTTAAAAACCGGACGCTTAAAGACCGGTACGCCGGCGCGCCTTAACGGTAAAACCATAAATTGGGATATTTTAGACGAACAATGCGGTGATGATAATCCTGAGCCTTTTTCATATTTAACCGATAAAATTACCAATCCGCAAATTAAATGCTATATAACTCGCACTAACGAGCGCACGCATAAAATAATCAGAGATAATTTTTCAAAGTGCGCGTTGTTTTCAGGCTTAATTACCGGTGTTGGGCCGCGTTATTGTCCGAGTATTGAAGATAAATTGGTTAAATTTGCCGACCGTACCAGTCATCAGATTTTTCTGGAACCAGAAGGATTAAATACGGATGTTGTTTATCCTAACGGAATTTCAACTTCATTGCCGGCTGATGTGCAGGAACAATTTATTCATACTATGGATGGGCTGGAAAATGTTGAAATTTTACGTCCGGCCTATGCTATTGAATATGATTTTGTTGACCCTCGCGAGCTTAATCATTGCTTGCAGGTTAAAAAAGTTGCGGGTCTGTTTTTAGCTGGGCAGATTAACGGTACCACCGGTTATGAAGAAGCTGCGGCGCAAGGATTGCTCGCCGGTGTTAACGCTGCCTTAAATGCCGAAGGGCAGGGCAGAGAATTTGTTATTGACCGCAGTGAAGGATATATCGGCGTTATGGTTGATGATTTAATCACTAAAGGCGTTGATGAGCCGTATCGTATGTTTACTTCTCGTTCTGAATATCGTTTGTATTTAAGAGCGGATAATGCTGATATGCGTTTAACCCCGCTCGGATACAAAATCGGCTGTGTTTCTGAAAGCCGATATAATATATATAAAGCTAAAAAGCAGGCGATTGATAAATTACGCGCTTTATCACAAGAAATAAAAACCGACTATGCTTCATTAGAACAAGCGGGCATAGCTGTTAATCACGACAGTTCAAAACGTACGGCTTATCATTTAATGAGTTACAATGATGTTTCACGTGAATCAATTTTAAAATTATTTCCTGAAATCAATGATTTTGACTCAAAAATTTATGAACAGGTTGAAATTGAATCTCGTTATGCCGGATATATTAAGCGCCAACTCGCAGATATTGAAGTTTTCAAAAAGGATGAAAATTTAAAATTACGTGATGATATAGATTATCATAAAATTGGCGGGCTTTCGCGCGAAATGACCGACCGCTTAACTAAAATTCGTCCGGCAACTATCGGGGAGGCATCGCGTATTACCGGTGTAACTCCGGCCGCTATTACTGCAATTTTGGGTTATTTAAAGAGTAAATAAAATGCAAAAATTCAGTTATCATACTCATACTGTATTCTCTGATGGTGCGAATACAGTTGATGAAATGCTTACTCAGGCTGTTAAACTGGGGTGGACTGAAATCGGAATTTCTGACCATATGATAATTCATAAAAATATTAAAAAAGTTCCGTATTATGAATTTTTAAAAGCCCATAATCAAACCAACATTGCTTATGATAATTTTACTAAAGCTTTGCCTGTTTTTAATTGTCATGCTGCTGAGGTTCGTAAAGCGGCTGAACGCTACCCGTCTTTAAAAGTTCGTGTCGGCTATGAAGTTGATTATTTTACTTATCAAGGATGGCAATCTGAGTTTGAAAAGTTTCGGAGTGACTTAGATTATGATTATATGCTGACTGGTAATCATTTTTTCTTGAGTGATGATGGTGAGTATTTGCTTGATATAAGCTGCTACAATTCACTGCCTGAAAATGAAAAACCGGAACCGGTTGAGGTTTATGTTCGCCGGCATCTAAAAACCGTTAAACGCGCGGTTGAAAGCGGCTTGTTTAATTTTTTGGCGCATGCCGATTATGTGCGCAAGGTTAAAAATTATAACCAAAATTTATACAATTCAGATTATGACGCAATTATAAATGCGCTTGCTGAAAATAATATGGCGACTGAATTAAGCACTAAAGGATTACGAAAATCCGATGATTTTTTCCCGTGTCATAATTTGCTAAATAAAATCACTGCTAAAAATATTCCGCTTGTAATCAGTGATGACGCGCATCGCTGCACAGAAGTAGGATATATGTTTGATAAAGCTGAAAAGGTGCTTTCCGAGCTCAAATATAACAATCGTTATATTTTAAAATAGATGTTTATAACTTACAATTTAGGTTTATATCTTAAATTTGACGTTATATAAAAAATCTATGGAAAATTTTATAAAAACATACACTGTTTCACGTGAAACATATCAAAAACTTGAGCAACTTGTGGCGCTTTTAAATGAGTGGCAGGCTAAGTTTAACTTGGTCAGCAATAATTCTTTGTCCTTTGTTTGGGATAGGCATATTGCTGATTCTGCGCAGCTTTTCAAATATTTAAGCGAGCAAGTTGATTCTGTTTATGATGTCGGAAGCGGTGCCGGATTTCCGGCTCTGGTGCTTGCTGTAATGGCACAGGAGCGGTATCCGCGCATAAAGTTTACCTTAATTGAAAGTATAACTAAAAAAACACTGTATTTAAATGAAGTTAAAACAGTGCTCAACTTAACTAATGTTACAATTATAAATAAAAGAACCGAGGATTTAACTTTGCCGCCGGCTGATGTTATAACTGCGCGCGCCGTTGCCTCGTTAGATAAGCTTTTGGGATATGTTTATAAATTTACAACCCGTCAAACCAAACTTATTTTTCCAAAGGGCAAAAGCTATCGTGAAGAACTTGATGCCGCCGCTAAAATGTGGAATTTTAAGCTTGAAGTTTGTAAAAATGAAACTTCTGAAGACGGAGTTGTTTTGTTGCTTGAAAATTTAAGGAGAAAGTCAAAATGAAAGTAATCGCGGTTGCAAACCGAAAAGGCGGCGTTGGCAAAACCACCACAGCCATAAATATTGCCACTGCCATGGC
Organism: uncultured Alphaproteobacteria bacterium; assembly: GCA_902464275.1. Classification (GTDB taxonomy): domain Bacteria; phylum Pseudomonadota; class Alphaproteobacteria; order RF32; family CAG-239; genus CAAFZY01. The sequence continues at coordinate 1,554 of CABQIK010000004.1, read as the reverse complement.
GGCTATCGGCAAAAAAGTTTTGGTGCTTGACCTTGACCCGCAAGGCAACGCTACTACTTCTATGGGGGTAGATAAGCGTAAATGCGAGTATTCTTCGTATGATGTTTTAATCAATAATACCAATCCTGAACTTGCGGTAAAACCGTGCGATATTCCTGATTTTTATATTTTGCCGTCAAAGCCCGAACTTGCCGGCGCTGAAATTGAGCTTATAGACGTTGAAAAACGCGAGTTTGTATTGCGCCGCGCTTTAATGAACATAACCGGCAAGTATGATTATGTTTTAATTGACTGTCCGCCGTCATTAAACTTAATTACTATTAATGCTTTAGTAGCCGCTAACTCCGTAATTATTCCTCTGCAATGCGAATTTTTAGCGCTTGAAGGCTTAACTGATTTAATTAAAAATATCAATCAAATAAAAAAAGTATTTAATCCGGGACTTAAAGTGCAGGGCATAATTTTAACCATGTACGACCGCCGCAATAATTTAAGCGCCATGGTTGAAAAAGATGTGCGTCAATATTTCGGCGAACTGGTTTATCAAACCGTTATTCCGCGAAGCGTGCGCATATCTGAAGCGCCATCACACGGTAAACCGATTCTTATTTATGATTTTAAGAGTGTCGGCGCGCAAGCCTACATCAATTTAGCCAAAGAAGTTTTAAAGCGCGAAAAGGAGATATAAAATGGCAGTAAATAATAAACATGGATTGGGTCGCGGTTTGGGAGCCTTGCTCGGCGATGATTCTCTAGACTTAAATATTGATGATTTTTCCGCCGAGCAAAAGCAGAGTGTTAAAACGCTGCCGCTCAACAAACTTGTGGCCGGACAGTTTCAGCCGCGCCAAACTTTTGATGATGAAGCTATTAACGCTTTAACGCAGTCGGTAAAAGAAAAAGGCGTTCTGCAACCGATTTTGGTACGCAAAAAAGGCGATATGTATGAAATTATTGCCGGCGAAAGACGTTTTCGCGCCGCTCAAAACGCCGGATTAACTGAAGTTCCGGTTATTGAAAAAAATCTGGCTGATAATGAAGTTCTTGAAGTTGCTTTGGTTGAAAATATTGTTCGTCAAAATTTGACCGCGCTTGAAGAAGCCGCCGGTTTTGACAAGCTTATTAAAGATTTTATGTACACGCAGGAAAAACTTTCCACCGTAATCGGCAAATCACGCAGTTATATTGCCAACACTTTACGACTTTTGGCTCTGCCTGAAGGAGTTAAAGTATTGTTAAATAACGGAAAATTGTCGGCCGGGCACGCTCGTGCTTTAATCGGTTTGGAGGGTGCGGAAGAACTGGCTCAAAAAATTGTCGCTGAGGGCTTAAATGTGCGTCAAGTTGAAGAATTAGTCGCCAAACTAAAGGATTCTTCTCCAGAGGCAAAAAAAGTGCCTTTAAAACCAAAAGCCCAAAAAATCAAAGATTCTGAGCTGATTGAAATTGAAAAAGGGTTAAGTTCTCGCTTTGGAGTTAAAGTTCAAATCAACAATTCTAAAAACGGCAAAGGTAAAATTGTGCTTTCCTATAACAATCTTTCCGAGCTTGAAT
>CABQIK010000003.1 GCA_902464275.1 uncultured Alphaproteobacteria bacterium | reverse complement strand
ATATTTAAATACAACTTATGCAGGGTGCAAATAATTCCACTCCTGAGGAGGGGTGCCGAAGGCGGGGTGGTCTTTTACAACTTATGCACACCCCGGACTCGTAAATATTGCAAAAAAAAAACGCGGAGTACAATAAGCTAAAATCAACAAATTAAAGGAGATTATACATGGTTATGTCAGTAATTTTACCCCTAAGGCAGCGTTTATTAAACAGGAGCAAAAATATGCGTTTTACCAACATTCTTTTTAGCATAACATTATTTACGGCGACTTTCGGCGTTCATAATGCTCTGGCTCAAGTAAACTGTAAACAGATTCCTGATTGTGCCGAGTTGGGTTATTCTAACGACACCCAAACCTGCAACGGCAGTTGGCTGTATTGCCCGTTTAACTCTAACTATAAAAAATGCGTACCGAACGGCGCTTCATGCGATGACTTTACCGATACCGATAAAACCGAATGGTGCAATGATATTATCCCCTGCGATGGCGATAGCAGTTTAACCCTTTGCGCTTCAAGTTTTAGGTGTGAAACCGGTTATTTGCATGGTTTGACTTCTGCTAAGAATTGCGGAAATGGAACTATCGGCAGCAAAGGCTGGAAGCTTACATCTTCAAAAGTTACGGCAACTGATGGTTCTTCTGTAACTTGCAATAAATGTGAAGCATTAGCTTGCCCGGGCAATTCTTCAACTGAAATCACTTCAAGAAAAGATTGTGATAAAAAATACGGCGAGAACAGATATTATGATTTCAATAGTGCCATTGAAGGATATTCTGGTGATAAAGAATGTCATTCATGCTCAGGTGTTCAGACCTGTGACGAGATTGGTTTGGTAGACTATGAGAACTCCGGTAAGGACTGTGAAGAAGTTTCCGTCTTAGGCTATGATCAAAAAATGATAACATGTTACGACTGCAGTCACGACTGTGGACAAGGTCATGTTCTGGTTGATGGTGATTGCAAACCGGCTTATGAAAGCTGCGAAGATGCAAACCTTTATGAACAACAACCAGCAGACAATAAGTATTGTAATAATATTAATATTTGGCTGCCTAGTGGTCAAAAAGAAACATGCTATGACTGTAATGCAGATGGTTGCTGTGAAACGTGCGCTGACGAATGCAGTTGGAATATAAATCAATGTTCTGGTTTCGTGCATTGCAGAACATTATGTGAAGAAAAATATGGAGAAACATGTAGCGATAATTATTACTACTAATAATTAACGGCAAGCTTTCGTTTGTAACCAACGGCATTGTTAGCTTTTACTAATAATGCCGTTGGTTTACTCATTTTTTGCTAAATAGCGGCAATAACCACCCCGCCTCAGAAATGGAATTATTCCTAGTAGATGCCCGCTAGACGCGAGCAGCGGTCGGTCTATGGTGGAAATGCTCGGCGTTCTTGCTATCATTGGTGTCTTGAGCGTCGGGGCGATTGCCGGCTATTCTAAAGCTATGATGAAGTATAAGCTCAACAAACAGACAGAACAAATAAGTTGGCTTTTAAATGTTCTGTACCGCTATAAATCCGCTTTTGGCGAAAGCCCGCAATTTATGGAGTTATGGCCTACATTCAAACAGCTTGGTGAAATTCCTGAAAATATGATAAAAGGACAAAGAATATATGATGTATTCGGTTCCAGAATTAACATGCTGACAAATGCTTGCTACAATGACAAATGCACTCAGGTCACATTGATATATGACATTTCCCCGTCTGAATCATTTACAATCTGTCAAAATATTTTTAATATCGCTAAAGAATTTCACGCCGAATTATTTAATACCGGTGTTTATAAATATGACGGCACATCAACCTCTTATAGTAACGACTTTTTCGGTGATAAATATTGCGCGGGAAATAACTGCCTTAAAGACATAACTCAAGAACAAATTTACACTTAATGTCAATATTGCGATACAAACGAACAAACCTGCCGCCTGTTTTTTAATTTTACCATCAAATAATAAAAGGCTGTAAAAAAAACCGCTCAAATAAGCGGTTTTTATCTTATTCCTTAAAAAAGGTATTAGACTTCGGAAAACCGAACGGCACCAACTTGCCGACTTGCGCGCGGTGCCCAAGCCAGGTGAGCAGGTCTTTTTCAACCGCCACTCCGCCGGAACGGTTATACTGAAAGCCGTCTTCTTCCTTAAAGTTTTGGATATCCGTCATCCGGCAGTCTTTATCCTTATATTTTTGCAACGCAACGCCGCGGCCGCGCGCCATAGTCGGAATTTCTTCAAGCTTAAAGATTAACAGCTTGCGGTTTTCGCCGACCACTGCCACCATATCGCCGGTAATTTGCTTGCAAAAAGCGGTAACCTCGCCGTCTGCCAAATTCATAATTTTGCGACCGTTGCGGGTTTGCGCCAAAATATGGTTTTCATCAACCACAAATCCGTGACCGGTGTTGGAGGCTATAATATAGCTTGCCTTCGGTTCAAACACAAACATAGCGCAAATATTGTCATTGTTGCTCAAATCAATCATCAATCTGACCGGTTGCCCGAAACCTCTGCCGCTCGGAATATCAGAGGCCTGCAAAGTAAAGAACTTGCCGGCGGTATCAAGTAAAATAATTTTATCGGTGGTTTGGGCATGAATGGCAAAGCGCAACGAGTCATCGTCTTTGAACTTAAATTCTTCATGCAAATCGGCATAACCTTTCAGGCTGCGAATCCAGCCTTTTTCCGACAAAATAACCGTAATCGGCTCTTTTTCAACCATCACTTCAATCGGCATTTCAATATCGGCCGGAACCTCCGCAAATTCTGTCCGGCGACGACCCAAAGCCGTTTTTTTGCCGAACTTTTCTTTAATTTGCTTAATTTCTTCCGCCAAAGCCTGCCAACGTTTAGCCTCATCGGCAAGCAAGTCTTGCAAGGTTTCTTTTTCAGCGGTAAGCTCGTCAAATTCTGCCTTGATTTCATGTTCTTCAAGCTTACGCAGACTTCTGAGTTTCATATTCAAAATTGCTTCCGCCTGATTATCGGTGAGGTTAAACTCCTTCATCATCACGGCTTTAGAATCATCTTCTTCGCGAATAATACGGATAATTTCATCAAGGTTCAAATAAGCAATTAAATAACCTGATAAAATTTCAAGCCGCGCCAAAATTTTTTCTAATCTGTGCTGAGTGCGGCGTTGCAAAACAATATGGCGATGATTCAAAAACGCGCGCAAAACTTCGCTGATGCTCATAACCCGCGGCGTGCCGTCGCTGTCAAGCACGTTCATATTCATATTAAACTTAGACTCAAGCTCGGTTTGCTTAAACAGGTGCTCCATTAACAATGCGGCGTCAACCGTGCGGTTTTTCGGCTCTAACACAATACGAACATCTTGCGCCGATTCATCGCGAACATCGGCAAGCAGCGGAACTTTCTTTTCAGTCAAAAGCTGAGCAATTTTTTCAATCAGTTTTGATTTAATGACCTGATACGGAATTTCCGTAACCACAATTTGATATTGCCCGTGCGAAAGCTCTTCTTTTTGCCATTTGGCTCTGATACGAAAAGCGCCCTTGCCTTGTTTATATGTTTCAACAATGCTCGCAAACGGGTCAACAATCACGCCGCCGGTCGGAAAATCAGGGCCTTTAATGCGTCTGACCAACGATTCATCATCGCAATCAGGCTTTTCAATCATATACAAAAGAGCGTCGCAAACTTCGCTCAAATTATGCGGCGGAATATTGGTTGCCATACCGACGGCAATACCGGAAGAGCCGTTGCATAAAAGATTAGGCACCATAGAAGGCATAACCACCGGCTCATTTTCTTCACCGTCGTACGTATCGGCAAAGTCAACCGCGTCTTCATTTAAGCCTTCCATCATCGCCATGGCAAATTCGGTTAAACGAGCTTCCGTATAACGCATGGCGGCGGCGCCGTCACCGTCAATATTGCCAAAGTTGCCCTGCCCGTCAACCAACGGATAGCGCACGGAAAAATCTTGCGCCAAGCGCACCATCGCGCCATAAACGGCGGTATCGCCGTGCGGGTGATATTTACCGATAACATCGCCGACCACTCTGGCGCATTTTTTATAGCCGGTTTTCGGGTCAAGATGCAACTGCCGCATGGCATAAAGCAAGCGGCGGTGCACCGGCTTTAAGCCATCGCGCACATCAGGCAGCGAGCGGGCAACAATGGTAGACATAGCATAAGACAAATATCGTTTACTGAGTTCTTCTTTGAGTTGGACGTCTTTAATTTTTTCTTCTGATTCCGCCATTTTATTCTTAGTCTTTCAAAAAATTCAAAATATGGAGCAAATTAGCACGATTGTTCGGAAATTTCAAGCCATGGAGCTGAAAAAAGTTTTTATTGAGGAAAAATGCCGTCATCTCAAGCAAATCAGCCACTTCCTCGCGACTGGCTTTATAGTTTTTATCCACAATAAAGCGCGGAAATTTATATAATTTATCCTTATATGGAAGCCCTGCTTCCAAGCACACCGCTTTACCGCTTTTGGGCGAAACAAATTCTAAATTTTGCGTTGTTCCGGTAGCGGCGCACTCGCTTAAATCAAGTCCTATGCCTAAAAAGTCTAGCAAATGATATTCAATGAACGCATATTTGGTTAACCAATCGGTACTCTCAAGCGAGTTCATAAAATCTTGAATATAAAAGCCTAAAAACTCAAGTTCTGCTTTTTCAGGCAGGCAAATATTCATCAACTCGCAAAAGCATGAAAGCACCGCGAGCTTATCTTCATTTTGCATAAAGCTCACCGCATGCGGAGCAAGCAGCTCCACCCCTTTAAACTGCGCCAAATTTTCTTCCAAACGCGCGTACGCGTTAAACGATATGGCATTGCCGAGCTGATAAATTCCTAACTTTTTTTTGCTTAACGCTCCTGAAACATACCCCGCAATTTTGCCGTGAGCCGACGAAAGCACCGTCACAATCAGCGAATTTTCGCCGTGACGCAGCAAATTGATAATATATCCTTCATCGCTAAACTGCATATTGCACCTTATATTGCAACGCCCCGCCGACAAAAAGCAAAGTTTTTATCGCGAGGCGCTGTTTAGTTAAGCTTATCTGATTAATAATCATGAATTATGGTTTTGGTAATTTTATCATACGCCATAAGTTCGGAAATAACCCGTTCCATATCACTCAAGTAAATGGTGTTCGGACCGTCTGAAAGCGCCTTATCCGGATTTTCATGCGTTTCCATAAACACGGCGGCCACTCCGACGGCAACCGCGGCGCGCGCCAACACCGGAGCATATTCGCGCTGTCCGCCGGTTGAAGCGCCGTTACCACCCGGTTGCTGAACTGAATGGGTCGCGTCAAAAATAATCGGGCAACCGGTTTCTTTAGCCATTTCCGGCAATCCGCGCATATCGGTAATTAAGGTGTTGTAACCAAAACTGGTTCCGCGTTCGGTAATGCACACATTATCATTGCCGGAATCAACCGACTTTTTAACCAAGTTTTTAACATCCCAAGGCGCCAAAAACTGGCCTTTTTTAATGTTAACCACTTTGCCGGTTTTAGCGGCGGCTACCACCAAATCGGTCTGACGGCACAAAAACGCCGGAATTTGCAGCATATCAACATATTGCGCCACAATCGGGCATTGTTCGCGCTCATGAATATCGGTTACAATCGGCAAATCAGGATACAGCTTTTTAATTTCAGCAAAAGTGCGCATTCCCTCTTCAAGCCCGACTCCGCGCGCGCCGTTAATTGAGGTACGGTTGGCTTTATCAAACGAGGCCTTAAAAATATAGTTAATGCCGAGTTTTTTAGTAATTTCAACCATTTTGCCGGCAATCATAATTGCATGTTCGCGGCTTTCAATCTGGCATGGTCCGGCAATAATTGCAAGCGGCAACTTATTACCGATTTCAAACTTCCCGATTTTGATATTTTTTTGTTCCATTGTTTACTCCATGAGTTGTTATTTTATTGGCAAATGATAGCAAATTTAAAACTAGCTTTCAAAAGCTTTATGCAACAAATTCACAAGCAAAAACTCCGCCGATTTTAATTTGGCGGAGTTTTTAACTTTAATTAAGGCGGATTTTGGTCCAAATAAACAGCACGTTACCATCATTTTTAATTCCGGGAACATACGCCGCCTGAATATCTATCCGCTTATAGCCGATACCTGCCATCGGAAGCGGTAGCGGCACCGGAATATAATAATACTCATGCCTTTGAGTCAGCCCTGCGGTAAAACCGGCGCCGATTCGCAAATCATCATTTCTCCCGAAATACCAATTTTTCAAAAAAGCATAGCCGAACATAGTTTCAACGTATCCGTTTGAATCTTTAAATGCCATCGCATATAAAGCATGCCAATCACTATCGGTATCAAAACGCGAAACGCCAAGCCCCGCGCCCCATGGATTTTCATTATAGCGGTCTAAGTGTTCCTGGTCGTATGCCAAGCGATTATGCCACGCATAAAGCGGCACATACAAATCATAAGTGCCGTTTTTCCACGTTTCCACAACGTTATATTTGGCTTTTTCCGTCCAACTCATACCCTCGGTTTCAGAAGCAAACGCCACCCTTGAAAAAACAATCAAAGCTACTGTTAAGCAAATAAACTTATACATTTCTTTATCCGTAAAATCAACAATGCTAATACTTATATGTCGTCTTTTACAAAAAACAAGCGCTGTTTTTTAATCTGCACAACAAATATTACAAAACGCGAATGTTTTTAATTTTATTGTTTGCCACCACGCTGTCTATCACCGCCTTAACAAACTTATCAACCGCCTTGCCCTCCGAATAATCAGCCGGCGCCACTTTATGCGCTCTGCCGTCGCGGTTTAAGCGCGCCGCCCGCTCTTTACTGCCGGTTTTGTATACCGCCAATGTGTGCCCGCCCGCTTTGTTAAGCATCGCCATACACGGAATATCAGTGCTGCCGTCGCCGATATAAATCATATTTTCAAACGGCATCGGGCGACAGGCTTTATCAACATGCCGATTAACGCCTTCAGTGTCGGTAACATCTAAGCAGCCTTTGTTAATACGGAACAAATATTGCGTTTTAGAGGTATAATTTAAAGCAATCGCCGGCCACACCGCCGCCCCGTTTTCATCATACAAAAACGATGAGGCAAAAATTTCCGTAAATTTACCGGCAATTTCCGTTCCTTCCAACATCTCTTTCAAGCCGGATGAAATTATGTAATGCTCCATTTTAACCCCATGCTCTTTTGCATAGCGGTTAATGCGGTCAAACCATTCCGCAACACCCTTAAAAAGCTTAATGCTTTTGCCGTATTCCATAAAATCTTCACGCGTAATCGGCAAATTACGCTTGTGCGATTCGTCAATCGTCACTTTCATGTATGCCAAAATATCGTCGGCTTTTTCACGTTTAGCCAAGCCGTTAGCCGTATCCCAAAATTCTTCCGGCGTAATGCCGAGTTTTTTAACAAAACCGTATTCCTGCATATTTCCCGGCGAAAGCGTGCCGTCAAAATCATAACAAATTGCCATCGGAATTAATTTTTTAGCCATTTCAACCTCAATATTTGTTAGCAATACAAATATTTAACTTAAAACATGGTCGGTTTGCAACAAAAATCTTGCTAAAATAGTTCCAATAAATTTTTTATTACTGCAGTGTCAACACCAATTTTGGGTTTTAAACTAAAAAAAGAGGAACAATGTCCTCTTTTTTAACTGGCGGAGAGAGGGAGATTCGAACTCCCGGTGGGCTCGCGCCCACGACGGTTTGGACCTTTGGTCATCTCCGATTCCAAGACCACAAGCATTAAACCGCTCTCGGTTTTAAAACTAAAAAAAGAGGAACTGCGTCCTCTTTTTTAATTGGCGGAGAGAGGGAGATTCGAACTCCCGGTGGGCTCGCGCCCACGACGGTTTTCAAGACCGCTGCATTAAACCGCTCTGCCATCTCTCCATAATAATCTTTATTCACACCGCTTTTCAAAATGAAAACCGTTAAAAACACTTCGTGTTTTTCCACGACGGTTTGGACCTGCGGTCATCTGCGATTCCAAGACCGCTGCATTAAACCGCTCTGCCATCTCTCCGTGGTTTGAAGTGATGTTTACACTATCATTATCTAAAGGTCAAGAACTTTTATAAAAAAATTACAAATTAATTTAGTTTGTTCTTAAACTAAATTTGCGAGGCGTAAAAATCCCACAACTTTTCTTGCTCGCTGATATTTTGATTAACTTCGGCGAGTTTTTTATTTAACTCCGCATAGTCAATATTACCTCCGGCGGCAAGCTGTTCTTCAACATCATGCTGCTGCCAATAAAGTTCGTCCAAAGCAGTCTCTGTTTGTTTAATTTTAACCTGCAAAGTGCTTTTAGACATCTTTTTTTCTTTTGCCTGACGTACTTCTTGTTTGGGTTTCAGCTCATTTTTATCTGTTTTTTCATTGAGCAAAAAATTGCGATAATCTTCTAAATCGCCGTCATATTTTTTACAGGTTCCGTTGCGCACAATCCACAAATCATCAGCCACGCATTGCAGCATATAAAAATCATGCGTAATTAAAATTACCGAACCGGTATAACGATTAATCGCGTCAATTAAAGCCTCGCGCCCTTTTAAGTCCAAATGATTGGTCGGCTCGTCCAGAATCAGCAGCTGCGGTTTCGGCAAACAAATTTCCGCCAACAGCAGCCGTACTTTTTCACCGCCTGAAAGCGAAGCTATTTTTGTAATCGCTTTTTCCGCTTCAAGCCCGAAACCCGCCAAATAAGTACGAATATATGATTCGCTTTTATCCGGCATTAAAGCGGTTAAATATTCAAGCGGAGTTTTATCTGCCGGCAAAGCCTCGTTTTGATCCTGATTAAAATATCCTACCCGCAGTTTAGGCGATTTAAACACCGTTCCGGCAAGCGGCTTTAAAGCGCCGGAAATAAGCTTAGCCAGCGTTGATTTACCGTTACCGTTGCGCCCAAGCAATCCGATACGCTCGTTTTCAACCAAATTCATATTAACTTTGCTCAAAACCGGCACATTGTTATAGCCGACCGCAACGTCTTCAAGTTTCAAATACGGAGACGGCAAATTGTCGGTTTCCGGAAAGTTAAACACATCTTTTTTATCCGGCGCAAACTGTAATTGCTCGCCCATTTTCTCAATCATTTTAATGCGGCTTTGCGCCTGTTTGGCTTTGGTTGCTTTATAACGAAATCTGTCAACAAACGCCTGTAAATGCGCGCGTTTTTCTTCATCTTTTTGAATCTGCCGCTTTAAATTTTCAGCCTTGAGCGCGTATGTTGCCTGAAAGGTTTGATAATTACCATGATACAGCACCAATTTTTTGTGTTCAAAATTTAAAATCGCCTCGCAATTATTGTTCAAAAAACTTTTGTCATGGCTGATAATCAGCAAGGTCCCGCGATATTTTTTCAAATAACTTTCAAGCCAAACCGTCGCTTCCCAATCCAAATGATTTGACGGCTCATCAAGCAACAAAATATCCGAATTTTGAAACAGCGCGCCGGCCAAAGTCAAGCGCATGCGCCAACCGCCCGAAAAATCATGAATCGGACGGGTAAAATCTTCCTGCTTAAAACCCAAACCGTGTAAAATGGCGGCCACTCTGCCTTCTGCCGAATCTGAACCGAGCAAGCGCAAATGCTCGTGAATATCGGCAAGCTCGCCCTCTTCTGCCGTCAAAAGTTTTTCACGATAATAGGTCAGTTGCTTATTTTTACTTAACACAAATTGCAAAATCGGCAGCGAGGTATCGGCAATTTCTTGCTCGGCAAAAGCAATTATGGCGTTTTTCGGGGTTTCTATTTTGCCTAAAAACGGCTCGTTTTGCCCTAAAATTGCCTTAAATAAAGTGGACTTTCCGCAACCGTTATCGCCGATAATCCCCACTTTTTGCCCATCGGCAATCTGGCATGAAGCGCCTTCTAAAAGCTCTTTGCCCGCCACCATTAAAGTTATGTTTTCAATTTGTATCATATTGTGCTCATTTATTAAAAAAAGAGGCTTTAAATTAAAACCTCTTTTTATGGTCGGGACGAGAGGATTTGAACCTCCGGCTTCTTGCACCCCATGCAAGCGCTCTACCAGGCTGAACTACGTCCCGTTATGTGAATAAAACTCATAATAATCTTTGGTGCAAGCAGCCTCCGGCTTCTTGTCTTGCTTCGTAAAGCTCGTTTTTTACAAAACTCGCTAACTCCGCTTCACTTTCCCTCAACATACACAGTTTATTATTTATTGCAAGTGTTTTTTTATCTTGTTGCTCATTGTGATAAAATATTTGCTTTTAACACTTCTTTATGTTACTTCTTTTTCAACTTATTTATAACCGCTAAACAAAAGGTGAAATTATGAAAGTTGGGATTATCGGTACCGGATATGTCGGACTTCCTACCGGCGTTGGTCTGGCTGAACTTGGACATGATGTTATTTGTATTGATAAAGACGAGCGCAAAATCAACGCTTTGCAAAACGGTCAAATTACTTTGTATGAAGAAGGCCTTGAAGAACTTTTGCGCAAAAATTTTCAGACCGGCAAAATTAAATTTACCACTTCAATGCAACAAGGCATTAAAGATGCCGATGTGGTTTTAATTGCCGTCGGCACGCCGCCCCACCCTGTCACCAAAGCCGCAGACATGCAATATATTTACGCCGCGGCGGAAGAACTTTCGCACTATTTAACCGGTTACACCATTGTGGCGGTAAAATCAACCGTTCCGGTCGGAACCGGCGATGAAGTTGAAGAAATTATCCGCAAAAACAACCCTAAGGCTGATTTTGACGTTATCTCCGTACCGGAATTTTTACGCGAAGGCTATGCGGTTAAAGACTTTTTTAATCCTGACCGCATTGTTATCGGCACCGAATCGGAACGCGCCAAAGCCACAATGGCAAAATTATATTCTTCTTTTGCCGATAAAACCCCGATTTTATATGTAAAACGCCGCTCCTCCGAAACCATTAAATACGCTTCCAACGCCTTTTTAGCGGTTAAAATTCATTATATAAACGAAATGGCCGATTTTTGCGAACAGACCGGCGCTGACATCAGCGAAGTTGCCAAAGGCATGGGACTTGACACCCGCATCGGCAACCGCTTTTTGAATGCCGGCCCCGGCTACGGCGGCAGCTGTTTCCCGAAAGATACCATGGCAATGGCCTACATGGCGCGGCAAAACGGCGTTAACATGACGGTTATTGAAGACGTTATTAAAGAAAACGCCAACCGCAAAAAGAAAATGGCTCACCGCATTTTAGAGTCGGTCAAAAATATACCCAATGCCAAAATTGCGGTTTTAGGCTTGGCATTTAAGAACGGCACTGATGACTGCCGCGAAAGTCCGGCGATGGAAATTATCAATGAATTGCTCCGCTTTAATGCCGACATCACCGCTTTTGACCCGCAGGCCATGAATAACGCCAAGCATTTACTCGGCGAGCAAATTAAATTTGCCGATAATATGTATGGCGCGCTTCAAAATGCCGATGTTGTGGCAATTTTAACCGAATGGCCGGAATTTAAAGAGCTTGATTTACATAAAACCGCAGAATTATTGCGTCATAAAAACATTGTTGACTGCCGCAATTTGTTAAACAAAAAGCAAGCCGCTGAATTAGGCTTTAACTATTCATGCGTCGGTTATAACTCCGCAGCAGACTGTAACAAAAACAAAAAAGCCGCATAGCATGCCCCAAAGTTTTAATCCGATAATTTTTTCGGAAACAAAATTTTTAATTATCGGCACCATGCCAAGCGAAGCTTCATTAAAAGCGCGAGAATATTACGCTTTTAAGCAAAATGCTTTTTGGAAAATTGTGGCTGATATTGCAGGCTGCCCGCAAACTGATATTTATGCGCAAAAAATTGCAATGTTACAAAAAATCAAGGCCGGATTATGGGATAATTTGCAATATTGCGAGCGTAAAGGCAGTTTAGACAGTAATATCCGCAATGAATTTCCTAATGATTTTACAAGTTTGCTCAACAATAACCCGCAAATTCAAAAACTTTTGTTTAACGGGCAAAAATCATTTGCTTTTTTCAAAAAATATCACAGTGATTTACTCAAAAAATACCCTTATGCTGTGTTGCCTTCAACCAGTCCGGCCAATGCGTCTGTAAAATATCAAGACAAACTTGCAAGTTGGAAATCCGCCTTAACCGATTAATTATCCTCTATATAGGACTGCCGAAGGCGGGGTGGTTTATACAACTTATACACACCCCGGACTCGTAAATATTGCAAAAAAAAAACGCGAGATAATATTATTTTAAAAGTAACAATTTGAGGAGATTTTAGCTCATGAATACACAATCAGGTCGTTCTATGGTGGAAATGCTCGGCGTTTTGGCAATCATAGGAGTATTAAGTGTCGGTGCTATCAGCGGATACAGCAAAGCCATGTTCAAATACAAATTAAACAAACATGCGGAGCAATATAACACTCTGATAAATGCTGTGGCTCGCAATGCCTATAACTTTGACAACCTTTACACTGCCGGCACTCAAGACATAACAGCATACTTTATTAAAATGGGTGAAATTCCGCAAGAGATGATTAAAAACAATCATGTCTATGATATTTTTAATCAAAAGTGCGTCATCGCGCTCAATATAAATTCAACCAACAACCAAAAATCTATCAATTTATCGGTTATAGCCGACTCATCGCTTAAAACCAAATCTGCCGAAAGTTTGGAGATTTGCCGCAACATGCTGATAACCGCCAAAGAAAACGCCGATAGCATTTCATCGGTTACCAGCGTAACCCAAAATGACGATAACACCGGTTATAACAGCACTGTATTCTGGGGCGATAAAAACTGTGCCATAGGATACTCGCCTTGCCTCAAAGGCCTTACGCTTGACAATATTTACAATTTTTGCACCAAATACATCGGCAGAGATTACAACGAATTTAAGGTTAGCTGGACATAACTTGATAACACTGATATTTTTTCGGTTGCAAAAGCTCAAAAAACATAATAAACTGCAAAGCAGGTGATTTTTTTACAAGGAGAACCCCATGATATCTAAAATTGTTAAATTATTTGCCGTTGTTTTGCTGTTATCTGCTTGCGGCAAAGAAGACCCTAACCTTTCCAAAATGGTTATTCACACTTCTGACGGCGATGTTACCTATCATCTGGAAAAAGCCATTACCAAAGAACAACTGCAACACGGCTTAATGGAACGTAAAGAGCTTAAAAGCGATTCCGGCATGCTGTTTTTGTTGCAAGGTCAAAGCGAAATTGCCATGTGGATGAAAGACACCTACATTCCTCTTGATATGCTTTTTATCGGACAAAACAAACGTATTGTTGCCGTTTATAAAAATGCCAAACCACTTTCAACCACACTTATTCGTCCTGAAGTTTCTGAACCGTTAAGCGCCGTGGTTGAATTAAACGGCGGTGATATTGATAAAAACAAAATTAAAGTCGGCGATGAAGTTGAAAATAGTTTAATTCAAAAATTTTCAATAAATCAATAGTTTAAACAGTGTGTTTAAATTAAAAGATTAAGCCCTGCAATAACATTTTGCAGGGCTTAAATTTATTTTCCGTTATTAAATTTTAATCTGTTCCAGCCTTTAGGCTCTTTGGCCGGAGCGCTCTGATTAGGTTGCGCCGGTTGAGTTTGCGACGTTGTTGAAGCGGTCGCCGAATCTGTTTTAGCCCAATTACGCACCGGTCCTTGTTGCATTTTAGATTTAATCAAAGCGCGATGCGCATCATTTTGCGGCACACCGATTGGCAACACCTGCCCTAACAAGGCCGGCGAAACAAATTGCATTTTTTTCTTTTCATAGGCATCTACAATGGCGGTTAAAGTTTTGGCCGCCGGAGATGCGTTAAACGAGCTGATATTTCCGGCATAAAACACCGTAAATGAATAACACGGAACCGAGAACAACACATCGCTGTAATCAACCCCGCGCACAAACCTCAGCAACACCCGCGGCTTAATAACACACTGGTCAACCACATTAGAAACATTTTCGTCTTTGCTTAAAAATTCCCGAATAAACAAATCCATTTCCGGTTTGGTTAAAATTCCGCAAAATCCGGTAATCGCCATACTGTCAATAGTATAACCGGTATACCCGTCTTGCGGCATTTCAACCGTATAACAAAACGCCTGTTCCGCCTCGGTAATATTAAGTAATGATGACGCCGAAATAGTATTTTTCATGCGCGGAGTAATAGTTACGGTATCTTGCGGAACTTCCTGCCGCCGCCATGATTCTTTATCTTGCTGAAACAGAACGCCTTCCTGCGCCCAAACCTGAACCGGCAAAGCCGTGCTCAATGCCAATAAAACTGAAAGATATTTTGTTTTCATGTTAAAACCTCCATAATTTATTTATACGCGGTTTAGTTATGTTTACCAGAATAAATAATCGCCCTGATATTCAAGCGCTACGCCCACCGTTGTGTCTGAGCGGCTTTTGCGGGCGCCTCTGGTTTTAGCCAGATGATAATCGGCAAACGGAGCAAGCGCAAATCCGCCGGCAAGAGCAACGCTCAAACGATTGTTAAATTTAAGTTCGTATTTATAATCGGTCGCCTTATACATATCATACACAAAATATTGACGATAGTACCCGTCTGAAACAAAGTTTACTCCCTCGCGCACCGGATATTCAAATGTATAACCGGTTTCGGCGGCAGTTTTCATATTGCTGTCATCATAGGTAAAATCGGCTTCTTCAACCGCAGCAATATACAAATCTTTAAAATAAGTGCCGTTATAGAGTTTAACACCGGCTTTGGCGCGTATAATTTTGGTACGATAATCTTTACCGTCTTCTTCAAAGGTGGTGAACTCGGTTTCATAACCCAAACTTGCAAACGGACCGACCACGCCTTGTTCCAAATTCCACATTTTGTGAATATAATCGGAAGTAAACAAAATCTGGTCATCTTTTTCACTGCTCGTAGTAACATCACCCTCTGTGGTTTTGGTTTTGCCGTATTCCATAAACAAGCGGTTTATCCACACCAAATTGGCGTTATTATATTCTAAATTACCGTCAAACACACCGGCAATTACCGACTCTTCATCAGAGCTGAAATCAGGATAATTTTCATCTTCATCACGGTTAGTTACGCTGTTTTGCGTATATTTTAACGCCAAACGCTTCAAATTTGCTTTAAGTGATGAGGTTTGCTCAAGCTCTGCGGCCTGTGCTTCGTTTACCGGTTCGGCATTAGCCGCAACAGCCCACAAAGCCGGAATTGCCAACAACACGGATTTATTTAACAAGTTCATATAAGTTCTCTCTAAAGTTCAAGTTACAACAATTTTAAATTTTGCTTATTTACCGAACATGGTTTTATAAGCAATGCTAAATTTATCAAGCCTGCCGATATGCGGCTTGGGCGACATAATTTCCCAACCGCGGTTTTGCATAATATCAAAATAACGCCTGAATAAATTTAAAAAGACCTTTAACGGCAACATTTTCTTTTTATCTCCTTGCGCCAAAAGCGCGGCGGCTTTATCAAAATTTTCCGCCGCCAAACGAGCTAACTGCTCGCGCACCGCAATTAGGTTTTTATCGGTAATGGCTTCCATCGGAGTGTTAACATTAACCCCGGCTTTATGCAACAGTTCAGCCGGCATATATAAATGCCCGGCAATGGCGTCTTCTTTAACATCTTTCAAAATGTTGGTAATCATCATCGCCCGCCCAAAGCTTTGCGCCAACTCGCGTTTTTGTGTTTCCGAAAGTTCGCCGATGATAGCCAACATAATATAAGTCGGCATTTCCGCCGTTCCGTAACAATAATGATAAAAGGTATTAAAATCCGGAGCTTGCAAAGGCTTGGGACAATCAAGCATCGTGCAATTTAAAATCTCGGAAAAATCATCTTTTTTAATTTTAAACCGCATACAGTTTTTATAAATTTTACGACCTATATCGGTTGCCGGAACTTTTTTATCATAAATATTTTCAAGTTCCTGCTGCCAAACGCTGAGCAACTCTTTTTTTTCTTGCTGCGGCATATTGCCGTCAACCACGTTATCCAAATGGCGGCAAAAAGCATACAATGTGTAAATTGCCTCGCGCTGCGCTTTAGGCAAGCCTTGCATACACCAAAACAGCGTTGCTTGTGATTTTCTGACCAATTTTCCTATCAAACTCATTTACATTCCTAACATTTTACGGGCAAATCTTTAGTGCAGATTATACCATTGCTTTTACCCAGTCAACCATATAACCGTTGCAACCCACAGTTAAAGCTTAATTTTTTCAATCCACGGCGCTATATCGCTCAAAGCGCGGCGGCAATAGCCTTCTTTGCGTTCCGCTCCTTTTAAGTAACGATATTTGCCTTTCGGAGTAAGCTCAGGCGGCAACTCGGGAAACAACCCGAAATTAACGTTCATCGGCTGATAATGTTCAATGTCGGTAGCATCGTGTAAATGTGCCAAAACTGAACCGAAAGCCGTTGTTTTTGGCGGCACAATCGGGTTTTGCCCACGGCACAACATAGCGGCAAAATACCCGACCAGTAAACCGACCGAAGCGCTTTCAACATATCCCTCGCAACCGGTAATTTGTCCGGCAAACATAATATGCGGATATTTTTTAAGCCTTAAAAATTCATCCAATAAAATCGGGCTTTTGATAAACGTATTTTTATGAATACCGCCCAAACGCGCAAACTCAGCCTTTTCCAACCCCGGAATAGTCTTAAAAATACGCTCTTGCTCGCCGTATTTTAATTTGGTTTGAAAGCCTACGATGTTGCGCAACGTATCTTCTTTGTTATCTTGCCGTAACTGCACCACGGCATAAGGTTTTTCGTCAGCATTCGGGTTTGAAAGCCCCACCGGCTTCATCGGCCCGAACAACAAAGTATCTTCGCCGCGTTCGGCCATCACCTCAATCGGCAGACAGCCGTCAAAATATTGCGGTTTTTCAAAATCATGAAATTCCGCTTTATCGGCAGACAAAAGCTCGCGCACAAAATTATAATATTGTTCTTTGCTGAGCGGACAATTAATGTAATCGCGCCCGTCGCCTTTATCATATCTTGACTGATACCACGCTTTTGAAAAATCAATGCTTTCTTTGTAAACAACCGGCGCAATGGCATCATAAAATGAAAGCGCCTGATTATCAATCAGCCTTAAAATATCGGCCGCCAATTTATCGGAAGTGAGCGGTCCGGTTGCCACAATCACCGGCCGATTGTCATCAATCGGCAAATTTTCAATTTCAGCCGCCGTAATGTTGATATTCGGATGACTTTTAAGTTTTTGCGTAACAAAAGCGGCAAAACCTTCGCGGTCAACCGCCAAGGCGCCTCCGGCCGGAACTTTGGTTGCGTCGGCCGCTTCCATAATCAGCGAGCCGGCGAGCCGCATTTCTTGGTGCAGCAACCCCACGGCATTGTGTTCATAATCATCCGAGCGGAGCGAATTTGAGCACACCAACTCCGAAAAATTGCTGTTTTTATGCGCCGGCGAAAATTTTTGCGGTTTCATATCAATCAGTTCAACTTTAATCCCGCGGCACGCAAGCTGCCACGCCGCCTCGCTTCCTGCCAATCCGGCGCCGATAACTTTAACGCAAATATCGCTCATCTCACACCTCTGTTGTTAAAAATATGTATGTTTGTAGCTTTTTCGGTTTAAAAAGTAAATAAAAAACTCCTCTTTTTTATTAAACTTTTTTTAAGCCTATAAATGTTAAAATACGGCATTAAACTAACAAAGGCTAATCATGAAAAAAACACTTTTGTTCATATCCGGAATGTTATACGCGGCTGCGGCCATGGCAGAGCCCAAAACGGTGCCGATTAATTTACCGCAATCACAGGCCAACGCCGAAACAGCCAATCAGGCGCCGATTATGGATTCGGCAGACTTAAACTTTAACCCTGAGGTTGACGCTTTCGGCGAGGCGGTCAATTTAAATGCCAACGCCGCCCAAGATACCCCGATTAAAGTAAACACCCGCCAATCACTCACTGACAACATTAAACAAAACGCTCCTGAAAATATTCAGGATATGAATATGCCGGAAGTCAACAAAAGCTGGGTAAATCAGCTGATAACTTCCGCCAAAGACAACATTGACAACAAAGACGGCGCGGTCAATCCGTTAGCTTCCGCCATGGAGCAAGCGCAAGGACAAATTAAACGCTCCAACGCCGCCGTTTTTGATATTTCCGGCGTAATGCTCCGCATGTCATACAAACAGGCGGAAGATGCCTTGCTCAAACGCGGCTACAAAAAGAGTATGCAAAAAATGGATGTACCGAACTTTATTCGTTGGCGCAATGAAGAAAAATGCCGCAATCAGGGCGTTATCGGTTATGAACGCATTGAAAGCTGCGTTATCCGCCTTGCTCAAAAAGAAAATTATCAGTTTATATCCGAAGCTTTGTTTAATAAATTTGACACCAAAGAAACGGTAAAAATTTATTTAACCAGCACCTTCACCAACAACAAAATTTACCGCATTACATACCGTTCTGAAGCTGCCAACCTAACCGGCAACAGCCAAAAATCGGTTTATTTGCGCAACATTAAGGTTTATGACTTTTGGAAAAAAATCAACCAAAAATACGGCGTGCCCGATAATAAAGACGATGTAATCTGGGGTTTGGGCGGCAACAAACCGTATATGCGCGCCGCCACCGGCTTTTTAGTGCTTGAAGACAATATGCTGCGCGAGCTTGACTACACCCGTATGTCACGCGAAGATCAACGCTTTTTAAATACTGACGTTTACACTTTTTAGGAACAAACATGCTTAATCAAAACTTTTTTGCAGAATTATCCGAGCTTATCTGCACTCGCATCAGTCATGACTTAATCGGCAACATCGGAGCGGTTGCCAATGCCGTTGAGCTTATGGAGGAAGACCCTGAAGCTTTAGACGATGCCAAACCGATTTTAAGCGTCAGTTCAAAAGTTTTAACCGCGCGCTTAAAGTTTTTTCGTTTAGCTTTCGGCTTAAACAACACCGGAGTTAAAACCACGGCTGAAGTTATTAACCCTACGGAAGAATATGTTGCCACTATCGGCAGCCGCACCTCGCCGATAAAATTAAACTTTAATCTCAGTACGCCGGCGCTGTATAAAATTGTTATGCTCGGCGTTATGACCATGGCAGATGTGTTTATCCGCGGCGGCGAGCTCAATATTTCTGAAACCGCAAGCGGCTTAACTTTTACCGCCGATTCGCAATCTGCGCTTTCCGCCGGTAAAATAGCTGTTATGCAAGAAGTATTAAACGGCAAAATGCCGGAAGACAACCCTGCCCAATCGGCACCGCTTATTTACATGATGCGCCTGTTGAGCGGAACTCCGGTAAAAATTGCCCTCACCGCTTCAGAAAACAAGGCAGCTTTACAAATTGCCTAATGGCAACCTTGCCATTTGTTGGCGCTGTGCTGCCATTCTTGCCACGGTTTATCATCAATCAGCAAGGTTTTAACCAAAGGTTTGGCATTACCGCGCCATACAAAAATCATTTCAACTTTAGCTTTATCACAATTAATGTATTTTTCCGCATCCGGAGCAGCGGCTTCCGGCAAATAATAGCGGTAAGTGTAGCTGAACAGCTCAGTCGGACACCGTTTGTCCTTAAACTGAGAACAATCGGTATTGCTCCAATCCGGTCGTAAAGACAAATAGCGCCCCGATACCAAATCAAAAGGATCAAAACCCCGCATGGTAACCTTAACCGTGTTTTCAGAATAAAGCTCCGCCTGAATAATCAAAACCCACCCGAGCAAACAAATTATCGGTAATGCCAGAAAAAAAGCCAACTTATATTTTATCATTTTATTTTTTCTCCTTCAGATATTTGCTTAATTTTAAGCAAGCTTTAATCAATGCCAATATCAACAAACCGGTTAAAATCAAGCCCACACCATTTAAAAGCAATGTGCCGAATATATTAATGTATAAAATAAATATACGAACCGCCGTTAACGCCAACGCAATGTTAAGCGCTTTAATATTTTTGTTGCGCAGAGCATAAAGAGCAACTCCGCCCAGTATCAAAAAGCTGAGCAACGCTCCTAAGTGATACACCCCGCCAACCAATAACAGCAACATAATATACGGAATCAAAAACTTTTTACCGCTGATATAGCCTAAATAAGCCGATATTGCGGTTAAACCTGCCGCCGCTGAAAACAATAAAGTGAACAAAAATCTGCCGGTTTCCGATGGCTCTGGAAAAACTAATAAAAAGCGATCAAAATCAAGAACAACTGCCAAAACCGCCACACCGACAATCAACCAAAAATTAAACGCCTTTTTGCAAGCAACAGCCTTATCTTTAACGGCCAAATTAAGCACTTGCCAAAGCACCAAACCTACAAAAGAGCATAACAACGGTACTGAGCATCTCCAAGCTTTTGATATAATATTAATCACGGCATAAATTGTTTCATTGGTAAAGGCATAAGCTGCTAACGACCAAGCAAACACCGGAAGCATTACCATCGGCAGCGGCATTCTTTTAGTAACAAACAAGAGCGGAAACACAAGCGCCGACCATAACAAATACGCAATCGGACTATTAGACTGAATCTGATAAACCTGCGCGATTAACCCGATTGAAGCTAACACCAAAATTATAAACAAACACAAAAAGGCCTCAAAACGAATGTCCCATTTTTTGTAATCGGCATAATACATCAAACCGGCAACACCGCTAAGCAAAGCAAAATCAACAACAAGTTTCAATACTGCCGGAATATATTCCCAGTTTGCGGCAATAACGGAAATAATGCCCATTCCAAGACAAAACATTGCCAAAGCCTCAAAACCATATAGTGCGTATGGTTTTGTTTTGCCTTTTTCAAAATCCAAAATATCAGCCCCTTGTTGAGCCGTGATAATACCGGCATTTTGCCATGATGTAATTTTAGCGGATAATTTCATAATCAGTCCTCCTTCTGAAAAGGATATAATAAAACTAAAAAATAAACACTCGCTTATTACAACTTATGCACAGATACAGTTTATTCTCTTCCGACATTGTTGTTGGTTTTGGTGGTTTGCTGACGTTTCGGTTATTTTATCTGCCGTAATGGGAGATAAAAATGATGTGTTGCAAAAATTTGTTGCACCGTTAACAATTTATTCTTCTGATAAAGAGTCTCATGGCGTTGCTTTATGTATTGAGGCAGACAGAAAAAACAATGCGATGAATATTATGATTTTAGAACAACACGCCAAACGAGACGGCGGCAATCTTGATTTTTCAAAAGAAGTCAATATGACTCTCGAATATTTGAAAAATAAATTCAGCGAGACCGGTATGCAAATAACCACTTTTCAAAATGATAAGCCAATTTGCCGCGAAAAAGGCGTATGCAGTGTTGTTTCGTTAGAGGTGTGCAGACGGCTGTTACAATCTGATAATCCGTTGCATATTGCTAAAGTTGGTTTAATTAAAATCAATGCTGAACAAGTGCAAAGATTGCATCAGGAAAATTTTCAAAACTATAAAAAAGACAAGCAAAATACAAGCAATAGCTCTTTATTCATAAATAGAGAAATTAACGGACTTTGTTTATAAGCTGCACTTGCATTTTTTGTTGCAATAATTTGCTCTTGGCATATATCTGACGATATTCCTCAATATTTGGTACATTTTTACTGTCTGCTTTCTGAAGCAAGGCTTCTCGATTATCTTTTACGCCCAAATAATCATAAAATCGATGCAAATTCTGAGAAGAATCCGGTGTGTGGTCACGTTGCGCCTCAACAAATTGGCTAAATATTTTATTGTGCGGATGCGGCATATTCATGGCTTCTTTTTCTACGGCAGATAAAAATTCTTCTTTGCTGTCTGGATACTTTGCTCTGATTTCTTTCAGCATTTTAGCCGTATTAAGCGACTCATTCATATCTTCTTTACTATAGCCCATTTCGGCAACCTTATCTTTAGTATATTTATAAAGTTCCGACCAGTTTAATAAGCCGTCTTCGTTTAATAAGTGTGCACATTTACCTTGTTTAACTTCTTCAATAATCTTTTTTGTTGCCGGATATTCAAAATATGCCAAACCTAAACGCTCATTCATTAAGGCACCGGACATGGAAGCCGATTCATTAAGCAAACGTTTTTCAACTTTGGTTATCAAGTCTTTATCGCCGGTTTCCACCGCTTTAAGCATCATATATGTCGTTGCCGCTGAATTTGCCTGCATTTCGCTGATGCACCGACCATAATGCGTATAATCTTTTAAGTGCGGATTTTCAGCCTCCTGAATAGCTTTTGCCTCGTCACGAGATTTTCCCTGATACAAAAGTTCATAATGCTCTTTAAGATACTCATCTTCTTTAGGCTCCGCATCATATTTAGCTTGCATACCATGCGTCAGCTCGTGAATTTCGGTATAAACGCTGTAGAAAGCATCTCTCGATAAGCCAAACGGATACATAATCAATTTTTTATCGCCGTTCTGCAAAATTGATAAAGGAGGTGCTTTTTGCCGACCGAATTTCGGATGCACGAAATAATCGTACCAGAATTTACGTTTTTCTTCATTAAAGCCTAACCAATCCAATTCCGGATTAAGTTCTTGAGGTGTGCGGGTTAAAGCATCTTCGCACATCGGACCGTGAATATGCACTTGCAGATGGTGAGTGTTGTCATCAACGGACTTTTTACAATTTGCAATTTCCGGAGCTAAAAATTCTCGCACTACATCGGCGTAAGCCGGATGAAATTCGCCAGTTTCAAGCATTTGTTTTATGTCTTTGTCGACCTCCGGCTCGTTATACTTAAAATTAACTATATCTGTAAAATTAACCATTCTGGAATCCTTATTATACTGTTTGATATATTCATTGTGGCGGCGGAGGGTTTCCTTATCTTTATATAAACAACCGTTTTCTTCGTTATAAAGCCAGTCGATTTTATCTGCCACTTCGCGCATATCTTCGGTAGTTAAACCGGTTGCTTGCTTTTGCATCATCATAATTTTAATTGAGTTTAATACAGCCTCTCGCTCCGGTTTATAATCATCGCTTAATTTCTCACCGCAAACTGCCGTTTTAAGGCTTGGAAAGGCAAACATTTCCGGTTTTTTGCCATGATGTAATTTTAGCGGATAATTTCATAATCAGTCCTCCTTCTGAAAAGGATATAATAAAACTAAAAAATAAACACTCGCTTATTACAACTTATGCACAGCGCGGACTCGTAAATATTGCAAAAAAAAACGCGGAGTAAAATCTTCTTTAATTTAACAATTTGAGGAGATTTTCTGATGTTTATTCAAAATATATTAGCTAAGCTTGCGGATGGCGAGGCAGATACGACGCAACTTTTTTCTGCGGTGTACACTAAAAGGTACATAATGAAAAAAGTTGCAAGTAGGTGCCCGCCAGACGCAAGCACCGGAAGAAGTATGGTCGAAATGCTTGGCGTGCTGGCAATCATCGGGGTTCTGTCGGTCGGTGCCATTGCCGGATACTCCAAGGCAATGATGAAGTACAAGCTAAATCAGCATGCTGAGGCGGTTAATATGTTGATTAATAACGTGCTCTCAATTAAAGACAAATTGCAACATACTGAGTATCTCACTCATTACGGCAAACTTTTATACAAACTTAATTTATTACCCGATGGCATAGAATATATCCGCAATAATATATTACAAGACAAGTGGTTTAAAGGTGATACTTGGATATATTATTATAATTTTCAAGCGCCAAGCAAGTCATTCGGCGGTATAGGGTTCCGCACTCCTCCCTCGGCACAAGGCGCGGAAATATGCCGTAACATAGTAATTGCCGCCAAAGAAAACGCTGCCAATTTATGGTTGGTCGAAACTTATAAATCATTTAACGATACAAGTTCTGCAGATGGAACGTATATCGGCCATTTGTATGGCGATGCCTATTGTTCTGCCTCAAAAGAATGTTTGCGTGACCTTGATTTAAACAAAGCCGCCAACCTATGCGACGCTTGCAATGAACGCGCTTGCATACTTTATGTTTTGTGGAAGCAATAAATCACTCGTCCTTTTGCATCATGCAAAAGAAAAACCCGTCGGTACCGGTTGTATGCGGCGCCAATTTTATAAACCTGCTTTCCGTAAACGGAAACGGCATATCAAGCTTTTTCTGCCATAGCTTATTGTGCTCAACAAACTTAATATCCGCATGTTTAGCCACAAAATTAAGCACCATATTTTCGTTTTCATCAGGCAGAACCGAGCAGGTAATGTAAATAATTTTACCGCCCGTTTTGGTGTGTTTATAAGCCGTTTCCAAAATCTCCGCCTGCGTTTGATTTAAAACAGCAAGCCGTTCGGGAGTAAGCCTGAATTTTGCATCGGGCGAACGACGCCATGTTCCGGTACCTGAACACGGCGCGTCAATAATAAAGCGGTCAAAGTCAGAATCTTCCACTTCTCGCACCAGCTTTATATTGCGGATTCCGAGCCTTTGCGCGCGGTCTTTAATGGCATCCATGCGGTTCCAGTCATAATCATGCGCCAAAATTTGCCCCTCATTACGATTAATTGCGGCAATCGCCAAACTTTTTCCGCCGGCGCCGGCGCAATAATCTATAACTTTGTCATCGGCTGAAACATCACACAATATTGCCGCCAACTGCGAAGCCTCATCTTGCACTTCGCACAAGCCTTCCTGATAAGCAATGCAGTTGTTCAAATTAACCCGCTCTTCTGAGCGCAGCCCGAGCGGCGAATACGGGGTATTGGCAAAAAACAGCCCTTCATTTTTAAGCCTGCTTTTAACCTCGTTCCGCTCCGCCATATTAACCCGCAAGTCAACCGGCGCCGAGTGCTGCAACGCCGTGAGCAAAGCGCGGTTATTAATTTTTTGATACAACCATTCCGGACATTCTAGCGCCACATAATCAGGGTAAACGTCAGAATTTAAATTTTTGAGTTGCGCTTTTTCATCTTTGGTAACCGATGCCAAGCCATATTGCGAACCATCGGCGGCAATATCTAAATCTTCATCTTGCAAATAGCAAAGCAAAACCATACGCGGAGTTTTACTCCCCGCCTCAAACTCAAGCCGCATGCGGCGCCTGATAATATTCCACACCGTATCCGTTATAAAGCGCCTGTCTTTACTTCCGATATATTTGCGCCGCCGTAAATAGTCATTTATAATATTATCTGCGGGTTTTTCGTCTTTAAAAATTTCAACAAGCAGCTCATAAACCGCCTGATATCTGGCACTGATTTGCATTTTAACCTCTCTGTTTGAACTATACAAAATTTTAACGATAAGGCAACAAAAAAAGAGGAGATTTTACTCTCCTCTTTAATTCTCATATTCAGCTTTACGTTTGTGTTATAACGTCAAGCTTCAGTCCTTCCGGCGTAACTTTGTAAACCCATTCTTCAGTCTTGCGTCTGAAGAGTTTGCCCAACCATGACTGTTTCGGTTTTGCGCTCTCAGGACGCTTGAAGTACATCAAGCTCGCCGAATCGTAATCTTCCTTGGTCATGAAATCCAGAAGCACAGTTGTCGCAACCAAATCCTGGTGCAACACGAATGCCACTTGCCTGAACGGCTGATACAGCAACAACAGCTTGTCTGCCTCCGGCACATCCTTTGCGCCAACCAACCGGGCTCTGAATGAGATGGCTACTGAACCATTATCAAGCCCTGCCTCGTCCATAAAAGGCCTGTAGGCAGGTAACGTCTGTATCCGCAACAACTTTGTTGTGTACGGCATAGGTTCCACTTTGTATTCCTGACCGTCATCAGCCGTATAACGAAAGTTATTCAGCATATTTTCAGCCAAAAACCTCGGGGTTATCAGATTAAGCCCCTCAAGCTTGTTTACGTCAACAGCAAAACCGCAAAATTTCTTTTTCATGTTTCTTGGTTTTAAGAGGAATTACTGTTGCTCTTCCTCATGGTTCAACTTTTTGTTTTCTTCCTGCAAATAAGCACTCATGATGCTGTTTTCTGCAAAATACATTGCAGGAAACTCTTTGCTGAAAGTCGTACCGTTTTCTGAATAGTAGAGAACGTCCTTAAATGCCACCAAGCTACCGCGACGAGTAACTTTGAAGTTCCTGACTGCCGAAGCAATGTAGTTGTTTTCAACCATAAAGCTTTCAGTCTTAATCTTGGAAAAGCCAAGCGCATAAGCCAAATTTGCTACCGGCTCATCATGAACCAATCGCTCGTCCACCAGATAGACATACTGCCTAAATGGCACGTAAATCAAACGATATAGTCTCTGATACTTCAGCAGCGACAGATTTACAGCTTCATCTTGCCTATGCAGAACAGCCGTGAAGCAGAACGCATTTTGATTAACGAGTTGGTAACTTTGCGCCTCTTCCAGTGCTGATTTCCAGCAAAGCTTAGACCAAGCGCCGCGCCCGATAATCTTAACGTAATGATCTTTGTCTGCCATCAACTGATTGCCAAACGTCAAGGCTACATTTTTAGCCGACAAGACATCCCAACATTCCGGAAAATATTGGTCAATTTCAATCCTGATGATTTTCTTCATAATATCGTGTGTTTTAGATGTTAATAATTCTTTGAACAAGCACATTATACATCTTTTGACTTTTTTGTCAAGTTTTATTCTAAACCTTAGCCGCTTTCTTAAAATTTTGCGCAATAACGTACGTTTCCGGCGAGCCTTGCCGGCTTGCGTCAGGTTTAAAATGCGAAACTTTGGCAAAATTTTTCTTCATATCGGCAAGCAAAGTGCCTTCCGCCCCGCCCTGAAACACTTTAGCGATAAAAATTCCGCCCTCAGCTAAAACTTCTTTGGCAAAGGCGTATGCCGCTTCCACCAAGCCGATGGTGCGCAAATGGTCAGTTTGCTGATGTCCGGTTGTGTTGGCTGCCATATCGCTCATTACAATATCCGCCGGTCCGTTCAAAAGAGCCTTTAACTTATCCGGTGCATCTTCCGTGGTAAAATCCTGACAAATCAGCGTTGCGCCCGCAACCGGCTGCGTTTCCAAAATATCAATGCCGACCACCTGCCCGCTACCTTTGTTGCGTTCAACCGCAACCTGTGTCCAACCGCCGGGAGCGCAGCCCAAATCAACAATGGTTTTGCCCTTGCCTAAAAACCGATATTTTTCATCAAGCTGAATAAGCTTAAACGCCGCCCGCGAGCGATACCCCAAGCGTTTAGATTCCGCCACATACGGGTCATTAAGCTGCCGCTCCAGCCAACGATTAGACGATGGTTTGTGATATTTTGCCGTTTTAACGTGAACTGTTAAGGTCTTTCGTCCGCGCACAAGTTTTGCCGAATGTGTCAGTTTAGCCATTGTTTACCAGCTCCTCAATAATTGCGTGACGAGCGCTTTTTAATGACGCCGTCAGCTTATCAAATTTCAAATTGTCATAAATCGTTTTAAAAATTACGCAGCCGGCGTTAAAAATCGCCGCTCTGTCCTTTCCGATATAAGGCGAATTTTCTTTTTCCGTGAGCGGCATTTGCCATACCTTGGCAATTTGTTTATCAAGCTCTTTTACCGTAACTTGCACGCCGTCGGCGCGGTTGCGATTATGTTCTCCCCACTTTTTTGCCATTGAAACCAATCTGAGCGGAGTGCTTGAAGTGGCAATCAGGCAAGCTTTGTCCGCATACTTTTCAAGTTCCGACTTTTTATTAAAATCCGCAACATATCCGGCTGTTTCCATTGCCAGTTTTTGCGCGTTTACCTCATTATATTCCGCCAAACCAAAAGCCTCGGCAGAATTACGCGCTCCCCACGGAACCGATACGGTGTGCACAATTTCAAGCTCTGGCTTCAGCTTTGCCAACGTAATTTCGGTTGAGCCGCCGCCCAAATCATAAACCACCACATATTCTGCCGTTTTCGGCGCATTCAGCACCGCGCCTTTTAAGTTCAAAAGCGCTTCTTCGCCACCGTCAATAACATCAATTTTTATGCCGCAGTTTTGCTCAACTTTTTTTACAAAATCGGCTCCATTGCCTGCCATGCGGCATGAGGCGGTTGCAATCGCCCGATACTTGCCCACATTATATTGTTTCATTATCTCGGCATATTCTGCAAACGCATTTAATCCGCGTTCAACTGCGGCATCAGTAAAACGCATTTTTGCATACATGCCCTCGCCCAATTTAGTGGCTATGGAAGTGGCAAACAACTCTTTGCCTTGCGCGTCAGCAATCATCAATCGGCAAGAGTTGGTGCCCAAATCAATCGCCGCCAGATTTCTTTTTGCCATACTTTTTCCCTCTATGATAAAAACGCCGCCCGCGATGTTTATAATTGTTGTTTTTATGCTTGCGCTCATGGTGCATCATATCAAGCAAAATTCCCTCGCGAATACCGCGGTCGGCAACCGTAATTTCTGAAATAGGCCAATAAGTCATTAAAGCTTCAATAATTGCGCAGCCTGAAATTGTCAAGTCGGATTTCAGCGGGCCGATACACGGATTTTTGCGCCGCCCTTCATCGCCCATATTTTTAATTTTGGTAATAACCTTCATAATATCCGGCCCCGAGATGGAAATTCCATCAACCGCCGAGCGATTATAGCGGGTTAAATTAAGATGCACCGCGCCCAAAACGGTAACCGTGCCGGAAGTTCCGATAACCTGTATTTCCTGATTTTTAATTCCTTCAAAAATACCGAATTTTTCATCAAAATCTTTAAGCAATCCTTGCGTGCGCTCCATAATGGTATTATAGGCAAGTTTAGTCATATCCTGCTTAGGAAACGCCTCGGAAATGGTAACCACCCCGTACGGCAATGAAACAAATCCTTCAATAAAGGTTTTACCGCTCTCGCTGATGCGCGCCAAACTGATTTCGGTTGAGCCGCCGCCGATGTCAAAAACCAGCATACGCTTAATATTGCGGTTAAGTAGCGGAACGCACCCCACCACCGCCAAACGCGATTCTTCTTTTGAAGAAATAACTTCCAAATTAATTCCGGTTTCACGCTTAACCAAATCAACAAAATCCTGACAGTTTTTAGCGCGCCGACACGCCGCCGTTGCCACAAAGCGCGAGTTTATAATCGGTGAATATTCATCAATAACTCCGCGACAAACTTTAAGCGCGGTAACCGTGCGGCGGATTGCATCGCGTGAAAGAGCATTATCGTTAATAATACCCTCACCCAAGCGTGTAATTTTTGAAAAAGTTTCCACCACATGAAACGAAGTCGGCGTCGGCGTGGCAATAACCAACCGGCAAGAATTTGTTCCCAAATCAATTGCCGCATAATGACCTGCCGCGGCATAATCGGTACGCTGCGGCAGGTAATTGTGTTTTGCGGTTATCGCCTTGTTATTATGCATTTATTACTCAGCTCCGTAAATTTCATCTCTGACCGCGCGCCGAAGCTCATCAATACAAATCAGCTCATGATTATCATCTTCATAATACCAATAAACCCAACCATTACAAGCCGCGGTATTTTGCGCCGATGCTCCCACCTGATGGATTGAACCTTCAACGTCCTCGCCTTTAATGGTTCCGTCAGAGCGAATTACGGCTTTATGCTTGCGGGCGCTATCATATAAAACGGTTCCGGGCGTAAGCAATCCTCGCTCCACCACCGTGCCGAACGGAATACGCGGCTGTTTGCGTTTGCAGCTGTATTCCAATGCGCCTTCCGCCTCAATCGGAGCAACTTCATCAATACGTTTTTGTGCTCCGGCGACATAAGCTTTATCTTTTTCAATTCCGATAAAATTACGCCCCAAACGCTTGGCAACCGCGCCGGTGGTTCCGGTGCCGAAAAACGGATCAAGCACCACATCGCCTACTTTTGACGATGCCATAATTACACGGTACAGCAAAGCTTCAGGCTTTTGTGTCGGGTGCAACTTATTGCCGTCTTCGCCCTTCAATCTTTCCTTGCCGGTGCAAAGCGGAATTTCCCATGTTGAGCGCATTTGCGTATCTTCATTAAGGGCTTTCATCGCCTCATAATTAAATGTATATTTCGCCTTCGGATTTTTAACCGCCCAAATTAAAGTTTCATGAGCATTGGTAAAACGAGTTCCTTTAAAATTAGGCATCGGATTCACTTTATTCCAAATAATGTCATTTAAAATCCAAAAACCCAAATCTTGTAAAATTGAGCCTACTCTGAAAATATTGTGATATGAGCCGATGACCCAAATACTGCCGTCATCTTTCAAAACACGCTTAGCCGCCGTGAGCCATTCACGGGTATAGGCATCATACGCAGCCAAACTTTCAAAACTGTCCCATTCTTCATAAACACCGGAAACATTAGTATTATCCGGTCTGGTGAGTCTGTCGCCTAATTGTAAATTATACGGAGGATCGGCAAAAATCAAATCTACGGAATTTTCCTCCATTGCGTTCATAATCTTTATACTATCGTCATTAATAATGGTGTTAATTATACTTTTAGTTTTTATAGTTTCTAATTTAACCATTGTTTCTACCTTTATTTTATTTTGCATGAACAGTATCAAGGTATATGAAGATAGTTATAATTTTATTAACAAGATTCACAAACTGAAATTTTTTTGCCAAAATTTTGTGACTCTTTTAAAAAATTGATTATTTTTTAGATTTATATGGAATTTTTCCGCTTAAAACATCGGCCAGTTCGTCTTCATGACCGTTCACCAAAGCAACTTCGTCATCGCTGACGTTTTCAATATTAACAATTTCATCTTGCAAAGCTATCATATCTTTATAGTCCGCTATTTTAGCTTTATCGGTTTCGGCTTGCAGTAAATCGGTCAAAACTTGCTTAACCCCGTCAGTATGTTTTTTCAATCGCACGGTATTAATCACCGCCTGCAAACGTTGTTCAACATAAAAAAAGCGAGCGCCTTCCCAACAACGGCGGCTGAGCCAAATTTTAACATTCAGCGGCAAACTTTCTTCAATATTGCCCGAAAGCAACGAAATTTTATCCGAAACATCGTTTTTTTCACCCGAGCGAACATACTCCGACCATACCGGCAAAAAAGACTTCAGTTCATACGCGGTTAAAAATTCTTCCGTTTGCATCGGCGCGCATTGTTTTTTAAAATCAGGCGTAGTGTAATCAACCAACTTAAAATTAAGCACTTTCACAATCAAAACCGCTGCCAAAAACAAAATTACATAGCGCTTAATTTGCATTATTTTCACTCCGCAAAATTACCACCGTAAACCGGAAACAACATAATCAGGATAAACGTCAAAATTCATTGCCAGATTACGGGCTTTTTCAACATCGGGAATATACCCCTCGCCCAAATAATTAACATGAATTCCCTTTGAAATCAAAACCGCGTCGGCATTATACAAATTGGCAGATTTTATATCGGTGGCAAAACCGTCGCCGATAAACAAAACCTTAGATTCCGGCTTAACAACCCCTTCAAGCGCGTACTTAACAAAATCAGGCGCCGGTTTACCGATTGTATAAATCACGCCGCCCATTACCGCATATTGTTCGGCAACGGCGCCGCTTCCGAGGCTTATTTGCCCGTTATAATAAGTTGAAACATCATTGCCGGCCGCCACCAACGGCAAACCGAGTGCAAAGCAATGCTCCAAAGCGCGGGCATAATCGTCTAATGTGTCAGTTTCTTTATCGGGCATGCCGATAAACGCAAAATCAGCGTCATCCGGGCGCACAACTTTAATATAATCAAGTCCGGCAAACACGCCTTCCGCCGCCCGATTGCCCAAATTATAATATCTGTTGCCTGAAAGTCCGAAATGTTGCGGATTTTTTAAGCAATAGTGCAAAACTTCGCCGGCTGAAACCACCGCTGAAAGATAGTTCAATTCGCCGAGCTTTCCGCCGGAAAGAATATCGCATATTTCCGCAACTCTGAGCGATGAGTTGGTTACAATCACCGTTTTTTTGCCGTTTGCGGCGCATTTCATCAGAGCATCAACCGCATCTTGTTTAACATGCTCGCCGTCATATAACACACCGTTTAAGCCGCAAACCACAACATCATAATTATCAATTATTTTTGAAATACCGACAATCGGTTTGATAATTTTCATATCGTTATCCCGCATTCAATTTACACATTATAGGTTATAAAATAGACTCTTATTGCTTTATTTTTCTTTAATTTTTTTATAAAAAGAAAAATATTTATGCAACAGGTAGGTAATTATGGTTGACACAACCAAATAAATTCCCTGCGCCCACAGCTCGCGTATTTTGCAAACTTCCACCAAAAAAGCAAGCGCCACGCTGTTAAAGATAAACATACCGATATAAACGCTCCAAGCTTTGCAATACTCCGCCCAAACATTGCCGACGCTGCGGAACACATAATAGCGCATGGTAAAGATTGAAACATTAACGGTAATAATATACTGCACAATCAACGCCAACAAATACGGCAGTCTGATTAAAGCAACCAAAAATGCAAACACGCCGTATGCAAACACGGTGTTAAAACCGCCCACCAACAAAAATCTGATTTTTTGATTAATCTTAAACCACAAATCCTCAAGCTTTTTATACCACCTGATAATCAGCGGATATTCGGCGTTAAACTCAAAATTTTGCAACAGTTCTTTATCCATTAAGGTATCAAGTTCCGCCTTGCGCCAAGATGAGAGTATATTTTCATCAAACACGTCTTCAGGGTACGAATAATCAATTTCCGGCAATCCGGGATGAATCATAATTTCAACGCTGTCATAACCCTTCGGCACCGAAACATGCGCAAACTTATCGCGTGAAAGCTTGCAGGTGTAAAGCATGGTATAAAAATAAGTTTTTGACGGATACCCGTTAATTATATCAAAAAAGCGCAGCAGATAATATTTTATCAGCGCCCCGTCAAGCAACCACCCGCGCGATTTATTATCCTGCACCGTTAAAAGTCCGCATTCTTTAATGGTGCGAACCCGCGGAATATTATATTTTTGCATCAGTTCCTTAAACACTGAAAACACCGCCGGAATCATATGCACGTGGCGATGACTGTCAATATGTTTGATATCAATTCCAAGCGCTTTTGCTTTTAATATTTGTGCTTCAACTTCTTTATAAACCTGCTCTTTAAAGGCTTTGGTCTTAAAAAACGAAAGCAACATTAATTTTACAAATCCGTTCTTAAATTTATGGTCGCGCCCTACCAACAGCGGAAGCTCATGCGCATCCGCCGCCGGATATTCATTGGTCAAATTAACATGCAACCCGAGCTCCAAATTAGGCAATTCTTGTTTAATTGCCACCGCTTCCGCCGCATATTTTTGATTAACCATTACGCTCGCCGAATTTAAAATCCCGTCGCGCGCCGCTTCTGAAATCGCCTGATTAACCCCGCGGCTGATGCCAAAATCATCAGCATTGAAAATAATTTTATTTTCCATTATTTGTCAGCCTTTTGCTCATTAGATTTTTCTTCAATAAAATCAGCCAAATAGAGCGGACGTTTTTTAACTTCCATGTGAATTTTGCCGATATACTCGCCGATAATGCCAAGCGTTACAAGCTGCACGGCGCCGATAAACCCGACCGCCGCCACAATGGTTGCATACCCCGGAGTCGGGTTATGGCGGATATAGCGCTCAATAATCACATAAACCCCGAGCAGCATTGAAAGCGTGCCGCCTGCCAAGCCTAAATAAGTTGCAAAGTGCAGCGGCCGCACTGAAAATTGCGTAATACTGTTAATCGCCAGTTGCAGACTTTTAATAAAGTTATATTTGGTATGCCCGCTGAAGCGCTCCGGCGCCACAAAGTCAATTACGGTAACTTTGTCATTGGGCATAATCCAACTGAGCAGACCTCTGAACAAGCGGTCTTGTTCATTAAAGCCCTTCAAAAAATCAACATATTTACGGTCAATCAATCTGAAATCAGGCATACTTTCCGGAATTTTGGTTTCCGAAAGACAGTTTAAGAGCCAATAAAAAGTTTTAGCGCAAAACTTGTAAAAGCGCGAAGTCGCCACATTGTCAACGCGCTTGGTCAACACAATTTCCGAGCCGTTCTGCCAGGCCTCAACCATTTGCGGAATATAAACCGGCGGGTGTTGCAAATCCGCATCCATAAAAATCACCGCGTCGCCTTTGGCATAATCCATACCGGCGGTCATGGCAATTTCATGCCCGAAATTACGCTTCAGCTGCACAATTTTAACTCTGGCGTCTTTGGTCTGAAGCTTTTTAACTTCCGCTAAGGTTTTATCCTTGCTGCCGTCATCAACAAACAGCATTTCAAACTCTGCGTTTTTAACTTTTTTCAGTTCTTTATTCAGCTGTTTATAAAGTTCAGCGACATTACCCTCTTCATTATAAGCTGAAATAACAATACTAACTTGTTTCATATTTTTCTTCCGTTACAAATTATAAAATCCGTAATAAATAGTTTTACGTTTAATTTTACCGACAGGATTTTTACAGTCAACCTCAATTATTTGCGGTTCCGATAAATTATCAAGCACTTTTTTAAGTCCGTTATATTCTTCTTTGCCGGTTGCCAACACCAATGCGCCGGAAGCATTAAAATCAGCCTCATCAAACCACGGGTTTTTGGCAATATCGCCCCAAATAACCGGTTTTGGCACCGACGGCGCGTATAAAGCAACATTATCCGTCCACCAAACATCGCCGGCAACATACTTAAACGGTTTACCGTCGGCATTCTGACGCCATAAATTTTCCATTGTCAAAGCATATTCCGGCGCGTTTAAGTGCAATTTATCGCTTTTGTTAAAAGTATAAACACAGGCAAGCGCCGTTGCCATTAACAGCATAATTATGTAAACACCGACAAACAATCTGCGTTTAACATTTTCGGTAATATAGCGCGGAAAAAAGGCAAACAGCATAATGCCGCCCATATACCACAGCGGAAAACCCCACATGCTCTTAAATTTAATGCCGCCGAGCATGCTCACCGCAAGCATAATCAGGAGCGGCGCCAAACCCAAAATTTGTAAAAAGAGTTTATCATCTGCCGAAACGGCAACGGCTTCTTTTTCTGCTTTGCGAGTTGCAATAAAATAAATCAGCAACGCGCCAAGCCCGAACACCGCTTGCGCCGCCAAAAATTTAAGCGGATAAACAATATGCCTCAAAAGCGGAAAGCTTGCAAATCCGGCGCTTTCGCCCCGCCCCAAAAAGTAACTTATCACAAAAAAGTCATGTTGCCACAGCCAATAAATATGCGGAGCAACAACTGCAATTGCAACTGTCGCCGTCAAATACGGACCGAATGTTAAAAACTTGCGGCGGGCGGATTTATCAACCAACATATAAATCAACATGGCAAGGAGCAAAACTCCGCTTACATATTTGTTTAACAAATTTAAGCCGGCAAACAATCCGGTAAAAATCCAGTCGTAATTTTTTCCGCCGCGCAGAGCCTTATAAAAATAATAAACCGTCATCGGCCACAGCGCCAGAGATACCACATTAACATTATATTCCGGAGCGCTGAATCCGTAATAAATAACGCCTTCTAACAGCATTACCGCCAAAACCGCCTTTTCTTTGCTCAAAAAGTTGCAGGCAAGTTTATAAATATAAACAAAACCTAGTAGCACACAAACCTGACTTAAGGCGTAAATCATAATATGCCGACCGCCGCCCAAAGCATAGAACCAATAGGCTAAAAAGCCTGAAAGCGGCGGATGTTTGTTAGTCCCGAAATCGCAATATTGCCCCCACACTACGGCTTCAATACTATCCATCGGCAGACTGTAACGCAGCAGCGGCAGCAACGTCCACACCAAAAAATGAAGCGTTAAAAAGCAAATCAGCGGGTGTTTTTTTACATAACTCAGCATTTCAAACTCCGTATATCAAAATATGCTTGTATGTTACAGGTATTTACGTATCTGTCAACATTTGCCGCCGCTCTTTCCACTTATTTTACTTTTTTTACTAAAAAAATATTTTTTATGAGATTTTTTTATTGACAACGCGTTTGTTTACGGTTATTAAAGAACACGAATTAAATGGCGGGGTAGCTCAGTTGGTTAGAGCAGAGGAATCATAATCCTTGTGTCGAGAGTTCGAATCTCCCCCTCGCTACCATCAAAACCAAGGCTTTCAGTTTAACGGGAAGCCTTTTTGTTTAAGGCAAATATGGATTTTACGGAATTTAAACAGCAATTAAAGCCTTACAAAGCGCTTTTAGGGTTTGATTACGGCGAAAAACGCTTAGGCGTTGCCGTATCTGACTTGATGCGCACCATTGCCACGCCGCAAAAAATAATTTACCGCCGCACTTTTGAACAAGATATGGCGGAAATAAAAAAAATCATCACCGAAAAAGAAGTTTGCGGCATAATTTATGGTCTTCCGTTGCAAATGAACGGACAAGAAGGCGAAATTGCCAAACTGGTGCGTCAATTTGCCGATAAAGTATATGCCCGAACCAATCTTCCGTTTGCCTTTTGGGACGAACGCCTCTCTTCATCGGCGGTTGAAAGCTTTTTAATTAAAGAAGCCGATATGTCGCGCGCCAAACGCAAAAAAGTTTTGGACGCTTCCGCCGCCGCTTACATTTTGCAAGGCGCGCTTGACGTTTTAAGCCGAATGTAATTTCGGTATTAGCACTTATAAAATTAACAGCATAACAAAACTTCCCATCCTGAGGAGAATGGCGGCGGAACGCCGACAGGGTGGTGAAAAATACAACTTATACACAGCACGGACTCGTAAATATTGCAAAAAAAAAACGCAAGCTAAAATCTTTTCAAACGTAACAATTTGAGGAGATTTTTATTATGAAATCAGAAAATGGCAGAAGTATGGTGGAAATGTTGGGCGTGCTTGCTATCATCGGAGTCCTGTCCGTCGGGGCGATTGCCGGTTATTCTAAAGCGATGATGAAGTACAAACTCAACAAGCAAACCGAACAGTTAAACACGGTGTTTAACGCGGTTGACCGCAATTTATTATCATTTAACAATATTAAAATTCCCGCCGGAACCGGTCATAACATAACTTCATATTTTATAAAAATGGGAGAAATCCCGACCGAAATGGTAAAAAACAACAGTTCTCGTTATATTTATGATGTATTCAACAATGGAATCAGAATTGATAAAGAATACTTTGTATATCCTGATTACGCAGTTAGTGTATATGCCATATATATCTACCCCGAACTTTCATCTCAAAGTTCCGATAATTTAGCAATTTGCCAAAACATTATAACCGTTGCCAAAGAGCATGCGGATTCACTTTTTTCATTACAAACTTACAGCGCTAACGATAGCGGCAATATCCGCGCTATTTATTACGGTGACAAAGATTGTTCCGATAACAACTGTATCCGCAAGCTAAATTTGGATAGCATTTACAACATCTGCACCCAACATAAAGGCAACGCCAATACCGGATTTACCATTCAGTGGCATGTATAAATTGCCTGATTTTAAAACTTATAAAAGCCTCCCGCTTGGAAGGCTTTTATACATTGATAATTAATCTTGCAGTTGCCCGCTGAAACAGGCACAAAAAAGCCTGCGGAGAATGTGGCTAATGCGCTGCAAGTTTTTTCTGCGGTGTACAAAACCGCTACATAAGAAAAAACTTGCAAGCAAGAGCCCATTATACACAGGCGCTATCTCATTAATCTTGCGGATGGTGAGGCAGATACGCCGTAACTTTTTTTTTGCGGTGTACAAAACCGCTACATAAGAAAAAAAGTTACAAGTAGGTGCCCGCCAGACGCAAGATTACCCCTTAATCCACGGCAAAGATGCTTCCAAATCTTCCTTAGTATTAATATCGGCAGGAGCTTGTTTAACCAATCTGATATCTTCAACCAAACGAGCGCGAATGGTCATGCCGTTTTCAAGTGCGCGCAATTGTTCCAAAGCTTCGCGTTTTTCCAAAACACCGGTCGGCAATGAAACCATTTTCTGTAATGAAGCGGCTTTGAATACATAAATACCGATATGATGATACAAATCCTGATTCGGACACTTTTCAGGGTTGCGTGTATATGGAGCGGTTGCGCGGGTAAAGTACAAACAACGGGCTTCCTTTTCGCCTTCTTTCAATCCCATCACGATTTTAACCACATTCGGATTATTTTTATCATCTTCATTTTTAATAATCATGCCGCAAGTAGCAATATCGCAATCGGTTTTTTGCACCATTTCAACAAGCGGCAGGCAAACTGCCGGATCAACGTTTAAGTTATCGCCCTGAAAGTCAACCACAATGTCATACTTTTCACCTTTAGGGTCAAGCACTTTTAAAGCGGCGGCAATACGATCGGTTCCGCTCGGCAGCGCCGGATCGGTTAAAATAGCGGTTGCCCCGAATTTGTTGCACTCATCAACAATCGCCTGATCACCGGCGGCAATCGCAATATCGCTTTTTCCGCCCAAGGCTTTTTCAACGTTTTCATAAACACGCTGCACCAAGGTTTTGCCGTTAATGTTAAGCAAAGGCTTATTCGGCAAACGAGTAGCCGCCAAACGCACCGGCATCATGGTAATAACTTTAGTCATTTTATATCCTTTCAATAAAGTTGTTAATACCCTGATTATACCGATTTTTGTCCTATTAACAAGCATTTTATCTGCTTTTTAACAACAAAAAAAAGGTTACGAATTTCACAACTCGTAACCTTCCCATCATTAATATATGGCTAAAGACAACAAAACTACCTAATAAAGGCAGTTGCTTTCTCAGCTAACTTGTCATCACCAAGGGTTGCAACTCTGGCGACAAGAAGCTTGTAATTATCTTTACATCCTTCCAGATACGCTTTTTTCTGGAACAGAATATTCAACCTTAGTTTGTCAGACTCGTCATAATTTGACTTGGTAAGCAGCTCGCTGATAACAGAATTTCGCTGTACAGGGAGGGCGATCTGACCACGGAACTCTTCCGCTTTCTCATGTTTTTTCTCTTTTCCCATATTTGCCATAATTTTTTAATAATTTATTTTAGAAGACCATCTTATGTCAGTTTTTTGACAAAATCAACAATAAAATGCAAAATTTTGCAAATTTATTCACCTTTTTTGCCAAACTGCCGATAAACCGCTCTTAAAACCGCTAAAAATTGTTGTTCATCAGCCTCAAACCGCGGATTATACGGATTGTTAAGCAAGTGCATAACGTCATTATCGCTCGGCACCACCTCCGGCAGCCAATGCCGACAAAACGCCCATTTAGCCGCCGCCAAGTTGCTCACATCATAGCCGATGGAGGCCAGCATTTTTTGTTCGTCAACCTCTGTAACCTTATCGGCATTGCGCAAATTATACCAAACCCCAACGCCGTGCCTTGCCAAATAGCGCCACGGAAAGCAAATTCCGGGGTCAGGCTTGCGAGTCGGGGCAACATCAGAATGCCCCAACACATTTTTCGGCTTGATATGATATTTTTTCATCAGTTTTTTGCATAACCTCAACACCGCCCTGATTTGCGGCTGACTATAAGGCGACTGTCCTAAAGTCAAATTACAAACCTCTATGCCGATTGAGTTATGGTTAAGTCCTTCTCGTCCCTGCCAAAAACTTTTGCCGGCATGCCAAGCGCGTTTATTGTCATCAACCAAATTATAAACTTTGCCATCCGTCCCGATTAAATAATGTGCCGAAACTTCCGCCTGCCGAAACGACTCCACCGCCTGCTCCGCCGTAAAAGCGTTGCAATGTATAATTATGGTATCAATCGCGGCATTGCGTTCATCAAAAAACGGTAATCTGAAATCCATGTCTGCCCCTTATAAAAAGCTTTTACCATATTTGGTTGCCGGTAAATTTAAGTATTCTGCAATAGTTTGCGCAATGTCGGCATAAGTTTGGCGCTGTCCGATATTTTCCGGCTTTACCCCATACCCGAACATTAACACCGGAACTTGCTCGCGGGTATGGTCAGTGCCTTTATAAGTCGGGTCGCAACCATGGTCGGCGGTAACAAACACCAAATCGCCCTCTTGCAAAACAGCGGCTAAATCCGGCAAACGAGAATCAAAATATTCAAGCCCTTCCGCATAGCCTTTAACATCGCGCCGGTGTCCCCATGTCATATCAAAATCAACAAAGTTGGTAAAGACAATGCTGTTGTCGGGCGCGTTTTTAACTTCTGCGAGCGTAACGTTCCACAATTCTTCCAACCCGCTGGCTTTAACCGCTTTGCTAATGCCGCATCCGGCGTAAATATCACGGATTTTACCAACCGACACCACCGTTCCGCCGGCATTTTTAAGCTCGTCCAAAATAGTGTCGGAAGGCGGTGTTTGTGAATAGTCATGTCTGTTTTTGGTACGTTTAAACTCGCCTTTATGCTCGCCCTCAAACGGACGGGCGATAATACGGGCAATATTATACGGCTTAACCTCTTCAAACGCAATTTGGCATAAATCATAAAGCCGATTAAGACCGAAATATTTTTCATGCGCGGCAATTTGCAACACACTGTCGGCCGAAGTATAAAAAATCGGTTTTCCGGTTTTAATGTGCTCTTCGCCCAAGCGCTCAATAATTTCCGTACCCGAAGCCGCCTCATTGCCCAAAATACCGGCAATATTACCGCGCTCAACAATTTTAGCAATCATATCCGCCGGAAATGACGGATACTCTTTCGGAAAATATCCCCAATCAAACAGCACCGGCACACCCGCCATTTCCCAATGACCGGAAGTAGTGTCTTTGCCGTGGCTGATTTCTTTCATGTGTCCGAATTTTGAAGGCAACTCAACTTTTACCGCGCCGGCACACGGCGCCTGTTCGCCGGAAGCTTCAAATCCGGCAACATTTAAACCCAAAGCGCACAAATTCGGCACTTTTAATCCGCCGACCGCCTGTGCGATATGTGCAAAAGTGTTAGCGCCGACATCGCCGAATTTTTCCGCATCGGGCGCCCCGCCGATACCGAATGAATCCATCATTAATATAACTACGCGTTTCATATCTTTTCTCCTTATATCAGCTGATAATAGCCGCAAAAATTTAAATTTTTATAAACTATTCACTGTTATAAAGCACTAAGGAGGATAAATTTATGAAACATACATCATTTTATGACGGCTTTAAATTAGGCATGGCCTTACAGGTCGGCACGGTCGGACCGGTTTGCTTGTTGCTGTTCCATTACGCCACCGTGCTTTCATTGCCGGCGGCTTTATTATCGGTATGGGGGGCAACGCTTGCTACCGCCATTTACATGACCATTTCCATTATCGGCATTGCCAAAGTGGTTAAAAAATGCGATACCAAAAATGACTTGTTCCGCATTGTCAGCGGTATTATCATCATGATACTCGGTATCTCATTTTGTTTAATGGCGGCAACCCACACCGATGAAGTTATCAATCATGAGGTTTGGCAATACAAAAATTCATTTTTAACCGTGTTTTTGGTAAACATCTTAAACCCGCTCGCTATTGTAAACTACACGGCGCTGTTTACTTCTAAAACCATTGAGTCCAAATACACTATTCATCAAACTGTTTTATATGCTTTGGGTATATTGGCAGCCTCACCGCTGTTTTTATCGTTTGTAGTATTGTTAGGACATTTCGGAACTTCATTCTTCCCGCCGATGCTACTTAGCATATTAAACATTGTCGTCGGTTTAACTTTGGTTTATTGGGGCATACGCGGAATTTTTCCGAACGCCTGCGCAAAATTCAAAACCAAATTGGCGGCTTATCTGCCCCATAAATAAAAACCGTCACACAAAAACAGCCGGATAAATCCGGCTGTTTTTATATTTGCATAATGCGCTTAACTTAAAAAGTAGTCGCGCAAATAATTCGGCAAATCAGCAATATTAATGCGGTGTTGTTCCATGGTGTCACGGTCACGAATAGTAACCGACGCCGGTGACTGTTCCAATGTTTCAAAATCAACCGTAATGCAAAGCGGCGTGCCGATTTCATCATGACGGCGATACGCTTTGCCGATATTACCGGTATTCTCCAAAGCCACGCGGCCGATACCCAATTTTAACAGGCTGTTTTTAATTTCATGACATTTATTCATAATTTCATCATTATTTTTCTTTAACGGAATAACCGCAACCTTAATCGGCGCCAAATGTTTTTTAAGTTTTAACACAATGCGGATGTTACCATCGCCTAAATCTTCTTCGGTATAAGCCTCGGTCATAACCGCAAGCACGCCGCGGTCAACCCCCATTGAAGGTTCAATCACAAACGGGATAATCCATTTGTTGTGCTCTTCATCTCGTACGCAAAGTTTAGTGGTTGAATCCGGATTTTTATGGCAATGCGCCTCCAACTCAAATTCATCTTGCCCTTTGGTATGGTTACCCAAGTCATAATCGCGGCGGTTAGCCACGCCTTCAAGCTCTTCCATACCGTGCGGAAATTGAT
The DNA here is from genome assembly GCA_902464275.1 of uncultured Alphaproteobacteria bacterium. Lineage (GTDB taxonomy): Bacteria > Pseudomonadota > Alphaproteobacteria > RF32 > CAG-239 > CAAFZY01. The sequence goes on along the minus strand of CABQIK010000003.1, from coordinate 79,203 downwards.
ATTCAATATCATAGCAAGCTTTGGCATAGTGAGCCAAATCTTCTTTCGGAGTGGTGTAAATATTCATGTGCTCGCGTTTTAAGCCCTGCTCTTCCCACCATTTAATGCGGGCTTCTTTCCAAATTTCGTGCCATTTTTCATCTTCGCCGGGGGCAACAAAATACTCAAGCTCTGCTTGTTCAAACTCACGCACGCGGAAAATAAAGTTGCGCGGCGTAATTTCGTTGCGGAATGATTTTCCGATTTGCGCAATACCGAACGGAAGTTTGCGCGAGGTTGCGTCAAGCACGTTTTTGAACTGCGTAAAAATAGCCTGTGCCGTTTCCGGACGCAAATATGCCAAATTTTCATCGCTTTCAACCGGTCCGACCTGAGTTTTGAACATCAGGTTAAACGGGCGCGGCTCGGTTAATTCGCACGACCCGCAATTCGGGCACTTGTTATCTTTAAGATGATCGGCTCTGAAACGACCTTTGCATTTTTTGCAATCAACCATCGGATCGGAAAAAGTATCTTCATGACCTGAATATTTAAGCACTTTACGATTCGTCAAAATCGCGGCGTCTAAGCCTTCAACATCATCGCGCTCATAAACCATTGCGCGCCACCATGCGGCTTTTAAGTTATTTTTAAGCTCAACTCCGAGCGGTCCGTAATCATAAACGCCCTGCATACCGCCGTAAATATCGGCGTTTTGAAAAATAAACCCGCGTCTTTTGCACAAAGAAACTAATTGATCCATTGTTGTTGCAACCATTTTATCCAAATCCTTTTTTAAAATTTGTTGAATCTTAACTTATTTGTTTTATAGTATACAATTCCAAAATGCAAGAGGAGATAATAAAAAATGAAAAAAACCAAAGTGGCGTTCGTATATGACTTTGATGAAACTTTAAGCACCACTTATATGCAAGACTATGTGCTCATACCTGAACTTGGTATGAAACCTGAAACTTTTTGGAAAAAAGCCAACCAGTGGTCGGTTGATAACTGCGCCGACCAGGTAACCGGCAGTATGTACTATTTTACCAAAATAGCCCGTGAAAAGCAAATTAAGCTCACTCGTGAAAATTTATTTTGCTGCGGCGCTTTAATTGAATATTTTGAAGGCGTTGCCAGTTGGTTTGACCGCATTAATGCGTATGGCAAACAGCTTGATTTAGATGTTGAGCACTACATTATCTCGTCCGGTTATGAAGAAATTATTGAAGGTTGCAGTATTCGTAAATATTTTAAAGACGTGTTCGGCTGCTCTTTTGCCTTTGATGAAGAAGGCTATCCGGTTTGGCCGGCGCGCGTTATCAACTATTCAACCAAAGTGCAGTTTTTATCCAAAATCAACAAAGGCTTAAAAAAGACTGACGACAAGTTGGTAAATGAGTTTACTCCTGACAATCAACGCCGCATTCCGTTCCGCCGGATTATTTACTTCGGCGACGGCTTAACCGATATTCCTTCCATGAAAATGGTTAAAGACCGCAATGGTAATGCCATTGCCGTTTACAAACCCAAATCCAGCCACAGCAAAATCAAGGCGATTAATCTCTTACGTGACGACCGCGTAAACTTTGCGCTTCCGGCTGATTATTCTGAGGGCAAAGATATTGACAATGTGGTTAAAACCATCTTAAACAAAATTGCCACCGAACGCGACTTGGAGCTTTTAAAAGCCCGTGAAGAAAAGAAAAAAGCCAAAATCAACCAATAAAGAAAAAAGCCTTTACTTGCAAGTAAAGGCATTTTTCATACACACTTTTGCTAGGACGCAAACGTCACCGCAAGTCTGAAGATGATGTTGCGTTCTTGTTTGATGAACTCGTCCGCTTCTTTCGGGTAGGCCCTGAACCACTCCACATAGCGTTCAAACGGCAGATACCAACCGTGCCTTTTAGCTCGCGGCAATGAGTTACGATACCTTTGCGCGGCGGAAAACAGCCTCAGATAGCGTTTTTCTTCTCTGCTTTGCCCAAAGAGCTTTGCTTTGCCGTACTTTACAAGTTCCTCGTCAATCTCCGGACGATTTACCGCAAAGAGCAATGACGCTCCGTCCACCGCGCAGTCCGCAGTCAGCACATCAAAGATGAATTCCCGTCTGCTTTCATCGCTCCGACATGAATAATAACGCTGTTCCAAAGCCTTCACATCTTTGCGTTCCACCAAAAACTGATTGGTGATGATATTTGAGTAGAACTGATCAACAACGATGTTTCTCGCCTCATTGAAAATCTGCTCCACCCCGACCTCATCAATAAGCTCCTTAAAAAGCTTTTTACTGAATACGGTCTTCCACACTTCTTCAGTTACCTTATTGCCGGAGACGAGCAAAAGCTTTTTAACTTCCGCTTTACGGTTTGCACGCTCGTTTTGCGTCCTGAGGTTATGAATTTTGGTGACATAATCTTCATTGAGATAAGCTGACACAAAATCAGCCGCCGAATCACCGAATACGATTTCGGGATCCTCAAACTTTTTGATAATGTCCGCCAGAATATGGTGCTTGCGCATGCACCTGAAATATTCAAGCACTGTGGCTGTCACGGCATACCCGTCGTCCATCATCTGCAGCAATCGAACGTAATCGCCCGATTGAATTACTGCCATCATCACTTTTTCTTGTGATGACATCAAATTCACACATGGATTCATAATAAAATATTAAAGGGTTAATAACTTCATAAAAATATAAAATCAAAACTTCATATCACTGACGGCAATTTTTGTCAATGGGCTTTTATCCCAAATTCTTTTTAACCCACGGATATTTTTGTATTGCCTCGTCATTAAGCTCTTTACACTTATCTTCAATACGTTTTTCAAGCTCGGCCATAAAGGCTTTTTTATCCGTGCCTTTTTCCGCTTTCATCGGTTTTAAAAACTCAAACACCACTGTTCCGGGATAACGCAAAAACGATGCCTTGCCCCAAAACAAACCGGTATTAAGCGCCACCGGCACAATTTCAACGTCCAAATTTTCCGCCACAAACAGAAACCCCGGTTTATAGCCCTTGGTAGTCCCCGGTTTGCAGCGCGTGCCTTCCGGAAAAATAATCACCGGACGCCCGGCTTGCATTTTTTTTGCCACTTCTTTGAGCATATTTTTCATCGCTGAAGAACCGCCCTTGCGGTCAACCGGCACCATGCCGTAAAAATGCTGCGACCACCCGAAAAACGGAATATAGGTCAGCTCTTTTTTCAAAACATAAGAGGTTGTCGGCACGGCTTGTGTAAATGAATAGGTCTCCAGCGCCGATTCGTGCTTGCAAGCATACAGTGCCGGCTTTTTCGTAATATTTTCCACCCCTCTGAACTCAATTTTCATTCCGGCAAAAATCTTCAAAAAGAATAAACACACCGGCATAATGGTTTTATCCCACCAAAACATCGTGCATTTATGCGGCAAAAGCGCGACAAGCGGCGCCAAAATGCAGCCGAAAGCCAAAGTGCCGAAAAAAAAGATATTGGCAAATAAAGAGCGAATATAAATCATGCTAAATTCCTTCCGTTAATCTGATAAAAAACGATTTTATATACACAAAAATAAATTTGTTATATTCCATAGCCATCAAGTAAAAGCTTCCCCACCGTTTCCACCATTTATCCGAAACATTTTGCGAATATACAGGATGGTAAACAATTTTAACATCAGGATTACGCGATAAAATTTCCTGCTCGCTGCGAGGCATATGGTAGTATGAGGTAACAAGCCTAAGCGAGGCAACATTATTGCGCCGAATATATTCGCTGACTTCAATGCCGTTTTCAATAGTGTTGGTAGCTTCATTGCCTAAAATCACATTTTGCCGATTGCGGGTAATGGTAACTTTGTTTTGGGCTTCCAACTGTTTAAGCGTAACATGCACGCCCACACCGGAAATTATCAGCAAATCAGCCAACCCGTCATTATAAAGCCTTATAGATTCCGCCACTCTGTTGCGTCCGCCGGTCAAAACCACAATTGCGTCAGTCGGCTGCGACGTATCGGTCGGATAATTGCGAATATATTGATGAAACGCCATAAAACCGCCAAGCCACATAATTAAAAACGCCATACCGGAGGCTAAAGCAAAAAAGCCGATTCTTCGCATTTACATAATCTTTCCTAAAGTGCGCCTTACCGCGTAATATGAAGTTGCCATTGAAAGTAGCGCCGTCCATACCGGTAACGACGCCAAAGCAATCCAACCGGAAAAAGACAAGCTGACATCTCCGAGCAGACCCTTATTCATACCTTCCGCCACGTAGTGCAGCAACGAAAAAGCTCCCAAAGCCAAGGCTATTCCGAATACTCCTGCACGCAAACCGATAAACAATCCCCGCTTGGCATATTGGCGTGCCACATAATCGTCTTTAGCGCCCATAATATGCAAAATTTCAATAATATCCTTATGAATCCCCAAACTGGTACAGGTAGCGTAAAAAATTGACAGCACGCAAACAGTTAAAATCATCAGCAAAACGGACATTGCCAACACCTTTACTGATGACGCCAATTTAAGCAAACGATTAAGCCAAACCCGATGATCATCTATTGAGGCATACGGGGCTGCTTCATGCAAATCATTTGCCGCCGCCGCATAATCAAACCCTTGCTCCGAGGTTAAATAAACTTCCAACAATCTCGGTAATGGTAGACTTGCTACATCAACTTGTGCACCAAGCCACGGACTCATCAGTTGTTTAAGCTGCGTATCGCTCATCAGCGTAACTTTTTTAACACCTTGCCTGTTTTCAAAAAAAGTAATCACTTTATTAACGCGTAACTCCGCCTCTTGCTCGCTTAATTCTTCATTTGCCGGCATAATCTGCACGGTCAGACTGCCGTTTATGCTGCTCTGCCAACTATCCGCCACTGAGTTTATCAGCAAATAGCCCGCCAACGCCACTGAAAACAAAAACACGGCAATCGCCATAATAATCTGCAAAAACAAATTGGCTTTATCTTTTTTAAGCGGCAATTCTGAATGTGAGGCAAGCATAATTTTACTGTTCATTGCTAATTCTCCTTAATGCCGGAAAAATTTTAAGCGCATGATTTTCAAGATGAATCCGCGGATAATTATATTGATTTATCAGCTCCTGACTATGGGTGGCAATCACCACGGTAGTGCCAAGACGATTAAGCTCTACAAAAAGCTTCATTAATTTACCGGCAATATCATCATCAACGTTACCGGTCGGTTCATCGGCAAGCAAAATTTCCGGACGATTAATCACTGCCCGCGCAATCGCCACCCGCTGTTTTTCACCGCCCGAAAGCGTACTGCAAATTTTGTTAACGCTTTTATCAAGCTCCACCCAATGCAACAGCTCTTTTACGCGCTTGGCAATTTCAGACTCGTTCATGCCTCTCACCCGCAAGGGCACCGCCACATTATCATAAGCGCTCATGTGCTCTAACAGCCTGAAGTCTTGAAAAACCACCCCGATACGGCGGCGCATCAACGCCATGGTATCGCGGTTGGCAAACCCGATATTGGTACCAAAAACCGTAACCGTGCCGCGACTCGGCTTTTGCGCCAAATACATCATGCTTAAAAGCGATGTTTTACCCGCGCCGCTTTTACCGGTTAAAAAATGAAACGACCCTTTTGTCAGACTGAGCTTAATATCGCTCAGCACCTCCGGATCCTGCCCGTAACGTATGCTAACGTTTTGCATATCAACCACCGGCTCATCCGTATAGCTTTTATCAACAGCCATAAAGCCTCCTTAAATTTATTTGTTATCAGGATATAACAATAATCCGTTTAATAAAATACTTTTTTTCTTTGATTTCTGAGTTTTTTGTGCATAATGTAAAAATTATTGGAAAAACTTTTAGTTACAACCTGAGGAAAAATGTTAATAAAGTGTCCTAAATGCAATTCGGTATATGACTTGCCCGACAACCTGATTAAAGATGCCGGTTTAGCCATGCGTTGCGCCGAATGCGGTGAAATCTGGACTGCATATCCTGAAGACAGCCTCAAAAAAAACATCAAAGGTCCGTCTCAGAATATAAATAAAATCTTTGAACGCGTTTCCAAAGAAACTGAAAACCTGTTCAATGAACCTGAAGTTAGAACCGTTGAAAAAATTAAAGTGGTAAATGTTACCCGCTACAAACACACGGTTAATTTTATTTTGTTGTTTGTGGCTCTGTTTTCAATCCTGGCGGCTTTGTATTACATGCGCTATGACATTGTGCGCATTTTTCCGCGCGCCGAAAACTTTTATGACAAAATTCAGATTGAAAGTATTCCTTATGGTCGCAATCTTGAATTTAAAGACGTTGCCACACGTGAATTTACCAAAGACAACATTGCTAAAATTGAGATTAACGGCTCTATTGCCAACACCGGCAAATATGTAACCAACATTCCGCCGATTAAAGTTGACATTTATGACAAGCAAGGCAATGTTTTGTTAAACACCACCCATTATTTGCCGATTCTACGTCTGGAACCGGGCTACAATTTGCTGTTTAACATTGTGGTTACCAACCCGTCGCCGTACGGTAAATCAATTTATCTCAATTTTAATGAAAAATTATAAAACAAGGAGAACAAAATGTTACGTGAAGATTTGCAAAACGCCTTAAAAGAGGCGATGAAAAGTAAAAACATGCCGGAAGTTAACGCCATCCGCATGATTATTGCTGGCATGAAAGAAAAAGATGTTGACGCCCGCGGCAAAGGCAAAAAGCAAGCTGATGACGGCGAACTTTTAGCCATGATGCAAGGCATGATTAAACAGCGTAACGAATCAATCAAGCTATACAACGACGGTCATCGTCCTGAATTGGCTGAAAAAGAACAGGCTGAAATTGTTGTTATTGAGCGCTTTTTACCCAAACAGCTTTCTGAAGCCGAAATGACTGACGTTATCAAAGGCGTAATTACTAAAACCGGCGCGCAGTCAATCAAAGACATGGGTAAAGTTATGGGCGCATTGCGCGGCGCTTATGCCGGACAAATGGATTTCGGCAAAGCATCTGAAGTTATCAAACAGTTGTTAGCGTAGGTTACAAATATTTTACGGGTATGGAATCTGATTTACAAAAATTTATAGATGAACTCCGCAGCCGCATATCAGTTGCCGATGTGGTTGCTGAAAAGGTAAAGCTCACCCGTAAAGGACGCGAGTATACCGGTTTATGCCCGTTTCACAATGAAAAAACTCCGTCATTTACCGTTAATGAAGCCAAAGGATTTTACCATTGTTTTGGTTGCGGCGCGCATGGCGACATCATTAAATTTGAAATGGAAGCCAACAATCTTCCGTTTATGGACGCCCTTGAAAAATTGGCAAACAAAGCCGGTCTACCCATGCCCAAATTCAGCAAAGAGCACAGCGCAGAGCAGGAAAAACGCCAATCATTATATGACATTATGGAGCTTGCCGCCGTTTTTTATGAACGCACACTGTACCTGCGTGAAGGAGCGCAAGGGCTTGAATATTTTCACCGTCGCGGTCTTGATGATGAACTGATTAAAAAGTTCCGCTTGGGCTACGCGCCTGCCAATAACGCCTTAAAGGCTTATTTAGGCTCCAAAGGTGTAAACGAGCATGATATGGCGGAATTAGGCTTAATTGCCATTCCTGAAGATCGTAATCGCTCCCCGCATGACTTTTTCCGCGAGCGGGTTATGATACCGATTCGCGACAAACGCGGACGCGTAATTGCGTTCGGCGGGCGCATTATGGGCAACGGACAGCCTAAATATTTAAACTCGCCGGAAACACCGGTATTTAACAAGCGCAAAATGCTTTATAACATTAACTTTGCCCGCGATGCCGGTTTTTCCGCCCGCAACTTTATAATCTGCGAAGGTTATATGGACGTTATCGCGCTTGATAAATACGGCTTTGGTTATGCCGCCGCCCCGATGGGCACCGCTTTAACCGAAGATCAAATTATGGAAGCATGGAAAATTGTGCCGGAGCCGATTTTATGCTTTGACGGTGACAGTGCCGGTATTAAAGCCGCCTTACGCTCGGTTGACCGCGCCTTGCCGATTCTTTCCGCCGGTTATTCTTTAAAATTTATGTTTTTGCCCGATAAAATGGATCCTGATGAGTTTTTGCAAGCCAAAGGCGCCGATGCCTTTGCCAAAATGATGGAAGATACCACTCCGTTAATGCAGCTTTTGTGGGATAAAAACTTTAAGGGGCAACCATCTTCAACACCTGAGCAAAAAGCCTTGCTTGAAAAAAACATAATGGAAGAAGTTGCCAAAATCAAAGATGAAAAAGTGCGCGCTTATTATGTGCAAGAGATGCAAAAACGCATTTATGAAAATTTAGGTCGCGGCACCTTAAAACCGCTTTTCAACTCCAAAGGCAATTTTTCCAAAAGCAATACCGCGCCCCGCCGCCGTTCTGAGATAAAACCTCCGCTCGCCGATATTGACTTACGCTTTATAACCGCCGCCATGTTGATTTTTCCGGAACTGATTGGCGAATTTGAAGAAAAACTCCTAATGTTTGACATAACAAAATTCAGTCTTTACAATTTGTTACAAGCGATTATTGAAGTTTTTCATCAAGATTACAATATTAGCGGCACAAGCTTAGCTGAATCTATTAAAAACAAAGGACTAGAAAGAGAACTTAATTCTCTATGGGAACTTAACATGCTAACATCTCAAAAACCAACATTTAACGACATAAAAAGGCAGATTTCCCGCTTGATAACCGGCGTGCAAATTAAACAGTTGGAAAAAGAAATCCGCGAATGGAAATTAAAACTTGATAAGCCAACCTTCACCGATGATGATTATCAACATTACATATCGTTAAAGAACGAATATGACGCATTAGTAAAAGAATATAACTTCAATTAAACATCATACCTTAAAAAATCGCGTCACAGCAATTATCTGTTAGTCTGAAAGGATTAATTAGATGACAATAACACCCAAAGAACCCAAAAATCTTGACTTATTAAACGTAATTTCATTAGGGCTCGGCTCCATTATCGGCGCCGGAATTTTCGCTCTGCTCGGGCAGGTTATTTTGCTTGCCGGCGATCAAACCTATTTAGCTTTTATAATTGCCGGATGCACCGCCATGTTTTCAGGTTATTCGTATGCCAAGCTGGCCGGACGCTATCCCATTTCCGGCGGGCTGACCGATTATTTTCATTTGGCATTTAAAAGCAAGTTTATTTCCGGCGGATTATCGCTTGTTTACATGATTGCTTCAGCGGTATCAATCGCCATGTTAGCCAAGTCATTCGGCATATACATGAGTAATTTTTTCAACTTAAATCACAACGTTTTTGCCATAAACTCATTTGCTTCCGTTTTAATCATCGCTCTGGCGATGTTAAACATGCAAAAAGCCTCTGATGTCGGTTGGGCTGAAACAGTAATCGTTATCTTAAAAATTACCATCCTGTTGGTGGTTATCGGCGCGGCGTATCTGCAACCCGATTTAAGATTATCAGAACCCGCTCTTTCCGGCAAAAAAATAGACTTTTGGCGCAGTGTCGGCATTACATTTTTTGCCTATGCCGGATACGGAGTAATCACCAACGCCGCCGCTAATGTCAACAAGCCCAAACAAACCATCAGATACGCCATTTATATTACCTTAGCGATAGTTATGTTGATATATTTAAACTTAGCCTATGTGGTTTTAAATTACACGCCGTTAAACGCCTTGCAAAATGACGCCGAAACCGCGGTTGCCACAGTCGCCCGCAAACTGCTCGGCGGTTTTGGTTACAACGGCTTATATTTGGCCGCGGTTTTAGCCTTTATTTCCGGCATTAACGCCACTTTTTTCAGTATGTTCCGCATTTCGCAGGCGTTGGGAAAATTTAAAATTTTACCCGCCATTTACACCCGAACCCTTTGGCATAACGGCACTATCGGCAACGCTTTCACCACCTTTTTAATTGTTTTATCGGTAATCTTTTTAAATTTTTCATCAATCGTCAACTTATCAAGCGGCGCCTTTTTATTAAGTTATATGGGCATATTCATGGCCAACTGGAAACTGCGGCATGAAACCGATTCTTCAGCCGCGGCCATTATAACCGGATTATTGTTAATGATAATGATATTAGCCGGTTTTGTTATCAGTTTGTTTTAATATTCTTTACCGCCGCAATCATTATTAAGCGGAGCGCGCGAAGCCCCTTCCGCCGCATGCTTACTCTCTTCCGCTCGTAACTCCCTCGCTAACTCGCGCATGTGGTTTAGCTTTAACAAACGGTATTCATTGCCTTGATTTTGCATATAATTTTGTTTATGACTAACTTCGGGAGCGTCAAACCATTCCCCTTCCTGTTTATTAATAATCATCGGGTCGGTTTGTAGGGTAATCACATTGTCTGTTTTCGGAAGATACCCGACAATCGGCAATACCGTCATACCGTTTTGTACTGTCGGAGCCAGACCCTCAATTTTAGCAAAACCATCGCGTTGCCAACGATTTAGAAGTTCTTTTTTACATACTGCATAAACTTTATCATAGCCTTTTTGCGCTGAAAATTCCATTGCTCGCCGCATAATTTGCTCTGAAATATCACGCTTGCGATATTCCGGCAACACACACATACGCTCAAACTTAACAAAACCGTTAAAATATCTGATGCGCATTACCCCAACAGGCGTCCCTTTGCTTAAAGCCATAACATGAGTTGAAGAATGGTCATTACCGTCAAACTCAAGCTCTTCGGGAATATTATGTTCGCGCACAAACACTTGCCGGCGGAGTTCCATAGCTTGAGCATACTCTTCATCGGTAGTTACAATTTTTATGTCAATATCTTTTTCCATAACACCGATTATACCTTGACTTCCGCTTTCTTAGTAGGTACTAATTTAATAACAAGGTATATATTTTAAGACATCAAATATCAGGATTATAAAAAATGTCGGTAAAATTAAAATCAGTTATGTTCCGCAATCTGCTTTACCTGCATGAGGTTTTAACCTGCGGGCAAATCAGAAAAGCTGCCGGCAATAATGGCATAAAAGCTTCAAATTTGAGCAAAATTATTGCCGATACCGAAAACTTAACTCACAAAAAATTGTTTTTACGCAGCACTCGCGGTCTTACCCCCACGGCTGACGCCATTAAATTATCTGAGGAAATAACCGCGCTTGAAAACCGACTTGATGCCATTATCAACCGCTGCCTTGCTCCTCAGCATACAAGCGCCGTAAAACTGTACACACCTAAAAATTTACAACTGAAAAATTTACAAGATTATAGCCGCGAGATTAAAGTTATATCCTGCAATAATCCTGATGAAGCCGATGTAATTATCAGTTACAGCGCGCCCGGTAATCCTGAAAATTTAGTTGTAGTTAAAAATCAACTTGGCAACAAGATTGCACAAATGATATGGGTCTCAGCCGTAAACACCCCGCAAGCCGTTAAATTAGCTGAAAAAATTATCAACGACTTACACGCATTATAAGCCACCTGAAACTTTTTGAATAAAGCATAGCAAAGCTTTGATTTTATCGGCATCTTTAACCTCGCGCCGCGCAACCAACCAAAATTCATGACTGAATTTGAGCTTGATTTTTGCTAATCTGATTAAATTTTCTTCTTTATTCGCCACGCTTTGCGGCAAAAGACCAATTCCGACCCCGTCATTTATCAACTGCCTCAACATAGCCGATGAATTGGTAACGGCCGCCACATAGTTAGCTTTTGCCAACACTTCCGCCCATTGTGGCCAAGCGGTAACATAAGTATCGCGAGTGCAAATACGGTGATTTTGTTCAATATCATGCATATTTTTCGGGTTGCCGAATTTTGCCAAGTATTCCTTTGAAGCATACAACCCAAATTTTAAATCATATTTATCTATAATTTTCAAAAACTTATCATCAGTTTTTTTATAAACAATCGCCAAATCAAACTCATCGGGTTTAGGCATTTCAAGCGAGCACAAAATTTCAACCCTGACCTTAGGATAAAGCGTATAAAATTCCGGTAAACACTCTGACAAATAAGCAACGCCTAATCCATCTGAGGTCCACAGCCGAATCGTACCTTCCGTATTGAAGGAGCCGATATTTAAATCATTGATTTTGCAGATAATTGTATTTAAGTCACAAATATAAGAATAAACAGTCTGTCCTGCTTCAGTCAATTTTATGCCGTTATAAACCCTGCTGATAAGCTGCTCGCCAAGTTCCGATTCTAATTCTTTAATTTGCACAGATAAATTAGACTGTTTCATATTATTTTTTTCGGCGGCTTTTGAGATTGAACCGTAACGCACAGCCGCCTCTAAGCAAAGCATACGGCGCACTTGCAAGATTGTCTCTTTAATTTTCAGACTCATTTTATATACCTGCTATATGAAATAGGTTTCTTCTTTTTATATAAGATAACATATATAATGTTACATGCAATAATAAAATTGTATAAAGTACAAATTAAAAAAACAGACTAAGGAGAAAAAATATGGACGAAAGGACTGATACCGGTCATCACCGGCCCTCATTATTATTACGAAAAATTAATTATGATTTTTACCATCTGGTAAAAAAGCTGCAAAAAAGCAATTTAAGCCACACCGCACAACTAACCGAACTGGCTTATGAAAATTTTTTAAGCGAGTTAAGGAGGTCAATCAACAAACGTCGGCTTAATTAAAATATTTAAAAAGCAAAACCAGCTGATCTAACAGGTAATTAACAATGTTATCATTGGCATGCCTTATTTTTTCAATCAGAAACTGTTCTCGCTCTAAGCGTGACCAACTTTTATTGGTAACAACATTCAAATTAACCATGTCATCAAGTTTTACCTGAAAAATTTCAGCAATTTTAATGAGCATACACAAATCCGGAACGACTAACCCTCGTTCCAGATTTGAAATTGTTCTCCAACTGACATCACACTTATCCGCCAACTCTTCCTGAGTAAGCGATGCACTCTCACGCAGAGCCTTAACTTTAAGCGCCAATGATTTTTTTAAATCTCGTTTCATAAATCATAAATATCCTGAAATATAATGTTATTCCAGTAAACCGATTTCATAAATCATCATAAAGTAACATTTTAATATCACTGTAAATGTGCCATTTTATATAATCACGCCTATTTGTTTATAAAGGCATGAAGAAAAAGATTTATTTTACACAACTTATACACACCCCGGACTCGTAAATATTGCAAAAAAAAAACGCGAGCTAAAATCTTTTCAAAACCAACTTTTTGAGAGGATTTTTATTATGAAATCACATCTTACCCGTTTTTTACATTACACATTGTCATTCTTAGGCGGAAAGCCTGATACCGCCTCTTCTTTGTCATACTCCGACTTGATCGGAGTATCCAGGTCAAACCAAGTAGCTAATTTGTTCCACCTGGATTATCGGGTCAAGCCCGATAATGACAGTGAGGGGGCAGATTATCGGGTCAAGCCCGATAATGACAGTGTTTGCGCCGGTCGGTCTATGGTGGAGATGCTCGGCGTTCTGGCAATAATAGGTGTCCTATCCGTCGGCGCGATTGCCGGTTATTCTAAAGCAATGATGAAATATAAGCTCAACAAGCAGGCGGAGCAAATCAGTTGGCTGTTAAATGTTATGTACCGATATAGAAACAATTTCGGAAAAAGGTTCATGCATTTGGTACCTTACTTTGTTAAACTTGGGGAGATTCCTGAAAATATGATTAAAGATAATTCTCTTAATATTTATGATATTTTTGGTTCTGCAATTAGTATAGCCATTAACGGATGTTCATCTGAAGGAATCTGCTATAGCATAATGCTGACCTATCAAACAACTTCTTCCGCCTCTTTTGAGTCATGCCAAAATCTAACCAATATTGCTAAAGAATTTCATGATGAATTACGCACATTTAATGTTACGCGCCGCAAAACCGGTGTTGATACTGAATATGCTGAAGCTTATAAGGGAACAAAATTCTGTACCAATGACAAGCATTGTATTCGGGATATAACTCAAGAACAAATTTACGAACTTTGCCGCTATTGCCGGAATGATGACATTCGGTGTAATATTATTTACTCAATACCGATTAACTAAGTATGATTTAATATTTATATCTGAAAAACAACCTTGTCTAGGGATAGCGAGCAGATGCGACGGGATTTTTGAGCATCGTGTACACAAAATTTATGCTCCGATAATTAAACCGGCATAATTTTTGCTATCAAACCTATCCAAATCCTCAGTCTTTTCGCCCACCCCGATAAAATATACCGGCGTTGGGCATTCTTCAGCAATCGCCACCAGAATGCCGCCTTTGGCAGAACCGTCAAGCTTGGTCACAACCAGACCGTCAACCGCAACCATTTGCTTAAATGCCTGCACTTGTGAAAGCGCATTTTGACCGGTGGTCGCGTCTATGGTCAGCATAGTTTTGTGCGGAGCTTCCGGCAAAACTTTTTTAATCACCCTTACAATTTTTTTAAGCTCGTCCATTAAGTCGTTTTTGTTTTGCAAACGACCGGCGGTATCAATAAACACAACATCGTCACCGGCTTTAATGGCGGCGTTTAATCCGTCATAACACAATCCGGCGCTGTCACAACCGTTAGCCCCCGAATAAACCCGCACTCCGGCACGCTCGCCCCAAACCTGAAGCTGCTCCACAGCCGCGGCTCTGAACGTATCCGCCGCAATCAGGGATACTTGCTTACCCGCTTGCTTTAATTTAGCCGCTAACTTGCCGATAGTGGTTGTTTTGCCGGCGCCGTTGACGCCGACCATCAACACCACATAGGGCTTGCAAGCCTCATCAATCGTAAACTCCGCCTCGCATGGTTTTAAAATCGCGGAAATGTCTTCTGCCAAAGCGGTTTTAATTTCGGGCAATGAAACTTCTTTATTTAAGCGCTTTTCCGCAAACCGATTGATAATCCTCATGGTTGCTTTAACCCCTAAATCAGAAGAAATCAGCAATTCTTCAAGCTCGTCCAAAGTTGCGGCATCAACTTTACGCTTGGTAAATATATCGCTAATGCCGCCACCGATTTTAGATGATGTTTTTTTCAAGCCCTCGCTTAGTTTTTGTAAAAAATTAGTCATTGCCATCCTCTCTTAATGAGCGCAAAATTTTAGCGCGACGTCGGCGTTCTTCCATATCAACCTGAGGCATTAAAGCCGCCGGAGTGCCTTTGCGTTCCGAATACGGAAAAACATGCAGTTTATCAATTCCGGCTTCATCAACCAGTTTGCAAGTGTTGTTAAATGCCTCTTCCGTTTCGGTCGGAAAACCGCAAATAAAATCAGCCCCGAAAGTGGCTTCCGGACGCAGCGCTCTTATCTTACTGCACAAATTAATCACATCTTCGCGGGTATGGCGCCGGCGCATACGTTTTAATATTAAATTATCGCCCGATTGCACCGACAAATGAAAATGCGGATAAATATTTTTATACTGCCCGACCAACGCGATAAATTCGTCATCAATCGCCGCCGGATCAAGCGAGCCGAACTGCAATGACGGCAACTCAGGAATTTGTTCCAATATATGCTTAACCAATCCGCTGAATGACGGCTGATACGAGCAAGCGTCAACACCGGTCAAGCAAATTTCCTTAAATCCGTTGGCAAGCAGCGTTTTAATTTGGCGGATAATATCTTCTTCCGGTACCGAGCGGTTATTACCGCGGGCAAACGGCACAATGCAATATGTGCAACGATGATTGCACCCTTGCTGAATTTGCACAAACGCACGCTGCCGCCCTTCAAAGCCGGTAATTAAGTATTTGTCGTAATCATCATAACTGAAAATATCGCCGACAATAGTTTTTTCATTAATTTTGGAGTTAAGATATTTTTCAATTTCAGCTTTTTCTTTGTTGCCGACAATCAAGTCAACTTCGGGCATTTCGGCAAATTTTTGCGGATTAACCTGCGCCGCGCAACCGGTTACCACAATTTTGGCATCGGGGTGTTCTTTGCGCAACTTGCGAACCGCCTGTCGGCACTGACGTTCTGCCTCGCCGGTTACCGCGCAGGTATTAACGATAATCAAGTTATCGCTGTCTTTAAATTTTTCTTTTAACACTTCAGATTCAAAACTGTTAATCCGACACCCGAAAGTAACAACTTCTACCATTTTAACTCCTTTGCAATAACCGCAATATAAAGGTAAAATTTTCTGTTTGCAATTTAATTTTAAGCTTTTATAATCAGCAGAAGCTTTATTTGTTATGAAAGGTTTATAAAAATGCAAAAAATCGCTTTAATCATCGCCACTTTTTTCGGTGCCGGATTGTCACCCAAAGCCCCCGGAACCGCCGGTTCTTTGGCAACTCTGCCGCTTGCTTTTGTTATGGCTTATTTTTTCGGGCGCAACGGAATTTTGTTTGCCGCCGCAATCAGCTTTTTTATAGGCGTGTGGGCAACCCATCAGTTAATTAAAAACAGCACTGAAAAAGACCCTTCCAAAGTGGTTATTGATGAAACCGCCGGCCAGTTGATGAGCTTTGTGTTAGTTGCTCCGCAGTTATATCACAATTTTTCGGCTGAAGTTATATTCGTATACTTGTGCGGATTCGGATTATTCCGCTTGTTTGATATTTGCAAAGCCGGACCGGTAAAATGGGCGGATACTAAGCTTAAAAATGCGTGGGGCGTTATGCTTGATGATGTTTTTGCCGGTATTTTTGCCGCATTGTGCTTGGCTTTAATCGCCTCACGTATATTGTAATTGCATTCCGCTTAAATAGCAAAAAAGACTTCTGAGCAAAAACTCAGAAGTCTTTTTTTAATCACTACACTAACGGCTGTTTTGCGGCAAATCATCCAGAATTTTCTTGTACATACGGGCAAGCGCTTGGTTTTCAGCGTCATCATACTGAACGCAACGCTCATAGTTGTTCTGCAAAGTGTCTTTAAGCCACTCCGGATTCTTAAGTTCTTGAAAAAAGAACAAATCATGAATAAGCTGCATAAGCTCTTCTTTGCAGGTTTCCTCATATTGCAGCTGTTCCACAATCCTTAAATGGTCGCTGAGCCGCAACAAATTATTTACAGCGCCTTTCACCTCAGATTCTTGTGCCGGTTTGTGTTTGAGAGCTTTTTGCTTATTAGCATCAACCTGAATAGTGATACAAAATAGTATCGTCCCAACACCCATAACGGCAAGAATAATGCACAAAATTGTATTTGCTTCCATATAAAATAATTTTGATTTATGGCAACAATAACAAAACTTTATGCCTTATGCAAGTTTAATTTTCGGCATTAATATATAGATAGACCTGCGGAGAATGAGGCTAATGCGCAGTAACTTTTTTTCGTGGTGTACAAATAGTTACATAAGAAAAAAGTTACAAACAGACGCCTGCTAAACGCAAGCGAAAGTTAATCCTTTGCAATATCATACCCATTATCAGCATCGGCAAACGAGTTTACCACGGCAAAATCAGCTGAATCGCATGAAATAATCCGGTATAAAACATCGCCTTTGGCAACTTCATCGCCAACTTTTTTCAAAAGATAAACACCGGCGCCGGAATATTGTATTGCGCCGGCGAGCATGGCAATTTTACGAATAATTTTATTATCAATCGCCATAATTTTGCCGCCGGTTTCTGCCGTTACATCGCGTATTAACGTACCAAAATCAGATTGTTCCGCCCTACCCTGCGCGGTAATAATTTTATCAAAGGCTTCCAATGCCCGACCTGAAGTTAAAATCTCTTTGGCTGCCTCATAGCCTTGTCCGCCTCTCATGGCCGGATCAAATTCAAGCACGCGCCCCGCCAAAAACAGCGCTTTTTCAAGCAAGCCTTTCGGCGCGGTATCTTTATTGCGCAAAATACGCCTAATATCGCGGGCTTCAAGCAACGCCCCCACTCCGGCGCCGACCGGCTCGCGCCCGTCGGTTATCACCACATCGGTTTTAAGCCCCAAGGCATCGCCGGCATATTCTATCAGCTTGCGGGCATGAATAGCCTGCTGTGGAGTTTTAATTAATGTTTTCGGCCCAACCGGAATATCAACCAACAAATGCGTAATGCCGGCTGCGGCTTTAAGCGCCAACAAACGCACAATGGCATAAGCGTCATCTTTAATATTTAAATAAGTTGCCACCGACTGCAAAGCCGAAAGCGCCTTATAAACCGACAAAACCTTATAGCTGACTACCGCCCCGCGATTTTCTTTGATTAAACGCGCCAATTCCACCGGATTTTTATCAATATCGGCAAAAATACGCATCGTATGCGCCGAACCGAAGCATGAAGAAACTTCCGGCACCACCACTTTCGGCATCGGCATTCCGTACGCCGCGGCGATTGCCGTTACCAACAAATCGGTATTATTCCCCGGAATATCGCCTAAAGTATAGCAATCGGCAACAATATCTTCTTCGTCCCAAAACAAATTTTTATCAAATAACAGCGCCTGCACAAATGAAACAATCTCCGGCGCGGTTGAAAACGCGCTGAACGAACTTAAAAACGCCGCAATATCTATATTAGAATACTTGCGTTGCAAAATATCGCCTATAATGGATTTATACTCGCCTGCCGTTAAAATATTGCCTTGCATTTTGCGCTTAACCGCCTTCATGCTTTGCGGCGCCTCCGCAAGCACCAAAGTAACGCGCGAGCCTTCGGGAAGCCCGAGCATATCAAACGCCTCGGCATTTAAGCCCAACTCGTCAGGCTGCACTAACGAAAGGTCATCGGTAACTTGTAAAAAGGCATTAAGCGTAACCGCTCCGCCATGAATTTCAACCCGCGTCATCGCTCGTATATCATCGGTTTTATAAGCCTCGCAATCAGTGTGCACATAGGCAATATTTTCATTAAACGAGCGAATGGGAATATATTTTAAGTTAAGCATAACAGCCTCCGTTAAATGGCATAATATTGTTAATTATAATCGTGCTATCGTTTATTTTTGGTAAATAAAAAACAAGCTGAGCTCAACCAAAGTTCAGATTGTAAACAAGCTTTGGCGCAATATATCTGTAAACGCTGTAACATACAACATTTAACCATCATTTTAGGAGAAAATACATGACATGCGGATGCAGCGGTGCAAAACCGTCTTCAAAAAACACCAATTCTTCAACCGTAAAATCTGAAAAATCAGCTTCTGCGGAAAAAGAACACAGCAAATAAACGGTAAATCCCTCGTTTTCCCCGCTATGCGCAATGAGCCGTCCTATTTCAGGAACAGCGCGTATGGCGGGGTTTTATTTTACCGCCCAAATTGCTGAATATATGCTCTGCCAAAACAACGACAATATTATAAACAACTTCTTTATCATATAATGTAACCGCATTATCTTAAATAAGCGGTTATTGTTTATGGCAAAAGCAAAAATTTTCTGCAAAGATAACAAAAAAACTCTTGCATTTATATTTTTTTTATTTTACATATAACCCATCGCCAAGTTCTTAAGATTCTGCCACCGGGTGGCAGTGATGAGAACTTTATATTATTGTTGGGGTGTCGCCAAGTGGTAAGGCATCGGCTTTTGGTGCCGACATCGTTGGGGCGACTAGCAAGAACCGCGCAAGTGGTTCGCCGCTGGACGAGGCAGTTTTGCTGTCCGAGGTCTTGAGCGCAGCGAAAGATGCGCAGTGCGTTAGCGGGCGCACCATCCTGCCACCGGGAGGCAGTGATGAGAACTTTATATTATTGTTGGGGTGTCGCCAAGTGGTAAGGCATCGGCTTTTGGTGCCGACATTCGTAGGTTCGAATCCTGCCACCCCAGCCAGACTGGACAGAGGTTAGATTTTGAGGTCTAACCTCTTGTTTTTTAATGATATTTTGCGGTTCGCAGAAGGCGTTTTTTGAAATCATCTTCGAACTAGTTTCATCAAAAATATGACACAATCAAGGTGTTATGATATTTATGCCTATTTCTGAAGGCGCCATATATTTCATATCAAAATATATTATCTATTTTCTTCAACATACTTTTTTAGAATTTCGCTATCCTTCGGCGCACCATTCCACGGGTCATAATTATATTCCTTCGGATATTTTATTTTTTTCATTACTGCATACATTTTAGTGATAAATTCTTTAACGGAACAAATCATATCTAAAGGCACTTGAGGATTATCATAAGAAACATAATGTAACCCTCTTTGTTTTTTATAAAACTCCCACCATCCAAAGGAAATAAGAGTTACTCTAATTTTATCGTCATTTACTTTAGACACAACAAAACTTGCTTCAGGACCTTCTTGGTCTTGCTCCCAGTAGCTTTTTTCTGCTCCAATAACAATATTTTCTAAAAAATGCCTGCAACTGGTTGTTTTCAGGGCATTTTATTTTAAATTCAAATGGTTATAAAATTACAAAATTCAATATATAATCCATATGGTCAACTACAGACAAAATTTTTTATGCCCACTCACATTATTTTAATGAAATATAAAGCAAAATCTTTTATACTGCTTTTAAATTATAATAAGGAAAAATTTTTTTATGCTACTACATTTGTTACTTAATACTTTAATTGTCGGAGCGGGCTATGGCTTAATGGCTATGGCGTTTCGGCTGATGTATTCTGTTTCGCCATTTTTTAACATGACATTAGGTGCAGTTGCAGCATTAGGTGCTTATGCTTCCTATGGTTTGATTTCACTATGCGGTTTGCCGATGTGGGCAGGCGTTATCGGTGCAATACTGATTTGTGCCTTGTTTTCTTATGCTTTAGAAGCCGGTATTTATACCCCAATGCGTAATCACGGCGCGTCATCAATGGTTTTGATGGTGGCGTCACTTGGTGTTTATACAATCTTTGAATCGGTTATTTTGCTTGTATTTGGACCACAATATCAAAATTTGGGCTCTATCCATTCTGCCGTTACGGTTCATTTGGGTTTTGCCGGTATTCCCCTTGTACAGGCTCTGACCATTGTCGCGTTTTTTGTTTGCTTTGCATTGTTGAACTATTTATTGCACCATACTTTTATCGGCTTAAAAATCCGTGCCGTGCATGATAGTGCTTCGCTTGCAAACATCATTGGCATGAAAAATAATCAGATTATTTTGCTTGTTTCGGTTTTGACCGGAATTGTGCTCGGTGTTGACGGTGTTTTGATTGGTTATGATACCGGTATGACACCGACGATGGGCTTTAATTTGTTGTTCAAAGGTATGATTGGCGCGATTATTGGCGGATTAGCCAATTTGCGCGGTGCATTCTTTGGCGCATTATTCTTGGCTTTGGCGGAAAACATCGGTGTATTGATTTTCGCCTCTGAATGGCGTGATTTGATAGCTTTTGTTATCTTTATTACATTCCTGTCTTTAAGACCTCATGGGATTTTTCAGAAAAAGGAGATTAAATAACATGAAAAAACTTTTATTGAGTTTAGTGATCGCTACGGCAATAACTGCCTGTGGGGATAATGAAACAGATAAAACGACCCAAACGAATGCGGATAGCAAGCCGGTGGTAAAGATTGGTGCTAGTTTACCTCTAAGCGGTGATATGGCTGAAACAGGTAAAAACCTACAAGCGGCAATGTCTCTGGCGTTAAAAGACGAACAAGCAAAAGGTAACTTAAAATATGATTATCAGCTTGTTTTTGAAGATGACCAATATGATGTTAAAAAAGCTATTAGTAATTGGAACTTATTTAAGTCTGTCAAGGACATTGATGCTATTTTTACTTTATGAGGAACAATGGGGCGTGTAGCTTCTGATTTTGCGGAAAAAAATAAAATTATTCATATGAGTTGTGGCTTATCCTCTGATGTTGCTAAAGGTTTCTATAATTTTAACAACGCTACAAAACCAATTACTCATGCGGAGAAAATTGCAACTTTTTACCAAAACAAAGGTGTGAAGAATTTAGCTTTATTTTATTATAATTGCGCTGAATTTGATGATTTTTTGCCACTTTTCCGCCAGAAACTGAAAGAAAAAGGAATTAATATCATATCCGAAACAGCGGTTAATTCTACGGATACAGATTTAACCATTCCAATGGCGAAAGTTAAAGAGCTTAATCCGGATATGCTTCATGTTCAACTTATTCCGCCACAAGCAGGAATTTTTGCCAAGACTTTAAAGAAATTGGATTGGAATATAGAAATCGGTAATTTGAACGATTTGTTGTTAAGTGTGGATTACTTCGATGGCGCATATATTTTCCAAGATGATACTGGAACGCCGCAGCTTGGAAAACATTTTGAAGAAAAGACAGGACAACGTGTTATCGGTTGTTCAGCAAATTTCTATGACAATGTTCGTATGATTATTGATGCTTATGGACATATCGGTGACGGCAAAACTTTACCGACCAGAGAAAAAATCGTAACTTATATCTTAAACAATAAGAATTTTAATTCTTCTTTCGGGCAATATGATATTGATAAGGAAGGACATATCAATACGCCATCAATCGTAAAACAGCTTGAAGGTGGAAAACTGAAAGAGATTGAGAATTAGAATAAGATAGTCATCCCTTTAAGGGAGTGAAACGACCGAGGTAAGGCATCTACAAATTATTATTATAAAAAATCTGAAGATCGCTAATCTCGCCACTAAAGTGGCTCAAGCGATGACATAATGGAAAAGAAAGGAAATTTACAATGAAAAAGTGGTTATTAAGTTTATGTATGGTTTTAGCGCTTGCCGCTTGTGATAACAAGAAGGAAGAAGCACAAGCGAATGTTGATAATAAGCCTGTTATTAAGATTGGAGCGGTTCTACCATTAACGGGAGATAATTCAGTTGTTGGTACAGCTGTTAAATCAGGAGCTCTTGCTGCTATTGAAGATAAAGCCAAAGGAAACCTTAAATACCGTTATGAAGCTGTTTTTGAAGATAATCAGCAACTTCCCGCAAAATCAGCTATGGCAACCAATAAATTGATAATGATGGATAAAGCCAATATGTTGTTATCTTTTACAACCGGTATCGGACGAGTTGTAGCGCCGTTGGCGGAAAATGCCAAATTACTACATATGTGCGCAACTCTTGAGGATGAAAATGCCGCCCCAATGGGGAAGACGAGCTTTTTCCAAGGGCCGACATTACAAAGTTACCGTCAGTTGATTTTTAAGGCTTTACAGCAGGAGAAAGTCAATAAATTAGCTCTTTTAGCCGCTAATGTCGGTGTTGCATGCATTGGTACGGAAAAATTGGCAGAAGCCCTGAAAGCTCAAGGAATGGAAACAAAAGTTGAATGTTTTAATCCGTCTGATTTAGATTTCCGTTTTGTTATTCAAAAATATCAAGCCCAAGGATTTAATCACTTTTATATCCAATTTTGGCCGCCACAATCAAATATCTTATTACGTCAGTTAAGCGAAAACAATGTAGAACCGAATCATATTTTCGGTTCCGGTATAGATGTGGATACAGATACTTCCCTTTATAACGATATACATCATTTCGGCGGAAATTCCGGCACACCTGAGTTTATTAATCGCTTAATGGAAGAATATCATATCAATAACGTTTATATGGCGGCTTCTGCTTATGACTTAATAAGTCTTGCCATAGATGCGTTTGAAAATGTTGAAGATGTCAATAATATTGATGAGATTTTAGCTTACATCAAAGCAAATGCAACACGCAAATGTATGTCCGGCGATTGCAAGCTACTTGATAACGGATTTATTGCCAACAAAGCAGAATGGCGCACATATAAAGACGGCAAGCCGGTCTTTTTAGGAGATTAGTTTTTATGGAATACTTAATTAATCTGGCGATACTTTTTGGCATATATAGCATGTTAGCGTTGTCGCTGAATATGCTTATCGGTATGGGTGGGTTGGTGTCTTTGGCACAAGCTGCTTTTTACGGCATCGGTGCCTATGCGACGGCAATCGGTATGACTGCGCTCGGGTTAGGTTTCTTTACCACCATAATCTTGGGAATTGCCATTAATTCTGTGCTTGCCTTTGTGGTTGGTAAGATTTTGGCTCGTTTCCAAGGTGATTATTATGCGATTGTCTCCGCCGGATTATCCATTATTGTCTTTTCTATTCTGCAAAACTGGAAGTCCGTTACTCACGGCCCACTAGGGATTTTTGGAATAGGTAAACCACAAATAGGCTCGTATACTTTTTATTCCAACACCGCCTTTTTAGGCTTGGTTGCGGTGTTTACGGTGGCTTTATATGTATTGTATGTTTGGATTAACAAATCATCATTCGGACGCGTTTTGAAAGCATTGCGTGAAGACGAGCATTTGACCCATGTTATGGGCTATAAAACCAAACAATATAAAAGTGTGATATTTGTGCTCTCTGCCGCACTGTCGGGCATTGCCGGCGCATTCTTTGCAAGCTACATTGCTTTTATTGACCCGTCAAGTTTTCAGCTAAAAGAAGGCATTTTCTTATTTACGATTATCATTGTCGGGGGATTATCGTCCGCAATCGGCAGCGTGGTCGGCGCATTGATTTTAATATCATTGCCGGAAGTGTTGCGCTTTGTCGGACTTCCGTATGAAACCGCCGCTCAACTGCAACAGATGATATATGGCGCAATGCTTTTGTTAATGATGGTTTTCAAACCGCAAGGTTTGTTTGGTAAGTATCGGATGTAGGAGCAATGAAAAAGATTACGGACATATTGAATTTTAAGAAAATACACTCTGGAGTGGCGTGTAATGTCAATCCGCCATCTGCGTATGGTGCGGATATAATCACTGTTAAAAACCTAACCAAATCATTTATGGGAATTAAAGCAATTGATGACCTTACGGTTAATATTCCGCAGGCAATGACAATCGGTTTAATCGGTTCAAATGGTTCGGGAAAAACAACGTTAATCAATATTTTGACCGGAATGTTACATCCTGATACAGGTGAAATTACCGTTCGCGATAAAAAGCGGACACATATCAAATCAAATGAGCTTCGAAAATACGGTATTGCACGAACATTTCAAGACGGTCGGCTGATTGAGCAAATGTCTGTCGTTGATAACCTTCTGTTGCCTGTGGCGGAAAACAGTTTGATTGACAGCCTTAAAGAAGTTTCAACTAAAGATTATAAAAATCGTTTGGATAAAGTGTTGGAAATGACATCTTTAACACCGCATCGACATAAAAAAGCAGAGGAACTTTCTTACGGCTTGCGGAAATTGCTGGAAATCGGACGCGTGCTGATGCAAGATGCGGATATATACTTTTTTGATGAGCCATTTTCCGGCTTGTTCCCCGAAATTGTGGAGCAAGTCTGCGAAATTATTTGCGGTTTGCAGCGGCAAGGCAAAACAATCGTGATTATTGAGCATAATATGAGCTTAATTAGAAGATTGTGCGACCACATCATCGTGCTTAATCATGGTAAACTTTTGGCAGAAGGTAAGCCCGAAGATGTCCTTCAAAACAAAGCCGTGCAGGAATCATATTTGGGAGTGTAGAATGCTTGAGCTGAAGAATATAAAAGCAGGATATAATAAAAAGGTTGTGTTAAATGATGTTTCCGTCACTTTGAAAGACAACACAATTACTGTGATTATGGGGGCAAACGGTGCTGGAAAGTCAACACTATTAAAAACCGCGTACGGTTTGTTAAAGCCCATGGCGGGAGATGTTCTGCTTGATAGCAAAAAAATCAGTGCCTCTCCGCAATCTTATGTTGAACAAGGGATTTTCTACGTGCCGCAAGGAAAACGTGTTTTTCGCAATCTTACGGTATTGGAGAACCTTGAGCTGGCAACCCATTTCTGGAAAGATAGGTCAACTTTTCCTGAGCGTCTGGAAGAAATCTTAACCCACTTCCCTGACTTAAAGCCTCGTCTTCAAGATTTAGCCGGTAACCTTTCCGGAGGTCAACAACAAATGGTCGCGCTTGCTCGCGGATTGATAAACAAACCGCGCATGATGTTTATGGATGAACCGTCAATCGGTTTAGCCCCCAAGCTGACATCTGATACATTTCATAAGATTAAGGAAATAAAAGACACTCTGGGCACGGCTTTTGTGATTGTGGAACATAACCTGAAAACCCTACTCCCGTTAACCGATTGGGCATATATTTTAGAGCAAGGACAAGTCGTTTATGATGGAAAATCCGAAAGCAAAACCTTAGAAAAAATGCTCTCTTCTGTGTTTAAGTGATTTATTTTTAGCTACTAAATCTACCAAATAAATATTCATATACAGAGCAATGATTTGTTATGAAGGTATTGATTGAAACAATTGCTAGCCGCAAAGATTATAAATTCTTTGAAAGCAAAGAGGAAATGGATGCTTATTTGGGTAGACACTGCGGTAAAATCGCCAGTTATGAAATCTTACAAGAAGATGATGCTGAATCCACAAACGACATTTTGCAAAGTTTAGCCAAAGAATGCGAAGTGTTGGAAAACAAACTGTTCTATATATTCCGCCAGCAGGAAAAAATCAAAAAAGCCAAACAGTATGAAAAACTCATCTATGCCGCAGGACGTTTAAGAGAAGCCAACGGCGCCAGAGCTTGTAAAGTTTGCGGCGGCTAACAATACATATCTAACATTTTGTTTTTCAACAATAATATGCAAACACCCATACATGCTTATGTATTTTTGCTTATTGCGAAAATATAATGTCATGTTATAAAAATACCATATTCCGAAAAGTAATTTTATAGTGTAATGTATAAAATGTACAAACATACACACAAATTGTTATCGTTACTGTTAGGAGGTAAAATGACAAAAGGAACTGTAAAATGGTTTAACAGCCAAAAAGGATACGGATTTATCATGCCGGAAACGGGAGGCAAGGACGTATTTGTTCACATCACCAAGTTAGAAGAGATTGGCTTAAAAAAGCTTAACGAAGGACAACAAGTCAGCTACGAACTTTATGATGACCGCGGCCGCATCGCCGCCGGTAATATTAAGCTTATGTAATCATAAAATATTACGAACACCCCCAAGAGGAAGCTAAACTTCCTCTTTTTTTATGCCTTTATATTCATTTACAAACCACTTAACAAACTTTTGGATACTTCCGTTTGTGCCGGTGCGGGTATAAAATTGAGCCACTTCCTGCTCTGAAAGTTCGCACAAGTTTTTGTTATATTCTTTTAAGTATATTATTTTCCAAAGTTCTGACCAGACAAAACTATACAACTTATGCACAGCACGGACTCGTAAATATTGCAAAAAAAAAACGCGAGCTAAAATCTTCTTAAATTTAACAATTTGAGGAGATTTCTGATGTTTATTCAAAATATATTAGCTAAGCTTGCGGATAGTGAGGCAGATACGACGGGATTTTGGAGCGACTTGTACACAAAAAGGTACACGAGCGACAAAATTCCAAGTAGGTGCCCGCTAGACGCGAGCACAAATGACGCGAGCATCGGAAGAAGTATGGTGGAGATGCTCGGGGTTCTGGCCATCATCGGGGTTTTAAGCGTCGGTGCTATCAGCGGTTACAGCAAAGCTATGACAAAATATAAACTTAACAAACAAACTGAACAAATCAGCTGGTTGTTAAACGCCATGTATCGTTACAAAGATTTATTAAGAAGCCCAAGTCAAGTCATAAGCTATGTACCCTATTTCAAAAAACTCGGTGAAATTCCGCAAGAGATGATTAAAGATAACAGTATTAATCTTTATGATGCGTTCGGACTGCGTTACGGAATATACACCAACGCCTGTTCGCCAACCTGCACGTATACCAACCTTCATATTAATATAATTGACACATATCAAAATTTTGACATTTGCAACAATATTATTGAAACTTCTAAAGCTTTTACCGAACAGCTTGACCATATCAATTTTTTTCAAACTAATGATGATGATACTAACACACCTCTTTATATTATGGGCAATGCCAAATGTTTAAAAAGCAATAAATGCTTAAAAGATTTATCCAAAAACGACATATACAACATTTGTCAGCTTTGCGCTGATAAAAAAGGCTGTTCGTTTAATATCCAGTACAAAATTAAAGATTAGGCATAAAAAAGCTCCGATAGCAAAATATCGGAGCTTTTAAGCAATTCAAGACTAAAATTTTTCTTGTAATTCAAAGAAGTATGCTTGCGGATGATTACATACCGGACATTTTTCCGGAGCTTTCGGGCTTTCAACACGGTGACCGCAGTTTGCGCACTCCCAAATAACTTTGGTCGGACGTTCAAAAATTTTGCCTTCACACAAAGAATCCAACAAAGCCTGATATCTTTCTTCATGGCCTTTTTCAATTTTGCCGACCTGTTCAAACAAATAAGCAATTTGGGTAAATCCTTCTTCTTCAGCCTCTTTGGCCATACGTGCATACATATCGGTCCACTCATAATTTTCACCGGCTGCTGCATCTTTAAGATTTTCAATAGTTGAAGGAATTTCGCCGTCATGTAAAAGCTTAAACCAAAGTTTAGCGTGCTCTTTTTCATTATTGGCAGTCTGCTCAAATTTTTCGGCAATAATATTGTAGCCTTCTTTTTTAGCCTTAGAGGCATAATAAGTATATTTATTGCGGGCTTGAGATTCACCGGCAAAAGCGTCTTTCAAATTTTGTTCGGTTTTTGAACCTTTTAATTCCATAGCTGTTCTCCTAGATTAAAGTAAGTTGTTTAAGTTTAAATATTTTCAGGTTTGGCGTCAATTTTATCAATCATATTGCCGATTTCATCAGCTTGCGAGCTGGCAGCAATTTCTTTAGGTTGATTTGACAAAGCTTTAATTTCTGCCACGGTCTTCTTAAACGCCGTGAGTTTAGAGCCGCTCAAATTTTCACCGGTAGCGGCTTTAACTTTTAGCGGATCAACCTTGGCGCCGTTTTTAATAACCTCAAAATGCAGGTGCGGACCGGTTGAACGCCCGGTATTGCCGACATAAGCAATCACCTGTCCTTGTTTAACTCTGACTCCGGGGCGGATTCCTTTGGCAAATGACTTTAAATGCCCGTATCCGGTTGAATATTCAGAGTTATGGCGGATTTTAACAAAATTGCCGTACCCGCCGTACCATTTAGACATGGTAACTACCCCGTCGGCACTGGCATAAACCTTGCTTCCGGACGGAGCGGCATAATCAACGCCGTCATGGCGCTTATAGGTTTTTAAAATCGGGTGAAAGCGACGCCCGAAACGCGATGAAATACGCGCCCGCTTAAACTCCATCGGCTTGCGGTCAAGCGACTTTTTGAGCGCGATTCCTTTTTCGTTATAATAATCAACCGTGCCGTCTTTATCCTTAAAGCGATAAAGTTCAATTTTATCATTACGCAGCTTTAGCGCAGCATACACAATTTCACCGGTTTTAACCACGGTTCCGTCCGGCGCAAGTTGGCGCTCATAACGAACTTCAAACTCATCGCCCGAGCGAATATCGCGCCTGAAATCAACGCTGAATGAAAAAATATTAATAAAGTTACCCACCACATTTGAAGGCACCCCGACACTGCGCATAGCCGCCGACAAACTTCCGTTGACAACGCCGCTTAAAGTTTTAACTTCATCGGTTAAGCTGTCTTGCTCAGTGCGGGCAGAATATTTACCGTCTTCAGTCTTTTCAACAATATAACGGGTACCGCTGACCGGTTCTATCACAATTTTATCAACTGACGCAAGTTGCGCAGATTGAGTATCAAAAACCGAAGTAATTTTCAAATCTTGCCCGACTTTAATATGGCGAGCATCATAAACTTTTTTAAGCGTGGTATAAATATCGGTAGCTTTTGAGTAATCAAGCCCCATTTTGGTCAAAATACCGATAAAGCTATCGCCTTTTGCCACGGTCACAATCTCTTCATTAACCTGCAGCGGATTTTCATTGATTACATCAGATTCAGCTTGAGCAACAGATCCGCTTTGTTCGGCAGATTCGTTTATTGCGGCATCGGCAATAGTTTCCGCCCCATCAGTATCTGCATCAAAATCAGCATCTTGCGCAATTGCAAAATTTCCGTCATCAACTTTTAAATCAGCTGACGCGACAATATCGGCATCATAACCGTCAAAACCATCGGCGGCAAGCTCGGATAAATCAATATTTTTCGGTGTTGATGCTTCAACATTTGCATAAAGCGAAACAAAAAATCCGGCTGTAACAACAATGGCATAACCTAGCAATAAACTGCGCTGTTGCCTGATTTTTTTGGCTTTAGATTTAGCTTTGTAAAAATCCATTATAGCAATCCTTAACTTAAATTTATAATACAATGCCTCAGAGTTAAAAAATTTTCAAGAAAATATTGAAGTTATACCAAAATAAAGATAAATATGTCGCATTTACAAGACGTTATAAATTTATACAAAAAAAAGTTATTAAAACTCAAAAAAAACTCTTGCATTTAGTAATTTTGTTGGTTATAAGGTTGTTCAGTAAATTGATGGGGGCGTAGTTCAGTTGGTTAGAATACATGCCTGTCACGCATGGGGTCGCGGGTTCGAGCCCCGTCGCTCCCGCCAGTTACAAAAAAAAGCTGCTTTAATAGCAGCTTTTTTTGTAACTGTAAGGAAGTCGCGCTTGAACCCGCGAAGTTGCGGGCTCGAGGATAAAAACAGCCGAAGTAACGGCTGTTTTTACCGCAAGAGGCGTAGTTTTGTTCGCGAGCTAGGAAAGCGACAGCGACCGCAGCGAGCTTACAAAACAAGTGACCGACGCGCAGTTAGTGAAAGCTTTAAAAGCTTGAACTTACTAAGCTAGCCGAGGATAAAAACAGCCGAAGTAACGGCTGTTTTTACCGCAAGAGGCGTAGTTTTGTTCGCGAGCTAGGAAAGCGACAGCGACCGCAGCGAGCTTACAAAACAAGTGACCGACGCGCAGTTAGTGAAAGCTTTAAAAGCTTGAACTTACTAAGCTAGCCGAGGATAAAAACAGCCGAAGTAACGGCTGTTTTTACCGCAAGAGGCGTAGTTTTGTTCGCGAGCTAGGAAAGCGACAGCGACCGCAGCGAGCTTACAAAACAAGTGACCGACGCGCAGTTAGTGAAAGCTTGATATAAGCCGGCAGAGAATGCGGCTAACGCACCGCAAGTTTTTTCTGCGGTGTACAAAACCGCTACATAAATAAAAAACTTGCAAGCAAGAGCCCATTATATGCCGGCGTAAAAGCTTGAACTTACTAAGCTAGAACGAGCCCCGTCGCTCCCGCCAGTTACAAAATAGGCTGCCTTTATGGCGGCTTTTTTTGTAACTGCATAGAAGACGCGCTTTTAGATTTATCATAAACTTTAGATTTATCCGAAATATGTTATTTATAATATGTTAAAACATTCAGAGTAAATATAAATAAAAGGATAAATATCATGATAGAAATTGCTTTTGACAGTAACAACAACAATTTGTTCAAAAATCAACCTTATCCGCTTTATAAAGTGAATAAATTTTCGGGCTCTGATTTTACAAATTATCAACAGCTTGCCCGCGCTGTTATTGCCGCTTTCCCTGAGGCTCATATCATAATTATCCGCAATCAATCTGAAAACTGCTCCATAAACTTGCTGGCGGTAGCTTTATTTATTGAGGCATACCACCTGCCTAATATGCTTGAATGCGCCGTTTTCAAGGTTGAAGACAATGCTGCCGCCATGGAAGAATACAAGCCCTACATTGCTTTAACCATCGGCATGCGCTTGGCTTTGCGCCTTTGTCATGAAAACACACGCGCCATATATCGCGAAATTGAAAATATGGGTTATTTAGGGCTAAATATTAAAACCGATTATATTGCCCAAAAGATTTATCTCGGTCTGTCCGGTAACGGCAACACAACTACATTTACCGCAAACACTGCTCAAGAGGCAGTTGCGGTTGCGGCAAGCTTAAAAGCCCTTTCTTTGGCGCAAACCGGAGCTGATATAAAGGCTGAAATAACCATCAACCATAACGGCCCTGAAATTAATGAACAAACGGTGATTATGCAAATTGTGCAAAACGTAAATCCGTGGATTAAAACTAACTGATTTATTTGCGTTTAAGCTTTTTTGCTTCCTGATTATAGCGGTTAAATGCCGTTTCGGCAAAAACACGCAGTGAATTCGGCAAAACCGATAACTTTAAGTCATCAGGCTCGATTTTTAAGTTACATGCCAAATCAACAAATTCATCAAAATCAACCGCATATTTCGGACATAAAATTTTATACAGATTGTGGCAGTCATAACGCTTTTCAGGGTCAATAAACAAGCCCTTGGCGCTGATTGCCGTCGGAATTGCCGCGCCCGAAGTTTCACAGCCCGAATATGAATCCATAGTGTGCACCACCAATGTGTTATCAAAACCCAAAACCGCCGGATAAATATTGCCGATTTTTTGCATAGCGGCAAATTCTTTTTCATATTTACCCGAATAAATCCGCCATTTTGAAGGTTGGCGTTCTTCATCTGATTTGGCAATCGGTTTGCTGTTTTGAAAAATTATATCCTGATTGTTTAGGGTCGCCTCATACAAAAAATCCGAAACATCATTAGGAGTGCGCGGTCCATTACAAAATATTACGCTAAAACCGGCTTTAACCAAACGTTCGGCCTGTTGATATAAATGGCGGGCATAGCCGACATCAAAAATAATTTCAGTGCCCTCAACTCTGCCGCCCAAACAAAACACCACGCGTTTGGACGCATTTTTAAACCGCTCAAACTTGCTGA
Source organism: uncultured Alphaproteobacteria bacterium (assembly GCA_902464275.1). GTDB lineage: Bacteria > Pseudomonadota > Alphaproteobacteria > RF32 > CAG-239 > CAAFZY01. Next base: position 46,727 of record CABQIK010000003.1, on the reverse strand, counting down.
TAAATCCGCCGGTTTCCGCATCATCTTTAAGCGCGGACAGTTTTTCAAGCAACGCCGCAAATTTTTCCGTAACGGTAGAACGCTTAAAATTATTGATGGTGCCGACCGTAAACAAAGCCTTTTTACGCAAACTTTTATCCTGCAACAGTTTAATACGCGAACGCAAGGTCAACAAATGCTTGGGCACATTAACCAAATCAACGTATTTATACTTATAAATCCTTCCGTTAATCACCGCCGTTAAAACAAAGCCCAAATGTTTGTCATGATAATATTCTTTAACCGCGTGGCAAATCAAATCGGCATTTATCGCCGCGGAAGTTTTTTCACTCATATCATACGGGGTAACAAAAATTTTGGGCGGAAAAATTGTTTTTTTAAGATAATTATCCAGCAGCAAATACATATAATCCTTAAACGATTCATAGCTCTCAAAATTTAAGGGCACTATTGTATCGCTCATTTCTGTCGGAGTTTTGCACCCTTCCGGCAATAAAAAAGAATTTTGTTCATCATAAGGCTGACCGAACAAATCAGAGATTGAAGTCAGCGCGCCGCTAACCTGATTTAAGTATCCGGTGCGCGGGGTTCCTAAAGCAAAAGCGCGTATTTGTAAATAATTCATAGTATTTTCCCATAAAAGCATTTTTATAAATTATTACATGCTACTGTTAAAAAAACTTTAAAAAAGGCCCTGAAAAAATCAGAGCCTTGATAATCATCAGAATAAATCGGATTAAAATTTGTAATTAAGCGAAAATCCAAACATCTGAATTGAGTTTGAATACTCAGCGGTAACATGGCTGCCGGTATTGCCGGTCAAGCTGGTATCAACGTGAGCTTTATGGGCTTTAATATAAGTATAAGTGGCATCAAAAGTTAAGTGCTCATTATACTGATAATTTAAGCCGCCGGATAACCAAATACGGTCAGAATCCGGAATACGCGGAGTTCTGTGCTGAACGCGTACGGCGCTTTGATCATAAGCGGTACCCATACGCAATTTCCACTGATTATCTATCTGGTAGCTTGCACCCAATGCAAAGAAATTGGTATCACGCCATTTTTCTTTGGTTTTGCTTTCAAACGGATATTCATCGCCGTAAATATTCAAATCTTGGAACGAGCTCCAAAATACGCGCTGATATTCAGCCATAACCGCCCATTTATCATTAATTTGATGATAAGCGCCGAACGAAAGCATATCCGGAGTTGTTAAACGAGCATGAATATCCTGATTTAACTTCGGCAACGGTATGCCGCTGTCAATTTTACCTTTAATTTTGTGCTTAACTTCACTGCGGTAACCAACGCCGACACGGGTTTTATCATTAAACTCGTACATGGCGCCGAACTGATAACCGATATCAAAAGCATCGCCGTGAACTGCCGCCATCTGGCTATGAGGACCTCCGATGGTATTGGTCAATCTGGCTCTGAAATATTGCAGCTGCACACCGGCGCCGAGCGATAATTTATCGGTAACTTTGTAAGCCGCCATCGGGGTTACGGTTGCAGAAATAACCTTAGAGGTAACACCATGGTCAGAACCTGCATAATCCTGATCATATTTGGTAATCATACCGTAAGGTACGTTTAATGCCACGCCCAAATAAGCTTTTTCGTTTACCTGATGCGAAACAGTCATATTCGGGGCAATTGCCGCATGTACAATATTGTTTACATCGTGGTCGCGGGGACGTACACCTTGTCCATTAGGAGGAAACAGTACATTGCTTGCTTCCGCGCGCGGCGAAATATAAGTTCCGCCCATGTTAATCTGCGTGCCTTTTTGTCTGGTTAAGCCCGCAACGTTAAAATAAGCGTAAGACGCATTTTCTGCTCCGGCGGTAGCTCCTGCAAAAGCATTACCCTGTGCCGCGGCTGATTGTTCTCTTAAATGAAAGCCGGCTGCCTGAGCATTGGCGGCGAGTAAAATCGTGCCTAATGCGGTTAAAGTTAAAGTATGAATTTTTTTCATTTATTTTTCACTTCTATAGTTAATCCAAAGCAACATAGTATGCCGAAAGGTTGTTATTTTTTATTTATTATGCCTTATTCTTTATTTTATAATATTTTGTAACATTTGCGGCAGTTTGTTATATTTGTACATAATATGTTACGGAGGGCGTTATATATTAAAAAAAAACAAAATGCAAGTTTTTAACTTTTGTCCATGGTATAAAATTTAGATTATGATTATTTTTCAATAAGTTACGTGTAAAATTTTGTACTATTTCCACCGCATAACATTTTTATCTTTACAAAAAAGAGGTTTTTGTATACAAAGCATATATGTCGTAACTATGGAGTAACTAATTTGAATAACTTTGTAAAATGGTGTTTACGAACTTTCTTTTATATTTTTAAAACAAGATGTAAAATTGAATTTGATGTTAACCGCCTTCCCAGTAAAGGTGTATATGTTTCTAACCACGTGTCATACCTTGACCCGATTTTGTTATACGCCTTTCTTCCCGGTGATCCGGTTTTTGCCCTTAACGGACACCTGCACCGCCGCCGGTGGATACGTTGCTTAATGCGCTTTGCCGACACGGTTTTGTTCAACCCGATTGAACCGGGCGACATTAAAGAATTAATTTCTAAAGTAAACAGCGGCAGATTAGTAGTTATTTTTGCCGAAGGCCGCATCACTGAAAGCGGCGGCTTAATGAAAATTTATGAAGCTCCGGGCTTGGTTGCCGATAAATCTAAAGCTCCGCTTATTCCGGTTTGGATTGACGGCCCGCAATACGGTTATTTTTCCAAAACCAAAGGCAAGCTCCCTCACCGTCCGTTGCCTAAAATGCGCATTACCGTCGGCAAACCGCGTCCGTTTAAGTTAAAAGACGAACTGCGCCGCCAACGCGACCACATCAGCAATGAGGTTTATCAAATTTTGCGCGGCATGCACTTTGATTTTAATTACAACCCGAACATTTCATTGTTTGCGCAATTAATGAAAACCGGTAAAGTTCACTCCAAAAAGGGCTTTTTCTTTAAGCGTCCGCGCGTTTTGGAAGATATTCAGCGCCAACCTAACTCATACAAAGACATTATCATCAAGTCATTTGTTTTAGGACGCTTTTTCAAAAAAAGAACTGCTCACTTTGAACATGTCGGCTTAATGTTGCCAAACACCATTGCCGCCATTTGCACCTTTTTCGGTCTGTCTGCTTATGAACGTATTCCGGTAATGATTAACTTCTCGGTCGGCGCCAAAAATATGGTTTCAATGTGCCGCACCGCCAACGTTAAAATGGTTATCACCTCATTAAAGTTTATCAAAACCGCTAAAATGGAGTCGGTAGTTGAGGTATTAAAAGCCAACGGCGTTGAAATTTTTTATTTGGAATCTCTTGCCAAACAGATAACCTTATTTAATAAAATCGGCGCTTTTCTGCGTTACAAAATCAAACGCGTTCCGCACAAAGACGGCGGCAACAAAAAAGCGGTTATTTTGTTTACCTCCGGTTCTGAAGGCGCGCCTAAAGCCGTTGTTTTGAGCCATGCCAACATTATTTCCAATATTAAACAGATGGCCGCGCTTGAAACCATTAACATGACTGACTTGGTCTTTAACGCTTTGCCGATGTTCCACAGCTTCGGACTTACCGTATGCACGTTGTTCCCGTTGTTGGAAGGTTCGCGCTTGTTCCTGTATCCTTCTCCGTTGCATTATCGTGTTGTTGCCGAACTCGTTTATGAACTCGGCGCTACCGTTATGTTCGGTACCGATACTTTCTTCCGCGGCTACGGCAAAATTGCTCACCCGTATGACTTCCACAATATCCGCTTTATGTACGGCGGCGCTGAAGCCATTAAACTTGACACCCGCAATATGTGGATGGAGCGCATGGGTATCCGCATGATGGAAGCTTACGGCTCTACTGAATGCGCTCCGGTGGTTTGCGCCAACAACAGTATTTTCAACCGATTCGGCTCTATCGGCAAGCTTTTGCCCGCCATTCAGTATAAAATTGAGCCGGTTCCCGGCATTGAAAAAGGCGGCGAATTGGTAGTTAAAGGTCCGAACATTATGCTTGGCTATATTTTGCCTGAAAATCCGGGGGTTTTGGTTCCGCTTGAAGACGGTTGGTACCACACCGGTGACGTGGTTGAAATTGACGAAATCGGCTTTGTTTTCATTAAAGACCGCATTAAACGCTTTGCCAAAATCGGCGGTGAAATGGTTTCGCTCAATGCCGTTCAGGAAATGGTTGTTAAAGCCTATGAATGGATGGGACCTGAGTTTAACTACGGCGTCGTTGCCGTTCCGCATGAGAGCAAAGGCGAGCAAATTGTTTTGGTTACCACCAACAAACAGGTTAAGTCTGATGTTTTGCATGATTACATTAAAAACAACGGCATGTCTGAATTGTTCCTGCCCCGCATAATTTTGTATCATGACGAAATTCCGTTGCTTGCAACCGGTAAAACCGACAACGTTACCTTAAAGAAAATGGTTATTGAAGAATTAGGCATTAACGCTGCGCCTAAAGCCGCATAACCTTTAATTTAAGCAACATTAAACCCCTGAAGCCACGCTTCAGGGGTTTTAAATTTTGAGCAATGATTAATTAATGAGCCTCGCCCCAATTGTCGCCAACGCCGACTTCCGCCACAAACGGAATATCAAAGTTCACTACGCTTTCCATACCGTTTTTAATCAAAGCCTTAACTTCCTCAAGCTCATTTTCCGGAACTTCAAAAATCAGTTCGTCATGCACTTGCAACAGCATGCGGGTTTTATATCCGCCCTCATGCAAAGCGTTAAACACTTTCTGCATCGCCAATTTAATAATGTCAGAAGCACCGCCCTGTATTGGCGCGTTAATCGCCGCGCGTTCGGCAAATGAAACCAAGCGCTTATTTTTATCATTAATCCCCTGCACGGAGCATTTACGCCCGTACGGCGTAATCACATAGCCGTTTTTGTGCGCAAAATCTATGGTTTTAGCCATATATTCTTTAATTTCCGGCATAGTGGCAAAATATGAGTCAATATACCTTTTGGCAACATCGGGAGTGGTGTCAATCTGCCGCGCCAACCCGTATTGCGAAATTCCGTACACAATGCCGAAATTAATCGCCTTGGCATGGCGGCGCATATTGGCGTCAACCTCCGCAAGCGGAACTCCGAAAACCCGCGACGCGGTTGAGGCGTGCACGTCAACCCCATGCCTGAATGCCTCTTTCAAAGCTTTAACATCGGCAACCGCCGCCAACAAACGCAATTCCACCTGACTGTAATCGGCAGAAACCAACTTACAGCCTTTAGGCGCCACAAAACATTCTCTGATTTTACGCCCCGCTTCCGTTCTGACCGGAATATTCTGCAAATTAGGATTAGATGACGCCAAACGTCCCGTATTTACCACGGTTTGGCTGAAAGTGGTATGTACGCGGTTTTTTGCATCCATTTGATTAAGCAATGCGCTGGTATAGGTTGATTTAAGCTTGGCAAATCCGCGCCATTCCAAAATTTTAGCCGGCAGTTCGTGTTCTTCCGCCAATTCTTCCAAAACATCGGCGCCGGTCTGAAAACTGCCGGAAGCATTTTTTTTGCCTTTCAGCCCCATTTTCAGATACAAAATTTCGCCGATTTGCTTAGGCGAACCCAAATTAAACTCTTCTCCCGCCAACTGATAAATTTGCTGTTCCAGAATTTTGAGCTGCGCATCAAAATCAGTATTCAGGCGCATTAAAGCAGTGGTGTCAAGCATAATTCCGTTATCTTCCATACGCTTTAATATACCGATAAGCGGGCGGTCAAACGTTTCATACACGTTAATTTGCTTTTCTTTTATTAAGCGCGCTTTTAACACCTCATACAAGCGTAAAGTAATATCCGCGTCTTCCGCCGCATAATTTAAGGCCTTGTCAAGGGGCACTTTATCAAAGGTAATTTTATTTTTGCCGCTTCCGCAAACTTCTTCATATTTTACGGTAGTGTAATCAAGCATCAATTCCGCCAGCTCGTCCATGCCGTGCCCGTGCGATGAGCTGTCAAGCACGTATGAAAGCACCGCCGTATCCTCAATCGGGAAAAACTCCGCCTCTTCACCGATAATTTGGCTTAAAAAGTGCATATCAAACTTTATATTATGCCCTATTTTCAAAACCGACTTATCAGCCAACAACGGCTTTAAATATTTTGCGGCAACAGCAGTTGAAATTTGTTTAATATCCGAATGTTCCGCCGCCCCGAATAAATCAGGCGAATTTTGCGCCGCTCCGTGTGCTAACGGCACATAACAAGCCTCGCCGGCGGCAACCGCCAATGAAAAGCCCACAATTTTATCCTTAAACGGATCAAGCCCCGTGGTTTCGGTGTCTAAAGCAAATTTGCCGGCTTGCAAAATTTTATCTGCCCAACGCTTTAACGCCGCTTCATCTTGCACCAACTCATAATGTTTTACCACCTCTTGCAACCGCGTTTCCACCCGCTCGCCGCATCGCGCGCATTGTTCGCTGACCCATTTTTCCGCCCGCGGGCGCAGACTGTTTAAATAATATTCGTCAACAAATGCCATAACTTTGTCTTTATCCGGTACCTTGCAAACATATTCGCTTAATTCGTGTTCAACCGGCACATCGTCTTTAAGTTTAACCAACCGGCGGGAAATTTCAGCATTTTCAATATTGGCAAGCAACGTTTCGCGGCGCTTGTTTTGCTTTATTTCCGCCGCCCGCGCCAAAACTTCATCAAGCGAACCGAACTGGTTTATCAACTCTGCCGCCGTTTTTAAGCCGATTCCGGCAACCCCCGGAACATTATCGGTAGCATCGCCTGCCAAAGCCTGCACATCAACCACTTTATCAGGATACACACCGAATTTTTCTTTAACGTCCTCAGGGGTAAAAAACTTGTCTTTCATACTGTCATAAAATTCAACCCCGTCGCGAATAAGCTGCATCAGGTCTTTATCTGCCGAAACCACCACCACTTCATCGCCTTCTTCACGCGCTTTGCGGGCATAGGTAGCAATCAAATCGTCCGCCTCATAACCTTCCATTTCCAAATGATTAAGGTTTAAAACCTCAACCGCCTTATGAATAATCGGAAACTGCGGAATCAGCTCTTCGGGAATTTCTTTGCGCGTGCCTTTATAATCGGGAAAAATTTCATTCCGAAAATTTTTGCGTTTGGCATCAAACAGCACCAAGCAATAATCACAGCCGATTTTTGCGGTTAAACGCATAAACATATTCATAAACCCGAGCACCGCATTTACCGGCGTTCCGCTTGGGGTTGAAAGCGGCGGCAAAGCGTAAAACGCCCTGAAGATATAACCGGAACCATCAATTAAGCACACTTTTTTCGGCATGTATTTCCCTTTCTGTTGTAAATTGTCTTCAATATAGCTGATATTTTATCGTTCGCCAAGTAAATTAAAAAAATTATACGGCATAAAAACAATTTTAACCTATTTTAAGCTATAATTTTGCCAAATTTGAACGGCGGAGAACAATTATGGTCAGTAAAAAGAGCAGCAAAAAAAGCAAAACCATCAAGGCTAAAAGCAGTAAAAAAACTCGCAAAACCGGCAAACGCAAATCTGCAAAAAAGCTGTTTTGGCTTAAACCGCTGCTTGCCGTATGCTCCGGCGTATTTATATTACTTGCGGCATATATCGGCTATTGTTACATTACGCTTCCAGATGTTAGTGACGCCGTTTCTCACACCCGCCAGCCCTCCACCACCATAATCGCTGAAAACGGCAACGAGATTTTTACTTTCGGCAACAGCTTTTCTGAGGTCATTTATCTTGAAGACCTGCCTTATTATGTTCCGGCCGCGATTGTAGACGTGGAAGATCGTCGTTTTTATGCCCATTTCGGGTTTGACATTATCGGCTTTGCCCGTGCCACGGCTATCAATTTAATCAAGCGCAGTTACGCCCAAGGCGCCAGTACCATTACACAGCAGGTTGCCAAAAATTTGTTTTTAACTCCGCAAAAAAGCATAAAGCGCAAAGTGCAAGAGCTGTTGCTTGCCTTTTGGCTTGAAGGCAAATTCAGCAAAGAGCAAATTTTAACCTTATATATCAATCGCGTTTACTTAGGTGCCGGCACCTACGGTATTGAAGCGGCAGCCAACCGTTACTTTGGCAAAAGCTCGCGCGACTTAAGCCTTAAAGAGGCTGCAATCTTGGCCGGAATGCTCAAGGCTCCGGCTCGCTACAACCCAATCTCCAATCCGCAAAAAGCGCAAGAACGCGCCAAAGTGGTGCTTAAATTAATGTTTGAACACGGCACCATTACTGAGGCGGAAATGAACAAAGCCTTAAAAGAACCTCTGCACGATGTTACCAAATATAAAGTTGAAGGCGCCCGCCACTTTGCCGATATGGTCTTAAATGAAGTAAACGCCTATATCGGCGAGCGCAGTCAGGACATTTACGTAAGCACCACGCTTGACCAAGATTTACAACAAAAAGCCGAATGGATTTTACGCGATACCGTCAATCAAAACCGCAACAAAAATATCAGCGACGGCGCCATCGTAATTTTAGATTACAGTGGCGCGGTTAAAGCCTTGGTCGGCGGCGTTGATTATAACAAAAGCCAATTTAACCGCGCGGTGCAGGCGTTGCGCCAATCCGGTTCCGCCTTTAAGCCGTTTGTTTATTTAACTGCCCTGCAACAAGGCTGGAAACCTGATGATATTATCAGCGATTCTCCGGTTAAAATCGGCAAATGGCAGCCTGAAAACTACGATAAAAAATATTACGGCAATGTCAGCTTAACCTATGCCCTCACCCACTCTTTGAACCTTGCCACCATTAATTTGGCGGAACAGTTAAATCGTAAAGATATTATCAGTAACGCCCGCAAAATGGGCATCACCACTGATTTACCCAACACTCCGGCACTGGCGTTGGGTGTCGCCGAAGTTAAGGTTATTGATATGGCTGCGGCTTATGCGGTAATGGCAAACGGCGGCAAAGCAATTTGGCCGTACAGCATTACGGAAGTATATTCCAAAGACGGTATTCAACTTTACCAGCATGACGCCGGCGACGCATTGCAGATTATTAATCCCGAAATCGTGAAGCAAATTACCGCCATGCTTGAAAACGTGATTAATAACGGCACCGGACGCAAAGCCAAACTGCCGACCTTTGCCGCCGGTAAAACCGGAACTACCCAAGATTATCGCGACGCGTGGTTTATCGGTTGGACGGATAAATATATTGCCGCCGTTTGGCTTGGCAATGACGATAACAGCCCGATGAAAAATGTTGGCGGGTCATCGCTTCCGGCGCAGATTTGGCAGAAGATTATGCTCACTACTGTTGACGTAAGTTCAACCGCCGCTAAAAAAGAGAAAAAGCTCAAATTCCTACCGTGGTGATACAACTTATGCACAGCAGGGACTCGTAAATATTGCAAAAAAAAAACGCAAGCTAAAATCTTCTTTAGTTTAACTTTTTGAGAGGATTTTTAATGATGCAATCAGATTTTAGCCGCTTTTTACACCACATCATGTCATATTCGGGCTTGACCCGAATATCCAGGTGGAACAAATTTGCTACTTGGTTTGACCTGGACCATCGGGTCAAGCCCGATGGTGACACTTTAGGAAAGAGCGCGAGCACCGGTCGGTCTATGGTAGAAATGCTCGGCGTTCTGGCAATAATCGGGGTCTTATCAGTCGGCGCTATCGCCGGTTATTCTAAGGCTATGACAAAATATAAACTCAATAAACATGCTGAACAGATGAATACAGTGATAAATGCGATTGCGCGCAATGCTCACAACTTTGGCAATATAGGTGCTGGCACATCTTTAGTGAACGTCTTTATCAAAATGGGTGAAATTCCGCAAGAGATGATTAAATCAGGCGACGCTAACCATATCTTTGACATATTCGGGCAAAGCTGGATGATTTTTACTAACAGTGAAAATCGTACTATTTTTTTGACCACTGACGGAAATCACTCATTAAGCACATCATCTAGCGATAACCTGGCAATTTGTCAGAACACTCTCACTGTTGCCAAAGAAAATTCAGGCAACATACATTATATTGCCACCGCCAGCAATTATTATAACGAAAATAGCATTGTTAAAATGCTGCGCGGCGATTCAAGTTGCGATAAACAATCCTCAACCAAATGCCTCAAAGATATGAACATGAATGATATTTATGACATTTGCACCGCCCACCGCGGCGTAAAGGAAGCAATACAATTTCAAATAGTATGGAAAAAATAAACAAACATAGCCAAGCCTGTTAATGCGCCGCAAGTTTTTTCTAACAAATACGTCCAAGCCTGCGGAGAATGAGTCAGATACGACGGGGTTTTGGAGCGCGGTGTACAAACAGTTACATGAGCGAGAAAACCCCTAGTAGGTGACCATTATACGCAGGCTCCAAAAAGAAACGCCCGAGAATATTAAACTCTCGGGCATTTCTTATCTTTTAGGATTAAAAGTTATATTTTAACCCAAGATTTACGCTGAACGGGCTTTCGTCCTCTATGTATTGGTTAAAGTTACCGTATAATGTAAACTCGTTCCAATCATAGTCAACTCCGGCATTAAGCACTCCGCGGTCGCGATCATAAATTCCTTCATAATCGGTAATACGGTAAGTACCGTCCATTCCGTGTTGTGAAGCAGTCAAGCTGTGATACGGGTTAGCAAACTCGTGATAATACATAGCCCCTGCCTTAAATGAAATTTTGTTACGTTCATTTAATTCAAAGTCTTTGCTAAGTCTTAATCCAAGACCTGCCTCAACCGACACGTTATTTTCAGCATCAGCGTTAATAGCGCCGATTTTATCTTTATCTTCACGAATACGGTTTTGATAATATCCCAAGATATTAAATTCAGCCACCGGTGAAAGTTTAACCATACCGAGGTCAATTTCATAGCGAGCGGAATTGCTTACCCCGTAAATCCATTCCGATAAATCAGATTCAAAGTTGCCGTTAGGAGTATGACGCTTGTATTCGCCATTGCCATAACCGGCTCTGAAAATTGAAGCGGCCTTAACGCCGTTTCCGGCATCATAGAACACCGGCAACAATCCCTGAACCATAATTTCTTTACGAGTGGAATCATCATCGTAACTGCTGTAAAAATGCGTTACGCTCATACCAAAACCGGCGCGCCAATCAGTGTTTACTTCGCGGTCATACATAAAGTATGCACTGTTGGCATAGTTATCATAACCGGTCAAAGTGCCGCGATTATCGCGATCCTGCGTAAAGTAGTCATAACCAACCATTTTACGAACCGTAGAATTTTCCGCGGTATCAAACAACTTGTCATTTAACACGCTGTTTAAGTTTTGCATAAAGCGCATATTTTCACGGCTGAAGTTTGGCAGCAAGCCGTAGCCGAGCCATGTATTTTCAGTGCTGTCATACATGTCACTTGACGGAGAACGGCGCAAAGCACTAAACAAAGCACCGCCATTACCGCTGTTGTAGTTACGCTCTAAGAATACCGCAACACTGCTGTCAGCTGACAAGTCATTAAATGGAACTCGGTTCATAACCACATCATTGCCTTCTTGCTCAGCGGTAAACATCGCGGAGTTTGAACGTAAGTTGACGTTAATTTCATCGGCGTTAAAGGCATTTGCGGCAACATAACGATCGTCAAAGCTGTTTGATGAAATACCTGCGGCATCAACTGCTAAATCACCGGAAATTTCATCATCTGCAATAAAGGTTCCCCCTCTGGCAAGCATAACCGTACCGCCAAAACTGTCAAAGTTCAAACTTGCCACAGAAATAATATTTCCGGCATTGCTCAAGGTTGAAACATCATCAAGCACAATATACGGTGAATTTTCAACTGTTGTGCAGTTGGGACAAGACGTTCCATTAACTTTAATGGTACCGGTATTAGATACTGTCGCTCCATTAGTTGCAACAATACCATAGGTTTTGCCATTGGCGCCTGAGACATCAACTGTACCGGTGTTGTTCACCGTACCCCCGTCAGAGTAAATACCGACAACCAACTCAGATTTATCTGAGCCGGTAACGGTTATGGTACCGCTGTTATCAACAACACCGTCACCCTCTGACAAAATACCGTATGCCGTACCACTGGCGGCTGAAACAGTAATTTCACCGCTGTTAGAAATATTGCCACCGGCTGAACGAGCACCCGCCGTTACCATGCCGCCTTCCTCAGAAGTGTTGGTAACTGAAATGGTGGAGTTATAATGACCGTTGTTGTCAATATTACCACTATCAGACCACATACCGTAGCTTGAGCCGGTGCCCTGATTGGTAATATTAATGCTTGCGGATAATGAATAAGCATCAGCCGGTTCTTCACCGTTATTCATCCATGCGTTATACAAATTACCGGTACCCCAAATACCATAAGCGTCACCGTTACCATCCTGCGTAATATCAATACTAGCCGAAACATCTGCTTTAGCCACAGATTCAGTATATTTCACATGCAGATTGTATATGCTGACGGCATTATCGGAATACAAGCCATAAACATTACCATCACTTTTTTGGGTCAGAGTAATAGAGTTGTTTTGGCTGAAAGTACCGCTTGCCGGAACAGCATAACCGTTATACAAACTATCTTTTGCATCAACAGCATTGCTTGATGGGTTACTTGCATCATAGTTATATTTCAAACCATATAAATCAGCATATACATCATCGGTATATTGGTCACCCACTTCAAGTGCAATATTACCGCTGTTAAAGTTAACATCACCATCTCTACCGGTAATATCAGCTGACTTAGCCACGCAAACTCCGTTGGCGTTCATACCATAACCGCCTGCCGTATCGCATTGTGTACAGAAGTTAGGACCTGAACCGAGAATATAGCCGGTATTGCATACGCAGGTATCACCATTTTGCGTACCGTTTCCGCAATCTAAATCTTTGTTACAGGTTTTATCATCGCCAGGTGTATGATGACCGTATCCGTCTGCGCAATCATCACAGGTTGTGCCGGTATAGCCTTCATTACATACGCACTGATTACCTTCTTGTACGCCGGTAGCGCCCGGAGCATGTTCTGAGCATTTTAAATCGCGATAGCATAAGCCATCTATGTTAATATAGCCATTAGCAGTATCACAAGTATCGCATTTGTCGCCGGTATAGCCTTCATTACATACGCAAGCGTCGTCAACTTGGTTACCATGCTCGCCGCAGTCTATTTTTTCAAAACATACGCCGCCGGTACCTTTTACATGGTTGTTGTCGCACTCCTCACATGTATCGCCGGTATAGCCTTCGTTACATACGCACTTATCGCCTTCCTGCACACCGGTAGCGCCCGGAGTATGTTCCGAACATTTCAAATCGCGATAGCATAAGCCATCTATGTTAATATAGCCATTAGCAGTATCACAAGTATCGCATTTGTCGCCGGTATAGCCTTCATTACATACGCAAGCGTCGTCAACTTGGTTACCATGCTCGCCGCAGTCTATTTTTTCAAAACATACGCCGCCGGTACCTTTTACATGGTTGTTGTCGCACTCCTCACATGTATCGCCGGTATAGCCTTCGTTACATACGCACTTATCGCCTTCCTGCACACCGGTAGCGCCCGGAGTATGTTCCGAACATTTCAAATCGCGATAGCATAAGCCATCTATGTTAATATAGCCATTAGCAGTATCACAAGTATCGCATTTGTCGCCGGTATAGCCTTCATTACATACACAAGCGTCGTCAACTTGCGTACCATGATCACCGCAATCTATTTTTTTGTAACAAGTGGTGCCGTCAGTACCCGGTACATAGTCATTAGCGGTATCGCAGGCATCGCATGTGTCGCCGGTATAGCCTTCGTCACATACGCAGGTATCACCTTGCTGCGTACCATGAACGCCGCAATCCTTTTCACGGTAGCAAAGCCCGTCATCACCCATCACATAGCCATTAACGGTATCGCAGGTATTGCAGTAATCACCTGTCCAGCCTTCATTACAATCGCAATAATCATTTACTTGCGTACCATGAGCGCCGCAATTAATTTCTTTGTAGCAGGTTGTGCCGTCAGTACCTAATTTATAGCCATTTGCGCATGTTTCGCAATAAGTGCCGGCATAGCCTTCGTTACATTCGCAAGTGTCACCGACCTGAGTACCGTGATTGTTACAATTTTTCTTGGTGTAGCAAATACCGGTGGCGGTATCCATTACATAGCCGTCAGCACAGCCATCGCAATAATCACCGGCATAGCCAGGATTGCATACGCAACGATCATTTTCTTGCGTACCATGGTTACAATTAATTTTTTTGTAACAGGTAGTACCGTCAGTGCCTCTTATATAGTTAGTGGCGCAGCTTTCGCAATAGTTTCCGGCATAGCCCTCGTTACATACGCATGTGTCACCAACCTGTGTACCATGATTATTACAATCTCTTTCAGCGTAGCAAATACCGGTGGCGGTATCCATTACATAGCCGGCAGCGCAGGTGTTGCACAATTCACCGGCATACCCCGGATTACATACACAGGTGTTACCATTTTGCGTACCATGAACGCATCCTTTGTCAGGATAGCAAATTCCGGTAGCAGAATCAATGTAATAGCCGGTATCGCACTGAGCGCAGGTTACGCCTTTATAACCAGGTTCGCATACGCAGGTATTACCATTTTGCGTACCATGAACGCATCCTTTATCCGGGTAACAAATTCCGGTAGCCTCGTCCTTGTAATAATTCTCAGCGCAGCCGTTACACAAATCACCGACATATCCGGGTTCACATACGCAGGTGTTACCGTTTTGCGTACCATGAACGCATCCTTTATCCGGGTAACAAATTCCGGTAGCCGCGTCTTTATAATATCCTTGCGAACAACTATCGCAGGTCGCGCCGGTATATCCGGTTTTACAAACACACTGATTAGCGTTTTGTTCACCGGTTGAACCAACCTTGTTTGCGCAGTCTAAGTCAAGATAGCATGCTCCGTTCTGTTTAAGATACCCGTCATCGCAAGAATCGCAAAGCGTGCCGTTATAGCCCGTTTTGCAATTACATTTATCTTCAGTTTGAGTACCGTCAGAACCGATTTTGCTATCGCAACCTAAATCTTTAAAGCAAGTGTCGTTTTGGTCAATATAGCCGGTATTACAAACACAAACGCCGTTTTCATCGTGCGAGTTAGGTTTGCCCGAGCACGGATCAGAACCGCCGCCCCCGCCGCCTCCGGCTAACGCGGCAATACCGCCGCCTACAACCAAAGCGCCTGCAACAGCGCCGGCAACCGGCCATCCTACGCAGCCTGCGCCCGTACAAGTCGGGCATTTTTGCTTAGGATCAGCGCCCATCCATCTTAACACGCGCAAAGCCTGCTCGTCGTCTTTTTTCTTGGCAACACACCAAGCGCTGACGCCGTTATCATCTTGCACGTCAATACCATAACCCATTTTCATCAACTGACGCATTTGCGCCGTTTGACCGTAGTGGGCATAGCTGTAAAATGAATTTACAATTTGAGAAGAAACCGCAAAGCATTCAAAACTAAAGCATAATGCTGTAACAAATGCAATAGTAGCCTTGCACCATTTTGAAGAAATAATTTTTATCATCCAATCCTCCAAAGATAGAGATAAGTTAAATATGATGCAAACATCATATAACAAACAAGCAAAATTGCAACTGTAAAATTTAACATATACAGAAGTAATGAGGATACTATAATACAAAAGGTATTAACAAGGCATTAACAAAGCCTTTAACAACTCGCCATACTTGCCTGATAAACAAGGTAAATAAATATTTTATACTTAATTGTGTTTGGAAGTATTCTTGATAAAGAAATAATTTTTGCATATAACAAAAATGTCCAACGTGGGTGCGCTGGACATTTCTTAACTGAAAGGGGTTAAACCAACCTTAACTACCTTCAACACAGTTAAGGTAACCTATATTTCATAAAAAGTCAATAGATTTTAGTAAATATAGGAGGTTTTCCCCTTTCCAACCGCCTCAAAGAGGCTGAAAGGAAAGATATGGTAATAAGGCTAATTATTATCATTCGGAAAATCCGAATTTTCTTTTCTATCAGACGATATATAAAGAGAGTAAAGGGCAGAAAATGGCTCTTTATCTATTTTAATATGGCATTAATTGATTCGTCGTTCAAGTCTAAAATACATTTTATATACAAAAACACCGCCTTTGCGGCGGTGTTTTTGTATGGTGCCGACAGAGAGACTTGAACTCCCGACCCACTGATTACAAATCAGTAGCTCTACCAACTGAGCTATGTCGGCGCTATGTGCGCACTTATATATTATGCTTTAGACCTTGTCAATAAAAATTTTATCACTTCTCATTAAATTTTCCCCTTCAAGATATTCACACTTTGTCTTGCTGATGTTAATTTAACTTGCAAAGATAATGTTTACTCCTTATTTTATTGTTCAAAGGAGAAAATAACATGTCAGAATACGTTACTAAAGTTTTAATCATCGGTTCCGGTCCTGCCGGATACACCGCCGGTATTTATGCCGCCCGCGCCGGCTTAAAACCTGTTTTGGTTTCCGGTAGCCAAATCGGCGGACAGCTCACCATCACCACTGAAATTGAAAACTTTCCCGGCTTTGCCGAACCGATTTCCGGCCCGCAACTGATGGAAAATATGCGCAAGCAGGCCTTAAACGTAGGTGTGCAAATTATTGATGACAAAATCACGGAAGCTGACCTTAAAAAGCGCCCGTTTATCTGCAACTCTGAAAACGGCAACATTTTTAAGGCGCAAACCGTAATTATCTGCACCGGTTCATCGGCTCGTTGGCTTAATTTAGAGTCTGAAAAAAAATACATCGGCTTCGGCGTTTCTGCCTGCGCCACCTGTGACGGATTTTTCTATCGCGGCAAAGAAGTTGCCGTTGTCGGCGGCGGAAACACCGCGGCGGAAGAAGCTTTATACTTAACCAACTTTGCCTCTAAAGTTTATCTTATCCACCGTCGCGATGCCCTGCGTGCCGATGCCGTTATGCAGGAACGTGTTAAAAATCATCAAAAAATTCAAATTTTGTGGGACAGCGTGGTTGATGAAGTTATCGGCTCTGACAAGCCGCTTGGCGTTACCGGCATTAAAATCCGCAATGTTAAAACCGATAAAACCTCAGTTCTTAACTTAGACGGCTTGTTTATCGCTATCGGTCACCACCCCAATACCGATATTTTCCGCGAATATCTTAAACTTGACCCGGAAGGGTATATTATCACCGCTCCTGACAGCACCGCAACCAATATCGTTGGTGTTTTTGCCGCCGGCGATGTTAAAGACCCCAAATTCCGTCAAGCGATTACTTCCGCCGGTTCCGGCGCCATGGCCGCCATTGAAGCCGAGCGTTTTTTAACCGCTTTGGGTGAAAAATAGCCGCCTTTTAACAATAACTTATACCGCGCCGCTTTCGGCGCGGTATTTTTTTTGCTTGACTTTTAACGGGCGCATGTTACATTAAAATTGTTCTTGGTGCTTGCAGGGCTTATAAGCACGGAACATCATACAACCGAGCCGAGGTTATTTAAGAGGATAAAACTATTCTTTTATCTGCCGGAGCTCCTTATAAAGGAGTTTTTTTAATGTCTGATTTCAAATACAAACACGGTCTTACCATTATGCGCGCCCAGCCTTTTCATATTGGGCACGCCTTACTGATTGACCGTATGCTCAAAGAGTGCGAGCGCGTAACCGTAATTTTAGGTTCCATTCAAGAACAAGGCACCGCGCGCAATCCGCTTAACTACACCACCCGCAAAAAAATGATTCAAAACATTTACCGCAGCCGTCCTGAATACGAGCGCTTAAAAATCATCGGGCTGTTTGATATTAACAATCCGGCCGAATGGGGCGAATACGTGCTTGACTTTATTGCCGAAACTTTCCCCGACCTGCCCAAACCCGATGCCTATTACGCCGGCAGTCCGTACGATGCCCACTGGTTCAAAGACTGCTTTGAGCACATTGAGCTGGTTGACCGTACCGATCCTGCGTTTCCGTTTGTTACCGGAACCATGGTGCGCGATATGATAAAATTCGGTGACAATCGTTGGAAAAACTTTATCCACCCTGAAAATTACCACATTATTGAAGACCATTTTTATCGTAAAAAAGCTATTATTTAAGGCGCGCTCCGCGCCAACCGCCTGCGTCTTTTAAAGGGCTTATAAAAGACAGGCGTTTTTAACCCCTCTAAGCCTGAAAGGGAATTTAACATGAACAACCGTATTCTTATGCGGATAGATTTTCAAAATGACTTTGTTCACCCGCAAGGTGACCTTTCTATCTGCAATCAAAATCTTATTGAACGCCATCAAAAATTTTGCGCCAATCTGCAAGCCGGTATGTTTGATACCATAATTGACTCGTATGACACGCACTTTCCGCAAAACTACCACCAAACTATTGAATCGCAAAACTTTCCGCTGCACTGCGCTTACGAAACATGGGGTTGGCAGTCGGCCGCTCCCTTCAAAGATAACATTAAAGTGGTAAATATTTTTAAGTCAACCACCAACATCTGGAATGAAAAACGCGCCTACTCTGCATTAAGCCAAGATTTTGCCGATAAAGAAGTATTCCTATGCGGCGTTTTAAGCGATATTTGCGTAATTCAAGCCATGAACGGCTTGTTAAAACGCGGTGCTAAAGTTTGCGTATTTGAAGATTTGTGTCAGGGATTAAATGAACAGATACCTGATATTGTATCCCGCCCCGAATATACTGATGCTCTTCAAAGCGGACAGTTAAAAAGTATCACCTCCGCCCAATTTTTTCGCTCAGAACTGTTAAATAAAAAAATTGAGCATAATTTAGTTACCCCAACCTCAAAGGAATTTAGCCATGCAGAATAATCTTTTACAATCAGGAACCCCTTTTTATTGCGATTTATACCACTTAACCATGGCGCAGGCGTGGTTTGCCGACGGCAAGCACAACGAGCCCAAAACTTCTGAAGCGTTTTTCCGCAAATGCCCGTTCGGCGGTAGTTATTTATTAAGCGCCGGCTTAAATGAGTTTTTGGAATGGGTGCAAAATTGGCACGTTTCGGATAAAGACATCGCCTACCTTGCCAAACTTAAAAACGCTGATAACTCCGCCATGTTTCAGCCGGAATTTTTACGCTTTTTACAAGGGCAAAAACTTTCATTAAACATCAAAGCCGTGCCTGAAGGCGAAATTGTCTTTCCTAACGAACCGGTATTAAGCGTTAGCGGCCCATGTTGGCAGGTTGATATGTGCGAAGCTGCGTTTTTAAACATTTTTAACGCTCAAAGCTTAATCGCCACTAAAGCCTCGCGCATGGTCAATGCCGCCTGCGCCGACGGCATAAAACGCCCGATTATGGAGTTCGGTCTGCGCCGCGCCCAAGACATCGGTTGCTTTGCCCCTACCCGCGCCGCTTTTATCGGCGGCTGCTCCGGAACATCTAACCTTAAAGCCGCCGAATATTACGGCATTCCGCCCAAAGGCACCATGGCACACTCATTTATCATGAGCTATGAAAACGAACTTGACGCCTTTGTTGCCTACCTTAAAGCTTCAGTCGGCAACAGCACCCTGCTTGTTGATACTTATGATACTCGCCAAGGAGTCAAAAACGCTATTGCCGCCTCGCAAAAAACCGGCGTAAAATTACAAGGCGTACGCATAGATTCCGGCGACCTCGCCTATTGGTCAAAAGAAGCAAAAAAATTGCTGAACGAGGCAGGTATGCCTGATACCAAAATTTTAGTTTCAAACGATTTGGACGAGCATTTAATTGAAAATCTTGTTATGGTGCAAAAAGCCCCGTGCGATATTTTTGCCGCCGGTACCAAGTTGGTAACCGCTTATGACACTCCGGCTTTAGGCGGCGTGTTCAAAACCAAATCATATAACGGCGAGCCAAAAATCAAAATTGCCGAAGGCAAAACTACCATTCCGGGGGCAACTGACGTTATCAGAATTGTGCGCGGCGGCAAATCCGAAGGCGATATTATCACCTCGCAAGGGTCTGACTTTATTAAAGACGGCAAACTCACCCGCAGCATTAACTCATACCGGCTTAATTCCGACACCGGCGAACATACCGTATTTAAATGCGGCGAAGAAGCTTATTCTTTATTAAAACCGGTGGTGCAAAACGGTAAGTTAATCAACCAAAATTTTGAGAGCTTAACTGAAATTAAAAACCGTGCCGAACAAAATTTAAGCCGTCTGGACTGTTCATACAAACGCCTTGCCAACCCGCATATTTACGGCGTTGGCTTAGAGCAAAATTTACACACATTGCAACAACAACTAATCAAACAACATCAGGAGCGTTAAAATGACTGAAAATTTATGGAATAATCTTAAAGATAAACTTAAAAGCTATTGTGCAAATAACGGATTTAAAACAGTAATTTTGGGTCTGTCCGGCGGGATTGATTCCGCCTTAACCGCCGTTTTGGCAGCCGACGCATTAGGCGGTAAAAACGTAACCGCAATTATGATGCGCACCAAATACACCTCGCCTTTGAGCATAAGTATTGCGCGTGAAATTGCCAAGCTCAACGGCTTAAATTATCATGAATTAGATATTCAGAATTTAATTGATGAGGAGTGCCGCTTTTTACATGCTGCTTTTGCTGAGGAACCTAAAGGCATTGTAATTGAAAACTTGCAAGCAAGAGCTCGCGGCAAAATTTTAATGGCGTGGTCTAATCAATACGGCGGATTAGTATTAGCCTGCGGCAATAAATCTGAAGTCTCCACCGGATACTGCACTTTATACGGCGACACCTGCGGCGGCATTGCCCCTATCGGCAATTTATATAAAACCCAAGTTTTTGAGCTTGCCCAATGGCGCAATGAGCAAAGCCGCGTTCTTCCTCAAGAAGTTATTGTCCGCGCCCCGAGTGCCGAACTTGCCTTAAACCAAAAAGATGAAAACACTCTGCCGCCTTATGCCACGCTTGATAAAATTTTAGCTTTATATCTTGATGAGCATAAAGATAAGGCGGCAATTATAGCGGCAGGCTTTGAACAAACAACGGTTGAATGGGTCATAAACCGCTATAACGCCATGGCATTTAAACGCCTGCAAATGCCTCCGGCATTATAAACACTTAATTAAACCCCGCCGATAATTTCTCACCGGCGGGGTTGATGTTTCAATTCTGCTCAAAGCTTTATGCAAACAAAGCAGAAAGCAGTCTGTAAAAAATACCAAGCAATGGCATTAAAAACAAAAGCTTTGCCAACCGAGGATGATTGCGCATATTGCCGGTTGCCAATAAAAACCACTGTATGTATATAATCAGCAACATTTGCGAGAAGCCAATATAAACTTCTTGGTTAGTATATTGCCAACTTTCTGAAACCGCCTCCGCACTAAAAATAGGATCATCTTTAGCCGGTGGATTAAAGTATTCATCTGCAATTAAAATTACAAAAAACAAATTTAAACCAACATACCACTTAAATTCTTTAAGCAAATTATATGTTGATATAATTATTTCTTTAATTTCTGACTTTAGCTTTTGTTTATCCATTTTATCACCATCTTTCTTGTGGGTATTTCACGTATAACGGTACAGAATCCTGACATCCGTCCATATAATTGCTTAATATATCAGTTTGCCATGGAATGTCAATACATCCTGCAGAACCTTTACTCAATCCACCGTGTATACTAAAATTATCTCGTCCATACATAGTGTTGTTTGCATCAGGTTGTAACCATATACGCCTTAATCCCCATGCTGGTAAAGTACCCGGCCATTTACCAAAATCAAATGGTGAAACTAAAGAAGTAATCCCCAAAAGTGCATGTAATGGTGTTATGTTTTGCCTCTTGTCTTGATTTGCATAATATATACCTTCCGGTAATGGACCTTTGTCCATTACATTTTGATACATTCTAGCCTGATAGCCTGCCTTTCCTGACATTGCATCTAAGCTATTAACCTGTTGGTTATTTTTATATAAATTTAGGTTTTGACCATCAAAATTCATAGAACATAATGGATACGATTTATTCGCTTCCATTTTTTGTTCAGGGGCTTTCGGGAATGTCGGCATTTTGGGTAGTTTCGGCATTGAAAATCCCGTGCCAAGCATCTGTTTTTGTTTAGCCTCGTTAATGCCAAAACCGGTTACCATATCCGAATGCTTTAAATCCAGTCCTTTGGTTAAATCCGGCAACTTGGTTTGAGCAAACCCGCCGATGTTGCCAAGCCCATTTAGTCTGCCCGCATTGTTAAGCCCAAAGTTGTTGGTGTTATTAAGCCCGAAAGCGCTCTTCTGCGGCTTGTACGGCTCAAAGCCTGAACTCGTATTCAGCGGCTTAGGCTGCACCGGTTGCAACGGATTAGCCTGCACAGGCTGTTCTGCCTGCTCCGGTTCTTCCGGCTTCGGGTTTAAGTATTCTCCTCATTCCGGTTTTCTCTTGTTAATCACATCACTTAAATGATCTAACAATTCGTCACCTAGTTTGGGGTTGTCGTAAATTGAACTCACCAGCGAGCGAATTTCGCTCTCCGGTAATTTATAAACCTCCGGGAACAAGCGCTTCAAGACTTTGTAGTTATATGAAAACTTACGCGTCATTTTTTCATCGTGCTCGTTCTCAAAGGTTTCTCTTGTGAGGTACGAAGTGTACATCTTACGTTCTCCTTGTAAAATTAAGTTAAAAAAATAGCTCCGTGTTTGCACACAGAGCCGGTTAAAAAAATAATCGCGATGGGCGTTTTTCACGCTCCTCTCGCGATTATGCCAATTTATATAGCATATTTTTGCAAAAATGTATCGTGCGATTTTGTATCTTTTTGTATCGCCTTGTATTGTTTTGTATCGTTTTTTGCTATATCTTTTTGTTTTAGCGCTATTTTATTTTACGCACATTTTGCGATTTTTTTTGATTAACCACCCCGCCTTCGGCACCCCTCCATAGAGGGGAATTAAAATAATCTGTTTTTTACGCCTGTTTTACCCTCGCCAAGCCCTCAAAAATCGCTGTTTTTTGCCCCTGTTTCCGAATCGATTCGGATATCAAAAAAATAACCGCTGTTTAATTTAACAGCGGTTATTTTATTACATATCCATTAAATCCATATCTCGCTTATAAACCGTAGTTTTTATATCGGTTAAGCCGATTAAGGTATGGAAAAAGTTATCATGGCTGTATTCGCTGGTTTCGGCTTTTTGGCGCAAAATATCAACATTAATTTTATTGCTTTCCGCCATTTTATCTGAGAGCCACAATATCATCGGCACCTGCTTTTGATAATCCGGAGCAATTTTATAGGGCAGACCATGCAGATAAATATTGTTTTCGCCAAGTGATTCCCCATGATCGGAAATATAGAGCATCGCCGACTGATATTGCGGATAAGCTTTAAGTTTTTCAATCACATTCGCAACCACATAATCAGTATACAAAATGGTGTTATCATAAGTGTTTACAATCTGTTCGCGGGTGCAATCCTGCAAATCGGCAGTATCGCAAGTCGGTTGAAACTTTTTGAACTTATCGGGATAACGCTCAAAATATGAAGGTCCGTGACTGCCCATCATGTGCAGTACAATTACGGAATTATATTTTAAGTTCTGTAATTTTTCATCTAAACCGTCTAACAAAATTTCATCATAACAATAACCGCCTTTGCACCATTTAGGGTCATCACTGGCGCGCAAATCTTCAGTCGGAATCCGGTTACAAACGCCTTTACATCCGCTGTTATTCTCAAGCCATGACACGCTGTATCCGGCGCTCAGAGCAATATCCAAAACATTTTGCGTAAACTTGGCGTCATTAACGTTAAAATCGTCGCGGTTCATATTTGAAAACATACACGGAACCGAAACCGCCGTTGCCGTTCCGCAAGAGGCCACATTTTTAAACACAATCGGATTTTCCGCTTTCAACATCGGATTGGTTTCTTTTTCATATCCGTACAATGAAAAATCGGCAGCCCGCGCGGTTTCGCCCAAAATCACCACCAAAACTCTTTTTTCATTGCCTGAAATCGGCATAAACGACGGGTTTTCATCAAGAGTAACAAATTTGCGATGTTTTAAAGCCTCGCGCTGATAATAACGACCGGTAGCATAAATATAGTTAAAGGTATTAATCAGCTTTCTGACCTCATTATTATTACGCCCATATGAAGCGTATTCTTTATAGGTGCAGGCGGCAAACCCGCCAAGCAAAGCCAAAGCAATTAACAAATTCAAGGCCCGGCGCCCTGCCTCTTTTATAAAGGACATATAGTTAACATGTGCGACTGTCAAGAGAAACGCTGGCAGAATGCCGGTTAAAAGCACCCAAATAAAACTTTTGAAAGTAAGCAAATCCATTGTTTCATTTATATCGGTTTCAACCACGTTGCGATACATATCCGAATCAATAAAAATTCCGTATGTAAACATGGCGTAGTTTGCCGCCGCTGAAACAATCAGCAGGGTGCAAAGCAAAAATTTGCCGATGTATTTAATAAAAATCAAATTAAAAAACATCCACAAGGTTAAAAAGATAAAAAACGGCAATGAAATGGCAAACAAAACGCCGGTGAAGTTATTAACCTCCACCGTATTCCACACAAAGCGCCAAAAACTTAAATCAAGCACGGTTGCAAAATAAACGGTGGCAATAAAAATAATCTTTTGCGCCGACATGGTCGGAATTTTTTCAAGCAAGTTTTTTAACATTTTCCCCTCGTGGTAAATTAATTTATATTTGCCGCATACGCCGCCAATCTGAAAACAATCTCAAAAAACGCAAAAAAAATTTGAAAAAAGCGGTTGCAATTATCCGCGCATAGGTTAAACTAAGCCTACATAAAACAAGAGGTTAAACATGAAGCTTTTACTGGTTGAAGACGATTTAAGATTAGGCGCGGCGCAAAAAGAACTGCTTGAAATTTCAGGCTTTGACGTAGTTTGGGCAACTGACGGCAAACAGGCTTTGGCTGATTTTAAAACCGCGGCCAATGATACTTTTGACATTATAATTCTTGACTGGATGCTGCCGGAAATTTCAGGTCTTGAAATTTGCAAAATTTTACGTTCCGATAAATACAATTATCAGGGCGGAATTATTTTTGTTACCGCTAAAGACGCTTTAGACGATTGCTTAAACGGGCTTGAATCCGGCGCCGATGACTATATTGTTAAACCCTTTGAAAACAAAGAGCTCGTTGCCCGCTTAAAAGCGGTAAACCGCCGCAAATCAAAACCGTATATTGATGACGTATACAAAAAAGGCAGCCTCACCATTAATAACAACCTTTTAACCTTAAACTGCGACGGACAAACTTTACAATTAACCAAACGCGAATATGACTTGTTCAAAATTTTATTTGTAAATTGCGGACAAACCATTTTACGCTCCACCATCATTGAAAAAGTTTGGCCTGACAATCTTGACATTTCGGAATCAAGTTTAGACTCATACATTTATTTATTGCGCAAAAAACTTGCCGCTTTTAATCCGCACTTGGCGGTAAAATCAGTAAAAAATGTCGGTTACTATTTGGAGATAAACAATCATGATTGATAAAATCCGTAAAGGTTTGGTGCGCAAATACACCGCCATTATTGCCGTAATTTTAATTGCCGTATTTTGCTCCGGCTCTTATCTTAACCTGCAAATTACCCTGCGTAACATTGATAAAACTCTTATGGCTTATTTAGATGAAGAAGAACGCGAAGCCTCTGAGATTTTTGCTGAACACAGTATCATGCCGCAAACGGTTGAATATACCGATTCTCACCGAAACGTATTATTAAGTTTTTGGTTTAAGGGCGAAAATTTGATATATGCCGAGCTGCCTACCAATCCACAATTCAGCACTGAATTGCTTGAGGCGGTAAAAAACGACAATTTTCAAACTGAAACCATTCATCAACAAAAAATTAAAAATCGTTGGTATTTCCGTATGATGAGCCGCAACCTTTATCAAAACGGCAAGCAAATCGGCAAAGTGGTTGTAGTCAGCAACACCACCAACCTGCACCACAATTTTAATCACTTGTTTCTTATCTCTTCATTGGTGCTTTTAATTTTACTGGTATTGGCATTTTTTATCAGTAATCTGCTTGCTTCCAAAGCCATTATGCAAATTGAAGCCATGTTTGAGCGGCAAAAAAAGTTTGTGTCTGATGCTTCGCATGAGCTGCGCACTCCGCTCAGCGTGATGCTTGCTTATACCGAGCTTTTAGAGCACAAAAAGTCGTCGCCGGAAATTATTCGCCGCTTAAAAGATGAAATTACTTCCATTGCCGATTTTACCGGCAAACTTTTGCAGTTTGCCCGCTTTGACAATAATCAGGCTTTAGTGAATAAAGAACCTTTTGATTTGACTGCTTTTTTGCATGACATTTATCAAAACGCCAAACCGCTTGCCAAACAAAAAGACATTAATTTAAGCGCTGAGATTGCACCCTCGCTTACTGTCACTGCCGATAAGGTTTTAATTCGCCAACTGGTGTATATTTTGCTTGATAACGCCATTAAATACAGTCCTGAAAAAAGCAAAATTATCCTTAGCGCCAATATGTCTAAAAAACAAATTTATATTACGGTTAAAGACAACGGCATCGGCATTTCAGAAGAAAATAAACAGCATATATTTGAGCGCTTTTTCCGTGCCGACAAAGCCCGCAACCGCAACAACGAAGGATTAGGCTTAGGCCTTGCCATGGCGCTCTTAATTGCGCAAAAGCACAACGGAACTATTGAAGTTGAAAGCAAAGTTAATCATGGCAGTACTTTTACGGTCATTCTGCCGGCTTTCACCGCGCCGCGCATATAAATTAACCTTGCGCGGCACCGTATTAAAAATATTTGCGTAATCAGAACAAAAACGCCGTGTAGCAGGCTTTTGAAATATTCTGCAATTTAATTTTTGCCAACAATTAAATTAAGTGCTTGCTTTATTAGAATTTTCTGTTAGCCTGATAGCTGTTAATATAGTTAACATTAACAAGAGTACTAACCTATCAAGGAGAAACTTTATGAATTACAGAACTATTCTTTTGGCGTCTGCCGCCGTTATGTTTGCAGGCTCTGCCATGGCAGCTGATTTAACCGGCGCGCTTTATTTACCTAACAAAGGACAGCTCACTTCAAACACCTCGTATGAATACGGCCGTACGCAAATTAAACACCGTTACGGCGGTGTAGCTGACAAAGACGCCTCTTTAGCCGAAGAAATTGTTTACGGCGTAACCGATAACTTTGCCGTAAAAGCCACCCTTGAGAATGATTTTGACGCCAACGGCGATTATAACAACGATCATAACTTTGTTTACAACATCGGCGCCGCATATAATATGAATTACGGCAAATTTACCTCCCAAGTTGCCGCTGATTATATTACTTTCAGCCAAAAAGATTTTTACGGTCGCAATTACCGCGAGCTTGAAGACAGCTCTAAATGGGTTAAAATTTTGCGCGCTCAGTTAAAAGTCGGTTATGATATGGGCAACGGTCTGTCGCCTTACGCCATTTACGGCATTATGGGCAATGTTGACACCGGAGACCGTTATTTAGACCAATCTTTCACTTTGGGTTTGCATAAATACGCCGGTAAATGGGCTGCTGACGCTGCTTTGCGTTATGACTTCAACACCGACGGCAAAAACACCAACACCTTGTGGGGCTTGCTTGAAGGCGATTATTACGCAACCGACAACATCGCATTGGGTTTATATGGCGAATACTTCCTTGACGGAACCGGCAGCCATTACATCAAATACGACTACACCCTCGGCGCGCGTGTAAAAGTATTGTTCTAACTTAAGAATATTTAACTTTTTTAAAGACGGATACTATTCAGTACCCGTCTTTTTTATGATTATTTTATGATTAAAATCTTTTCACCGTCCATTTATAAAGATGGTTGCCGAAGGCGGGGTGGTTAAAAACACAACTTATACACACCCCGGACTCGTAAATATTGCAAAAAAAAAACGCGAGCTAAAATCTTTTCAGAATTAACTTTTTGAGGAGATTTTAGCTCATGAATAATAAAATTAATCAAAGCTTGCGCATTTGCCCGCCAGACGCGAGCGCCGGTCGGTCTATGGTTGAAATGCTTGGCGTGCTTGCGATTATTGGAGTTTTAAGCGTCGGCGCTATTGCCGGATATGGCAAAGCAATGATGAAATATAAGCTTAATAAACATGCTGAGGCTGTTAATATGCTGATAAATAACGTACTCTCAATCAAAGATAAACTGGAACATAGCGGCGATAACAGTACATATTATAATCAACTGTTGTATAAAATAAATCTGCTCCCTGACGGCATTATTTATCAACGTGATGGCAATGAACCGGCAAAAGAATTAAGAGACATCTGGTTTAAAAACAAAATCGGAGTAGTATGGTCAAAATCAAAATGGACAGCGTCCGACGGTACACAAGGACAAGATAATGTCGGAGTAATATCTTTTAATTTCAATCCTTCTGCTGAAGGACATGAAGTCTGCCGAAACATTGTAATTACCGCTAAAGAGAATGCTGCTAATATAGATGCTCTAAAAACTTTCAAAACAAGTGGTAATACTACAAGCATACAAGGTGATAAAAATTGTAGCAAATATTCAACCTGCCTACGCGATTTATCTTTAGAAACAATAAACACCATTTGCAACAATTGCAAAGATACCGACACCGTTTGCACCCTTGCAATCTTTTGGAAATAAACTACAAATTCAGCAATTTATATACCGGTATTATTAATTCCCCTCTATGGAGGGGTGCCAAAGACGGGGTGGTTTTTTGCAACTTATGCACACCCCGGACTCGTAAATATTGCAAAAAAAAAACGCGAGCTAAAATCTTCTTAAATTTAACAATTTGAGGAGATTTTCTGATGTTTATTCAAAATATATTATCTAAGCTTGCGGATAGTGCGGCAGATACGACGGGATTTTGGAGCGACTTGTACACAAAAAGGTACACGAGCGAGAAAATCCCTAGTAGGTGCCCGCTAGACGCGAGCACAGGAAGAAGTATGGTGGAGATGTTGGGCGTTTTGGCAATTATAGGAGTGCTAAGCGTTGGGGCGATTAGCGGTTACAGCAAAACCATGTTTAAGTACAAGCTCAACAAACACGCTGAACAGATGAACACGGTAATAAATGCCGTGGCACGCAATGTTCATAGCTTTGATAATTTGTTAGCAAATAAAGGCACGTTTTATATAACTGATATTTTCATGAAAATGGGTGAAATTCCGAGCGAAATGCACTCCGGAGAACGTTATATCCGCGATATATTTAATCTTTATTGGAGTATAACTATACTAAACTTTGACACCGGCACCTCATTAAATTTATCTGTTGACGGAATAAGCGCTTTAAAAAATAAATCAACAAATAATTTGGAAATTTGCCGCAACATTATTACCGTTGCTAAAGAAAATTCTGACAGTATCGCTTCAGTTTCAAACATAATTCATAATCAAGACACTGACAGCTACACATCAACCAATTTATATGGCGACAATTACTGCGCCTCAAGTCGTTCATGCTTAAAAAACTTGAGTTTGGACGATATTTATAACTTTTGCACCAAATTTACCGACGGTGACAATATTCCTCAACTTAAAATAACCTGGTGGATTAAGTAATTTCATTTTTCCGAGGCGTGTTTTACTTTTTGTTCAGCCTCAATTTTACTGTTTGGCGCTATGCAACTTTACTTTTTGTTCAATTTTCGCTTTACTTTTTGTTCAATTATGTTATATTTAGTTATAAATATTTATGGAGAATAATAATGAAACAGTACATAAGATGGGCAAAATCAACAGTTAAACACGCCTTAACAACCAGACGCGTTATCATTATTTCCGGCGCTCGTCAGGTCGGAAAAACCACGCTTGCCAAACAGGCTGTTACTGATAACGCCATTTTCAGAACTCTTGACGATACCACCTTATTAGATGTTGCGTTACAAGATCCGCAAGGTTTTCTTGAACATGATGCCAAAACGCTTGTTATTGATGAAATTCAAAAAGCTCCGCTTTTGTTACCTGAAATAAAAAAAGTTGTTGATAAAAACAATAACAAAGGACAATTTGTTTTAACCGGTTCATCTGATGTCAGGAGCAACCCAAAAATAAAAGAAAGTCTTGCCGGAAGAATTAAAAACATCAGATTACGCACTTTAACAGAAGGCGAAATTAGGGGTACAAGCGCCAACTTTATAGAAAGATTATTTGCTTCAGATTTTCCTTCTCAAGTAAAAGAATGTTCCAAAAATGCTATATTAAACATTGCTTTAAGAGGAGGCTATCCTGAGGTTCTTTCATTTAACAAAAACGACAGGAAAGACTGGTATAAAGATTATTTAGATGCGCTTATTGAACATGACTTAAAAGACATTGCCAACATTAAAAATGAAGATGCCCTGCGGCAAATTATTAAAATATTAGCCGCATGGTCAAGTAAATACATGGATATAAAAGGTATATGCTCATCATGTGGAATATCCAAACCGACATTAACCGAATACATTGCTTTGGTTGAAAGACTTTATCTATCTGAGCGCTTGCATCCATGGACTAAAACCGATTATGATATGATTGGAAAAACTGATAAAATGTTCATAACTGATACCGGATTAATGGCGGCAATTCTCGGTTGGCATTATGATATTGTTGCCTTTGATGCCGATAAATTCGGAAAAATCATTGAAACGTTTGTATTTAATGAACTGTCAGCTCAAATTGAGTTAAATAACGAGTACACTCTTCACCACTATCGTGACCGACGCGACCGAGAAATTGATTTCATCATTGAAAATGAAAACGGCGATATAGTCGGCATTGAAGTAAAAGGAGGTTCCCGCGTATCAAAAGAAGATTTCAAACATCTGGAGTGGTTTAAGGATAATTTAGCAAAAGATAAAAAATTTACGGGAATTATCCTCTATTCAGGCGAAAACACCCTCTCTTTCAGAAACAACATGCTTGCTGTTCCTACGGCTTGCTTATGGAACGGCTAATCGGACATTTTAGCCATTCACTCTCTGATTAAAACATGCTTAAACCAATGCTCTTGAAAGGCTGTGTCTTGTTCAATGTCTTCATCTGTTAAATCAAACGCTTCCGGTACCACCACAAGCTTATCATCATTATCATTGGTGCGATGAATAACTCCGATACAGCGCCCTACATATTTTTTAAGCGGCTCATTAATCATCAAAACATAAGCATCTAATTCTTCCCCGTCTCCCGACCTTGTAAACGGAACATAGCCGTAATTAACCGGATATTCAAATCCGTATTTAGGATGTTTACTCCCTATCGGACGGTCAATTTCAACTAAAACCAACTGTCCGATATAGTCTTTATTTTCTGCGTTATGCCAAACTAGCGGATAATCATCTTGAGCCGACCATGGCTCGTATTTTTTAAGCATCTCATCAAAAATATTTTCATCAATCATTAAAGCGGCGTCATCATTTTTAGTTCGCGCCGAAACCCGCCGCTTTGCCTCATTAATATCGCACTTTATCAGATGAAAAACCACATCGTCCGTCAAATTTTTTGCCCATTTATAATATTGTTTGCGGCTTTCATGCGTCCAAAACCCGTAATCAAGTATCACATTTTTCCCGCTGTTGACGCATTCTTCCGCCCGCGCCTTGATATAATCATCAACAAGTTTGTATTTTTCTTGAAAATCCGACGGCGCGCGGCCATAACGCTCGCGCATAATTTCATCATGCGTGAATCTCACCGCCGGCAAACTTTTTTCCAACATTTTAGCGATTGTGGTTTTACCAAAACCGATAAAACCCGTCATTAAATGAATACCCGGCATAAAAAACTTTCTCTGTTATTTTTCCCTTAAACCCGCCTGCGCGATTTTTGCCATTGCAAAAGCTTTGTTATGAATTTTATCCGCCACCGCATTTTCAGCACCGTCAACCTTTTTAATTCCGCTAAGCTCCGGAAAACGCTGCTCCATATAATCTTGCACCGCGTGCGCATGAACTTCAATCGGATTTGCGGTATATAAATCCATATACTCCGCGCTTTGTTTGTCGTTCTTTTTGCGGTCATAATATGAAACATAGCACATATTGCAATCTAATATGCGGTCAACTGATTTGTCATTAAAACTCTGCGTATCTTGCCTTAAATGCGTTCCCTCATGCAACAAAACCGAAACGGCAAAAAAGTTATCGCTTTGCTGCATACGGTCTTCATTAAAATAGAGCGTGTCTCCTTGCCGATAGGCAGCGTAAATATGCGTGTCTTTACTCAAACCCGCCGCCAACAATTTAGCCCTTTCCTGTTCTTCGGTAAAAAATTCAATTTTCGGCGCCACCCCGTAAACATATT
This sequence comes from uncultured Alphaproteobacteria bacterium, assembly GCA_902464275.1. Lineage (GTDB taxonomy): Bacteria > Pseudomonadota > Alphaproteobacteria > RF32 > CAG-239 > CAAFZY01. Next base: position 14,419 of record CABQIK010000003.1, on the reverse strand, counting down.
CAAAAACTTCCGCCGCTTGCATAATTGCTGCTTTTTTATCAGCTAATGAAGTTTGTTGCCAATTTTTAAGCTTATCGCACAGCTCCGGCTGCCTCGCAATTAACGCGGCGTATCGTTCGGCCGATTTTTTCTCAGACTTCCAAAAGCTCTCCGGAAATTTAATTCCATACAACGCGGCTTTAATATTTTGCTCATTTTCAGCACACACTTTCAGCAATTCGTCCGGTTCTTGCCATTTAGGAAACACCGCTTCCAAATAATCAAGTTTCTGCTCGGTTGAAAGCTCTGCAATTTGCTTGGGCGATAAAGAAGTAAACTCCTCTGCCCGCTTTGCCTGCAATTTTCTTCTTGCCTGATAAAGAGGAGCAAAATTTTTAGAAATCGCTTGCAAATCAGTAAACGAAAAATGCTCCATTTTATTGTTTTTGATAATTTCCGCAACCCTGCGCTCATCTTTATGGTAACGAGGAGTAAATGTCATCTTGCCTTGCTTATCAACAGACATTTTGCACCGTTCTATTAAATCAGCAAATTCATTAATATCCATGCCGGTTACCTTTCATTGTTTTATTTTAAATTATCATTTTTTCATATTATGTTCAAGCAAATTTTCTTCCATTGCCTTTTTGTAAAAAATATCTTATAATAATGCTATATTTTAATCGGAACACTGCCATGGATTTTGAAAAACTTAATGAAACCAACTGCCGCATCAGCAACATCAAAAATAACGATCGCATTTTAATCGGCGGTTCATTTTACGGTAAATTAGACTTAGCGGTTATCGCCGATACCGATAATTTTGCCAAGTTATTTCAAACCGCTGCTAAAAACGCGCAAATTTTTACCAATAATGACGGTATGCAAAAATGGCTCCATGGTCTTGCCCCTGATTTTAATGCTGAAACTTTTGCTCATTTGTGCGCTTTTGACAATGTCCTGCGCAAAATGTATCCTGAACTTTCCGCTCACCCTGACAAAAGAAATTTCTTTTATGACGGAAGTGATAAAACTCTGTCTGAAGCGGTAAATGCCGGTGTTTGCCAATGTGCCGAAATCGCCGTTTTAGCGCAAGCTTATTTGCAGCAGCAAGGCATTGAAAGCAAATATTTCGGCGGTGAGCTACTGCATTCTGCTAATGATGAGTTTGGCGAGCCGCACAGCTTTATAACTCTGAAAACATCAGGACAAGACTATATTTATGACCCCGCCAACCCGCTGCCGTCAAAAAATCTTTGCCTGCCGCGCATTGCAACCATTGAGGCAACACCCTTGCAACAAGCTCAATTTGAAGCCAAAATCCACTCTGGCGGCAACATGCGCAACTGTGCTTTTCTGGAAACAAAAGATATTTTAACCAAATCAAGCCGATATTATGGTTGCGGCGACGGTATGAATATTTTTCCGTCATTTATAATTTCAAAAAACAACACCCCGCCCGCACCTGATAACAGCCGCGATTTATAATCGGAGATAAAATGGCTCACATTAATTACATAAGCTCTTTCAATGAATTTTTATCGCTTCCTGAAAATACCAAAGATATGGAATTTCAAACCGGATTAAACGACAATCACGCATGGAAAATGCACATTTTTCTTGACCAAAACAATTGCACCGTTTCAAACCGGCTTATCAAAAACACCGCCGAATTTTTAATTAAAAACAACATCAGCTTCAAAATGGGCAACGGCGGCGATGACGGCAAAGTATTTACTGTTTATGTCGGTGAATATGATAAAACCTTGCGTTTGGCAACAGAACTTAACCGGTGCTTTGGCGCGCAATATACTCAAAATTATCCGACCGGCGGCGCGCAAGCTCCTGAAGACCGCAAAATATATAACAACATCGGCATACGCTTTGAAGGAATTAACAGCAATCCTGAAGATTCATTATTCGCCTATTACGGACATAACGGCATTCCGGCGCTTAAACCTGATTTAGCTTTTGCCGGAACACAAAATTGGCAACTTTCCGCTCTTGCCTGTCATATCTTTTTAGCTGAAAAATGCGGTGCAAAATATCTTGGCGACAACTACGGCAATCAACCATGGGCAAATCAGGCTTTTGCCGACCTGCCGCAAAAATTCAGTTCTGAACAAATTAACAATTATGTTACTGATGCCTTAAAATTTATGCACGCCACTCATCAGGAACGCTTTATTTATCCTAAAAATTTAGTATCAACTGAAAATTCCGTCACCCTCAGTGTAAACGATATTATTAAAACAAACACCCTCACACCAAAGCAACAGGCTGTTGTTGATTCCATCTGCCGCAAATTTAAAAACCACAGCCGCTAAAGCTGTGGTTTTTAATTTTATTTTTCGGTCTTTGCCAAGCTTTTAACCGGCTTAATATATTTTCTGCCGCCCGAGGCATTGCCTTTAGCCTCCGATTTTTTAAGGCAAAGCATATAAAATTCATCATAATCACTGGTGCATTCATACAGCTGCTTAAAATAGCACGGCTGAATCACCGGATCGGTTGTTCCTATATGCAAAGTTCCGTAAACTTGAACAAAACCTCTTCTGCCGCCGGTTGCCTGATGCATTCTGGCAGCTTCTTCCGCGCTCATAACGCAGGGTGCAATTCCAAACATTTCATTATATTTAACGGTGTCAAAATTATCTTCAAACCCGTCTAACATATATTTTGTAAACAAAACGGTTTTACCGTCATATTTTTCCGCTATTGTTTTGCGCCCGCCCGGTTGCATAAACTCGGCATATACACAGCCGAACCCTTTGCATGATTGCGGAAGGAACGGTCCTACATCATCAAAAGTGTAATCAATTTTTTGGCTCGCGGAAAGCGCCTGTCTGACTGCTTTTGCCTGCGGATTATCATCGCAGGCGGAGAGCAGTACCGCCACTGAAATTGCGGCTGAAATAATTTTATAATTCATTACTTTTCTCCATTTGCTTTTTCGGCATTTCGTCGTTCCAGCGTTGCTATTAAGCACGGGTCATTATCCGGACGATGATTTTTTTGTTTTAAGATTTTACCGTCTTTAACACTGTATGTAGTCATAAGTATACCATGCGTGCAATACAGCGCCACATCGGCAACTTTGTTTTTGGTAGTGCAGTGATGATACAATATGCCGTTATCATAATAAACATCATGATATTCAACATCACCATGATTATATTTTGATTCTACCTCGGTCAAACCGTTTTCATAATATGTTCTATGAAAGCCATTCGGTTTGCCGTTTTCAAAATTATTTTCGTATTTCATCTGTCCGTTTTCATACCAGCTCCTGAAAAATCCGTCAAATCCTCCGTTTTTAATTGTCATTTTAAAGTGCGGCGCGCCGTTTTCATAATATATGTTAATATGCCCTTCATATTTTCCGTTTACAAACTCGCCTTCTTCATATAACTGCCCGTTCTCATAATATATTTTTCTGACCCCGGTAATCGGCTTACCGTTTAAATCAACGCATTCCATTTCAAGCAGCATACCTTTGCATGACGAATTTTGTTCATTAAATTCCGCATCGTTCGCCATAACCGCTGCCGGCAGCAAACAAGCCGCGGCGCTTAAATAAAACAACTTAAATTTACGCATTTTTCTCTCCGCTGATATAAGTTTCAATCGTATTTTTTATCTTCTGTTCCACATCAAGCTCTATAAAACACCTTTCGGACAGAGAGGAAATTTCAACATCGGTATTTCTGCGCTTGGCTTCTGCTATAATGGCAAAATTAATTCCGCATATCTGTGAATTTTCAAGCGGTGTGATTTCATTAATCATTTGCGCTTTAAGGGAGCCGTCTTCATTATATTCTTTATACAGCCCTTCCGGATTGCAATCATTTAAAAAATATTGTTTTTTCAGATTGCCCTCCCAAAAATATTCTTTAGCCTCGCCGTATAATTTAAATGCGGTTTTATCACTTCCGGCATATTTAATTTTTTGCATACCGGATTCAAACCTCAACACATTTTTGTAATAAACTTTGCAAACATAACCATCATCAGTATCTGATTTAACCCGCTCAATCTGCTCATAATCATTAGCAATCTTAAATGTTTCGGGCTGACCGTCTTCAAAAGCAACTTCATATTTGCCGCCCTGCATATCCATATTAATTGCGCTTAAAACCCCGTTGCTAAACTTTGCCGTACCATTCGGCAATTTAATTTCACCGTCAAGCTCATCGGCGGCATAATTTGCCTGCACAACCGCTTTGCCGCCTTCATAAACCGCCGTGAGCCCGTTGCGTTTGCCGTTTGAGTAATTGATTTCTTTAACAAGTTTTCCCTCTTCGGCATATTCGCTGTATTTACCGTTTTCCAACCCGTTCAAATAAGTTACTTCAACATTAAGCTGCCCATTCGGATAATAAGCCTTAAACACACCGTTTTCCACACCGTTTGCAAAATTGCCTTCTTCGGCAATTTTGCCGTCGTCAAAATACAAAACAAAATGTCCGTGGCGCTTTCCGTTCTTAAAATTCATAATCTCTTTCAGCTCGCCGCCATTACCGTATTTTTTCACAATGCCGGAGATAGGCTCTTGCTTTTGGTTATAGCATTCCGCGTCATCATTATGGCACAAAAGCTCGTTATAATCATACTCATGATTACAGCCGCCTGCCGCCGCCAACGCGCCGAGCATTATCAAAGCTTTTTTGTTAAGAAACATCTTTAATCTCCAACTGATAAACTTATGGCGCAAGCTTATAGCAGCATGCGCCATATTGCAAGTAAGTACTCCGCTTTTTACACAGTAGGTTAATTTTCATCCAAACAACTTTTTATCCGATTTCATAGCAACGCTTTTACGCCATTTTTCAGCGTCTATCAGTTGGCGCGCATGAGCCTCGCTTTCAACTTTAATTGACCGCCAATTACGCCAACCAGCAATTTTTGCCACTTCATCAAGCGCCTGAGTATGCGTCAGTGCGGTCATCTTTTTGAGCTTACGCGCCTTTTGTTTCAGCATTTCAATATAAATAGCTGCCGCTCCTTTCTGAAATTCCGGCAACCGACGATAAATATGCCTGATATATTCTGCCGACACTTTTTCAAATCTCATCGTTAATTTCGGAAAATATTTTTTTAATTCCTGCACAAACGGTATGTCGCTTTCATCATGACTTGCTGTAACTACCAAGCCATCTGAAAAAACAGCATATCGTTCAATATCCGGCGACATAAACGATGAGTTAAAATCAGGATTAACCACCGTCAAACAAACGCGCCCGGCAAACAATGCGTCAATATACTTATTAATTTTTATCAGCCCGTCAACGCTCATACGTTTACGTCGCTCGGCATTTAGGGATTCTGAGCCGACATACCATTCATAATTTTCGGCTTCTTTGTAAAGAGCGTCAATATAATCTTGCGGCACAAATTCAGCATTAGTATAGCAATACTCATTCAAATAATCATACTTAAATTGGCGCATATAATTATTGTTTTTGCTCCCCAAACTGCTGCGATATTCTTCTGAAACATAGTACCTGCCGTCAGCAAACAATGCCATAAATTTTCGGCATTGCGGCGGCAAAGATTCATCTTTTGAAGCTGTCAGCAAAACATTACCATTAGCAAAACATTCTTTTACAAAATCGGTTTTAGCAGGCAATACCTCAACGTACAAATCATCCTCAGACGCCCCCATGATCATAGCTTGTTCCGAAATATAGCGCAAAAATTCGGAATAATAAATCACGTCTATTTGCGTCTGCGGCGCAAAAATCCTTTTAACCGGCAAATTACGAATTTTAAGCAAAGTTAAAATTCGCTCAGTCTTTTTTGCGTATTTTTTATTAAGTTCATCGCTTGAAAAAATTTGCGGTCCGCAGCAATGAATTAAAGTACCGTCGCTAAAATAATGAAAATCAGGATTATATTTACCCAAAGGTATCTGAGCTGTTTTAGAACATATCAGCACATGCTTTACATGATGTTGCTTTATGTATTTTTTTTGCAATTCTTTTGCGCGCGAATACATCACCGGTTGTTCAAACGGATTGCGCGTTAAGCACACACTGTTTTTAAGCAGTTCAGCAATAATCTCATAGTCAAGGGAAAATCTCATATCAGTCATAGTTTTCACTCCTAAGCGGGAACATAGCCATTTGATGTCTGCCTGTCAAAAATTCCCTTATTCAAGAGTTTTAACTATTTTCAGATTTAAGCGGTTATTCCATCCGGATTTGCCTATGGGCAGACAACAAGCGATAACCATCACTCTAAAAAGAGTATACCACCACTGCCGCGCCCGCGTCAAGTATTTTTTAAGCCAAGCACTTTACCGCAGATTAACCTCTTAGCCGAACAACTGCCCCGGTAACTTTAATTTTTCTTTATGCGGAAATTGTTTATCAAAGTTTTCTGCTTCCGCCTCGTCAACAAAATAGCCCTGCGGCGTTGCATATTCGCCGGTAACGCCGTCAAAATAACCTTTAATAAGTTCTTTGGCTAAAAAGAATGAAGCGTCCTCGCCTTCCGGCAAACCATGATACCTGATACCAAACTCTGAGGCATACGTAAAACCGCTTTTGCCGTAAAAATCAATATTTCCCTCAAAACAAACCGCGCCAAACCCAAGCTTTTTAGCTTGCTCCAACGAATAATCCAAAAGCAGTTTGCCATAACCTTTGCGCTTAAACTCCGGCGCAATACAAATCGGCCCCATGGTCAAAATCGGAACAACTCTGCCGTCATCGGCTTTAATGCAAGCTTTCATAAACATATTCTGCCCGATAAGTTTGCCGTCTTTTTCCATAACAAAATCAAGTTCTTTTACAAAATCAGGATTACTTCTCAGCTGATGCAGAACAAAATGCTCTAAACACCCCGGACGATAAACGTTCCAAAAGGCTTCTCTGATTAAATTTTCAACATCGTGCTCTTCTGACTTTTTTTCCAAGCGAATAATTACATTTTTATCCATTGTTTTTCACCTAAATTAAATTTGCACCAATAAAATACATTGTTATTTGCTTGTCAAGGTATTTCTTGCCAAATTAATCAAACTGTACTGCCCATGTCGGATTATTATGCGCCGCAAAACACAATTTAACCTGCTCCGCGCTGCATTTTTCCACCGCCATATTTTCAGGCAATTCATCAATGGCAAAATATTTACTGGCCACTGTTTCAGAATTTGGCTTAAAATCCCCGCTTATAACTTCGCACTCAACAAACACTTTGCAAACACCGTACGCATACGGCGGTAAATTGTGCAAATTGCGGTCTTGCAACGCAATTAAACGTGTTGCCCGCACCGTTAAACCCGCTTCTTCCGCCGCCTCTTTTTCGGTGTTTGTTTTTATACTTTGATTAAAATCAACCCAGCCGCCCGGCAATGACCATGTACCGTTCTTTTCTTGTACCAACAAAATTTTATCGTCTTTAAAAATTGCCGCCCGCGTATCAAGTTTCGGAGTTTGATACCCGCTTTCATTACAAAAAAGTTCTTGTACTTTTTCTATTGTTAAACCGCTGTACGCGCTCATAATTTCAGCCGAAATCTCGCGCAATCGCTCAAAACGCTCTTTATCAAAAACATCTTTAGTGTAGGTTAAACCGTTTTGCGCCAACGCCTGAATTTCAGTTGCCCATTTCAGCCATTGTAATGAATCGTTTTGCATGGTGTCATCTCTTAAACATATTACCTAATAAGTCAATTTACCCCTTATCCGTCTCAAACGTCAACATAAATCCGCAACCATTCCATTTTACAAAACCCGCAATATTGCTTTAAATGTAAAATAGACGCAAAAAAATACCGATAGTTTGCCAAAACCATCGGTATTTAATTTTCAGATATATTGCCGCTTAAAGCGACAATTTGGCCACGAGCGTACTGCTGGCATACGCAAAATACGCCAAATACAGCAACAAACACCCGCACCACACAGCCATTATACGCACAGACTTTTCACGGTCATACACTGCCGCTAAAATAATTGCGTATATGGTAGTTATCAGCCCGAGCGGAATAACCGTTGCAAAGAACCATGTCGGCAACAAGCCCCATAAGGCAATCAAGATACCTAAATTAATGACTGCCAACAGAGCAAACGTCAGAACCGCATCACATCTGTTACGACACAGAAACATTGCCACAGCTACAAGTACAAACGCCCAAATCAGCACTATAATATGCTCAGCATAAAGATTACTCATTAAGGCAAACAGCGCGGTGATAATCCCTATCACGGCGATACAAGCAACAAGTTGCCTGTTGTTTTTACCCTTTCGCATATATTGTTATTATTTGTGGTTTAACTTCAAATTATAAAAATCATCGGAAGAAAGACCCTTAAAGGTTTAAAATAACTTTCCAATAATTTTTTGAACACTTTTAATATATCATATTTTAAGCTAAAATCAATATAAAAAAGCGGCAAGTTACCTCCTATCGCTATTATAATTAAAGTTGAAAATTAAAGCTAAATCACCTTAACAAGGCAAAACCGTTGCCGCTTTTCGTATCTGTTATGCGTATACAGCTATTCACGCCCGTTGCCACGCATATTTACTTAATGATATACTTTTCATTATTTACCGCAATTCTGCTCGCCGGGTTGCTGATTATCACACTTCTGTGTGTTCAAAACTGTCCGATAAAGATTCTGAAAAAAGCAAACGGCGATTATCCGGCTGTTCATCTTATTATTCTGACAGCTTTTGTGATTACGACTGCAACAAATGCTCGCAAGTTTGTCCTTCAGGCGCCATTAAACGTTTAAGTTTGGCTCAAAAACAAAAAACGCAAATCGGTTTAGCAAACATTGATGAGCAAATCTGTGTTAAATGCGGATTATGCGTAATGAAGTGCCCGCGTCAGGCTATCAGTAAAGCCGATGGAAGTTTTCCGGTTGTTGACGCGAGCCAATGTATCGGCTGCGGCGCTTGCGCTAACGGATGTCCGGTAAAAGCCATTACCATACAACCGGTTGCTAAGCAAAAGATTTTATAAAACACTTACTTTTGTAAAAACTGCAAAATACGCCGCAATGTTTCTTGCGGCGTTTGCTTGCTGTTATCTATTATCAAATCTGCAAATTTAAAATTATGATAACCTTGCCGATACATTTCATTTATACGGTTCTTCTCATATTCACTCAGCTCGCGATTTCCTCTGTTTTGCAAACAAATTTCTTGTTGTGGCGCAAGTGTGATGTTAATAAATTCTGTTGTGGAATCCTGCCATAACTTCCATTGATTATAGAGCTTTTCCGTTATAGGGTAAGCAAAAATAATATTCTCATATCTTTTTAATTTTTTCTCTTCTGCGACAATTTTTGCAAGACGGTTCACTCTTTCTACCCAACCTTCCCGCACGGATAGCCCTAAAGCTTTTTGCTCATCATCAGAAAGCAAATCATCAACTTCAATAAACAATACTCCTGAAAGATTTTGTGCCAACAACCTAGAAATCGTTGTCTTTCCGGAATTAATCGGGCCATTGATATTTATAATTTTCATTTTATATCACCTTCTGAAAAATTTGTTTGGCTCATAAATTTAATTAACATCGCCCAAATAAATTGTTTCTGTTTGCGCATACAGCTTGTTAATATCTTGCAAATAAGGAATCAGTTTTTTAGGCAAAAATTTAATTTGTTCTAATTCTTCTGCAGTCTTCCACATTATAACCTGATTTTTATCAGGCTCAGACCCCTGCCCCAAATTTGCAAAATCATCTGATTTGCATAAAAATATTAATTCTGTTTGCTGAAAATTAGCATCGTCAAATTCCATATCATGATTTTTCGCAATATAATCTCTTATAAACAGCAATGAGCCTATTTGCGCATCAATTCCAAGCTCTTCTTTTAATTCACGGTACAGCGCTTCATATATGGTTTCGCCAAACCGATGCCCGCCGCCCGGCAGTTTGTAAAAAACGCCGCGTCCCTGATTAACTTGCTCAACCAAAAACTTGCCATTTTTAATTATAATTGCTTTTACCGAATATCTGAAAATATTATCAGCCATATGCTATTCCCCGTTTAACTTTTCAATTTGTTCATTACGGGAGCGCAAACGCTCCATAATATTATTATAAAAGCTCCACCAATTATCTTTTGTCGGCAACAGCTGAGACTTACCTCCGGCCCATTTTAATACCGGCTTGGCTTGTTTTTCATTTACGGTAAAATCTTCAACAGCTAAATTTGACATATTATTTCCTCAAATGTATTTATACAGCAAATTCCATATTTTGCAAAAACTATATACAGTTAACCCCAAATATTTATATCAAACATAGCAACATTCATTACAGCCGTTTTGCTCATAATTTATCATGACAGGTTAACTTCTTTATTACTTTTGCAGGGTTGCCGGCTATAACCACATTATCAGGAAATGACTTGGTTACAACGCTCCCGGCGCCGACAACCACATTATCCCCCAAACTGATGCCCGGCAAAATTATCACGCCGCCGCCAATCCATACATTATTACCGATTGTAACTTTTTGCGGCAATCCTATACTCTTTTTGCGCTCTTGCGGATTTAAAGGGTGCGAAATTGCATAAATACAAGTTTTCGGACCAATCATGCAATTATCGCCGATTTCAATCGGCGCAGCATCTAAAAAAACACAGTCAAAGTTAGCAAAAAAGTTTTCGCCGACAAATATTTGATAACCGTAATCGCAATGAAACGGCGGTTTTATCATTATTTTTTCACCGCACCTGCCAAACAACTTTTTTAACAACGACTTTCTGAACCCCAAATCTTCTTCTGAAGAAGAATTATACTGCTCCGCCAATATGCGCGCATTCTTTTTATTTTCCATCAGCTCCGCATCATTGGTATTAAAAGCCTCACCGGCAAGCATTTTTTCTTTTTCCGTTTTCATTTTTGCCTCTTTCAAATATTATTTTCCAATCTCTATCCAATAGCGTTTATATTTTTGACCGGTTGTTTCCCATGGCAGAGTAATAATGTTTTCTAAAACGCCGCCGTTATGCTCAATCGCTTTCCACGAACCGATATTATCTTCTTTTGCCGCTATCAATAATTTTACCATACCAAGCTCGCGAGCCTTTAATATCAACAACTTTAACCCATTGGTGGCATATCCTCTTCTGCGATATTTCGGCGTTATGCCATACCCCGCATTACCGCCGATATACATCAAAAAGTCATTAAGCGCCGTGCGCAAATTAAAAGCTCCGATAAATTGGTTATTATCAATCAACCAATACGGAATTTGCGGCACATTAGAATAATATCTGCCATCATCGCGCAATTTGGGCGTCGGGTCATAAGGTTTTAAAACCTTTGTGGTTAAATATTGTTCAAAATCGCTTTCAATATTTGCTATTTCTTCAGCGCCAAGCGGAGGCTGTGAGCCAAAACAAAATCCGTCTTTTAATGCAGCAATAAAAGTATCTTTATATTTTATATCCGGGGTAACCAATTCCATATTGTTTCCTTACCTTATTTCTTCTTGCAAATATAGAGCAAATGACAACTATAGCCTTGCTGATCTGGTCGTTCGCAAGTCAAAAAATGCCATTTCAAAAAAGCTTCATAATCTTGTTCAGATAATTGCTCAAGCCATTCTTGCATAATATATGATATGCCGTCTGCCGCCACATTTGTAACATATTGTGTATTTGTTTCAGCAAACAGCTTTTTAAAATCTTCAATATAAAAAGTATTAAATACTTCTTCAGGAATATCTTTAAAGCGACCAATACTGTCCATGACTTCAGCAAGCCGCGCCGCACCCTGATGGCGCAAGCCGTAACCTGCCATAAGCGACGCGCACGGAATATATGCAAACATACAGATTCCGCCTTTCTTTGCAACTCGTATCGTTTCCACAACTGCTCTTTGCTTATCTTTTTTATTAAATAAATGATACATAGGTCCCAAATTTAAAACCATATCAAAAGTTTCATCGGCAAATTTGCTCAAATCTAAAGCGTCCGCGACCATACACTCAAAATTTTTCAAATTTCGGCTTTTAGCTTTCATTATCTCAACATTTTTCGGAGTTAAATCAACAGCTGTAACATCATATTCCATTTCAGCCAAAGCAATAGAATAACGCCCCGTAGCCGCGCCGATTTCCAATATTTTAGCGCCCGGTTTCAAAAATTTTTGAATATAATGCATAGTAGTTAAATACTCAACATTGTGCCCTCTGTCACGCACCAAACGAGCATCTTCATCATACTCATTATAGTTATTGATAATTATGTCTTTGTATTTATTGATAACCATGTCAAAATCCTTCGGCTGTCAGTAATATTCTTTATACCGAAAGGTTAATATAAGTTTTTGCAAAAGTAAAGCCGTTAGTTATCAACATATTAATAAATTATATACACTTTACTTTATATATAATGTACTTATATATTTTTAATTATCAGCTAAAAGGAACTAAGATGAAAAAATATATTTTAAGCTTTATAACAACTTTATTGTTTTGCATATCGGCTCAAGCTGCCGAACCAAGCAAAAAATGAATACCATGACAATCGGCTGGGGACAATTCGGAACCTTATGGGGAAGACCGGTATTAACCGTTTATGTAGCGCCGGAAAGATATACTAATGAACTGATGGAAAAAAGCGAATATTTTACGGTTATCGGCTTTCCTAAAGATAAAAAAGAGGCTTTAACATACATCGGTACCCATTCGGGACGAGATGGCGATAAACTAGCCGCCGCCGGATTAACGCCGGAATTTACTGACAACGGCAATCCGATATTCAAAGAAGGCAATCTGGCGATTGAATGTAAAATTATATATAAAGAAAGTTTCAAAAAAGAATTACTGGATGATAAAGCCAAAGCATTTTATTACCGTACACATTTAACACCGCATGTTGCTTATATCGGCGAAGTTATAAATGTATGGGAAAAACCGATAAATAAAAAATGAAGGTATATAATGACGCAGCAAAATATTTTGAAACAAATTAAAAGCGCTGAAGAAAAATATAAAATAAATAATTATAAAGGCAGTTCCGTTTATGTTTGCGCAGTTGAACAGTACGGAAATTTACCCATTTTGCTATCTGCTCCGCATGCCGTAAAGCAAATTTGCAACGGCGCAATCAAAGCGCATGAATTTTATACCGGCGCCATTGCGGAATGCTTGGCAAAACAAATCGGCTGTGCCTGTATTACCAAAAAATACCTGATTGAAACCTCAACAAACGATAATCCAAATACCGATAACGCCTCTTGCGCATATAAAACAGCAATCAGTCAATTTTTACAACAGCATAAAATTAAGTTATTTTTAGATATACATGGTCTTTCAAGCAAAAGAGACTGTATTGTTGATATATGTATAGACAAAGGAAAAAACATAAACAACACAAATTATGTTTTAAGTTTACAAAACTGTATTGAAGAAAAATTCGGTAAAAACGCCCATTCAACCGATAAATATTTTTCAGCATTTTCTGAAAATATTATGAGCAAATGGGTACACACAAATTTTGATATTTCGGCCATAGAATTAGAAATTAACGGAGCCTGGCGTTGGTTTGAAGGAGATACTGAAAAGCAATCGCTTGAATTGTTTCTATGCCTAAAAAAATGGTTAAAAAACATTCCGCTATTATAATTTTGTTCTTAAAATTACAACGCCGTTCCTTTGCTCGGGCGGTATAATTTTGCCATATCCACGCCTTCAAGCCGGAGCAATTTAATTTTTTTATCCAAGCCTCCGGCATACCCAGTCAAACTGCCGTTAGTACCGACAACCCTGTGGCAAGGTATAATAATTGAAATCGGATTATGTCCGACCGCGCCGCCGACCGCCTGCGCAGACATTCTTTTTAATCCTTGTTGGCAGGCTATTTTCCGAGCTATTTCGCCATAAGTCATAACTTGCCCGTATGGAATCTCGCACAGAATGTTCCACACCTCTTGCCGAAATTCTCCGCCGATAGGAGCCAGCGGCAACTCTGATATTTCCGGTTTTTTGCCACAAAAATACCTATCAAGCCAATCTTTTGTTTTTATAAAAACCGACAAATCGTCTTTCCGATACATTTCTTCATCAACAGTATCAGCAAAATATTTCTGCCCTTCCAGCCATAACCCGACAATATTTTTACCATCAGAAGCAAGCATTATTCCGCCAATCGGCGAAGTGTAATCTGTTTTATAAAACACAATTAAATCCTTTTCTTGCTGCTTAAATATCAACTACCCAAACTTTTTGGCATCTGCTTACGGAATCTTTTTCTGCTTTAAGTAATCATATATCTCTTGCTTATTTATACAGCGCTTCCTTATTTAAACTGTTTTATATATATCGCAAAACAAGCAAATAAGCAATCATTTTATCCCTGCCACCTGTATATTTCGTAATTTGAATTAAAAAAAACAAAGCCTCTAAACAATGCAAAAAAATCGTCTAAGAATATTTTTAATAATTTATTCAAAGAAAAATTGA
>CABQIK010000002.1 GCA_902464275.1 uncultured Alphaproteobacteria bacterium | reverse complement strand
AAATTCCCCTCTATGGAGGGGTGCCGAAGGCGGGGTGGTTATTGCACTATTTTGCAACAGACTAAATATTTGTTTTATATATAAAAATCGTACGCCTAAGTTGTATAAGGCATTAAAAAAGCCCGTGTGTTAAAACACGAGCTTTACATTTCACCGGAACTTCAGTCAAGCAACTTTTTTTCCTTTTTCTGCGGCATGGCGGGCTTCTGCTTGCTGCTGTCTTTCTGCATATAGGTCAGCGCTGGTTTTGCCGCCGAACGAGCGTAACAGTTCATCAACTTCAGCAGATTTCCGACCTTCAGGGCGGAAAGAGTTTCCATTCTCGTAATTGAGATCCATTATTCTTTTCTCAATCGGGAAGGTCTGCTCATCATCTTCATTGGTGCTGCGAGTTTGCAACATGAAGATACCGTTTCCGTTAGGATTGGCGCGGCTTTTGCCGGCGTTACCTTTTTGCCGAGCTCGTCAAGCAGTGTCGGTAACGGCAGCCACAATAACAACGCCCAAACCTCTGATGCTCGTTGCCGCAGCGCGGGGTATGGCAACACCTCATGCGCAAGCGGCTTGGTTTTAAGAGAGCGCTGCCCGTACAATAGCTCAGACTATAAAAGCTGTTGTCAAGCTGAATATAAATATACTCCGGCTCAATGCACCAATGCCGGACTGCGAGCAAGCCGTAACAGTTGCGGCGGATATTATAAGTGTATTTAGCGCTTGTTTGTAACTCTTAAAAAAAGCCTGACTTATTAATTTAAGTCAGGCTTTTTTACGTTTAATCCCATAAAATATACAGTACGCTGACCTTATTGTTGCACAGGTTGTCAATGTCGTTAAGGGTTAAATTACGCAGACAGCGTCGTGATTGGTCGCAATAGTTGTCGCCGGCAAGGTTACCGAAGTGTGAAGCTTCATCATTATTATAAGCTATTACCCGTTTAAGGTTGGCGGAATTTTCTTTGGCAACGGTTATAATATTGCGGCAAGAGTTAATGTCTAAGAAGCTGTTTTTGGTACGAAAAGAAATGCCGTAATTGTAAGTGTTGTCAGCCTTATCTTTTGTGTAAACCCTAATTTTATTATTAAAAATATCAAACAAATCGTTGGGGTAGCTATATTTATTATATTTTATTCCATCGGGGATTAAGCCCAATTTATATAAAGTTATAGTATGATATTTTGTGTTTTCTTCTTTTGCTCCGAGTTGGCCTACCATTTGCAGAGAATTGTTGATCAACATATTTATGGATTCGGCATGCTTGTTGAGCTTATATTTCATCATCGCTTTAGAATAACCGGCAATTGCCCCGACGGACAAGACCCCGATGATTGCTAAAACGCCAAGCATTTCCACCATAGAACGACCATTTTCTGATTTCATAATAAAATCTCCTCAAATTGTTGCACTTGAGAAGATTTTAGCTCGCGTTTTTTTTTTGCAATATTTACGAGCCCGGGGTGTGTATAAGTTGTATTTGAATCCGCACTTTAAAATTCCCATCCCGAGGAGGGGTGGCGGCAGAACGCCGCCGGGGTGGTTGCGTGGCTATTATTGCAACGCGTTAAGGAATGGTAATTAATGCAGTACAAAAGTCGCGTCAGGGCATTAAAAAAGCCCGTGTGTTAAAACACGAGCTTTACATTTCATCGGAACTGTCACTTTTTAAGCAACTTTTTTTCCTGATTTTTCTGCGGCGTAGCGGGCTTCTGCTTGCTGCCGCCTTTGTGCGTACAGGTCAGCGCAGGTTTTGCCGCCGAATGAGCGCAACAGCTTTTCAACTTCAACCGACTTCAGCCCCTCAGGGCGGAAAGAGTTTCCGTTCTCGTAATTGAGATCCATGATACGTTTCTCAATCGGGAAGGTCTGCTCTTCATCTTCATCAGCGCTGCGAGTTTGCAACATGAAGATTCCGTTTCCGTTAGGGTTGGCGCCGATTGTCAGCAGTCGTTTGATTTCTTCAATGTCTTGCTTCTTTACGGCCTCACCGAGCTGATGGTTAAGCTCAATTTCTGCCTGTCTTGCCTCTTCATACGTTGCCTTCTTCCTGGAAGAAAACAAATCTTTAAAAAAATTTGTCATATAATTAAAGTGTTAGTTATTTTCGGGTAATAATTTATTTTAGAACCTGATAATAACACATATTTTTGTCACATTCAATACTTTTGTCAAAAAATACCCGCCGAGGACGTGGCGGGTAAAACAAATAATAACAAAAGCAATAAATTAAGCGCGTTTCCATGATGTTCCGGTTGGCGAATCTTCCAAAACAATACCGGCAGCCTTTAATTCATCACGAATTTTATCGGCAGTTGCCCAATCTTTATTCTTTTTAGCCTCGGCGCGAGCTTTGATTTTTGCCTCAATTTCAGCGTCTTCATCTGCCGATTCGTCGCCCTTAAACCAAGCTTCCGGCGATTGATACAACAAGCCCAATAAATAAGCGCTTGCCATAAATTCGCCTTTTAAGCGGGCTTTTTCCGCCGGAGTTTCCGCTTTGTTTAAGTTGCTGGCAATTTCATGCAATGTTGCCAAAGCCGCCGGAGTGTTAATGTCATCGGCCAAAGCCTCAACAACTTTAGCGTTCGGTTCGCTCTTTTCCGCTTTAACGTCATTAACTTTTAATAAGGCGTTGTAAAACTTATCAAGCACCGCTTTGGCTTGCTCCAGGCCGGCAAACGTAAAGTTAAACGGTTGGTGATAATGAGTGGTTAAAAACAACAGGCGCAACGCTTCAGCCGGATATTTGCCGATAATTTCATCAACATTGTAAAAATTGCCTAAAGATTTAGACATTTTAACTCCGTCAACCATCAGCATTCCGGCATGCACCCAATAATGCGCAAAGTGCGAACCCTCAAAGGCGCAAACCGATTGCGCGCACTCGTTTTCATGGTGCGGAAAAATTAAATCCGCGCCGCCGCCGTGAATATCAAAATCAGTGCCCAACAGCTTTGAGCTCATGGCCGAGCACTCCAAATGCCACCCCGGACGGCCGTATCCCCACGGACTGTTCCACCCCGGTTGGTCGGCTTCTGACGGCTTCCACAAAATAAAATCAGCCGGATTCTTTTTATAATCGGCAACTTCAATACGGGCGCCGGCTAACATTTCTTTCATGGAACGACCGGATAAAGAGCCGTATGCCGGAAATGAATCAACATCAAACAAAACATGACCTGCGGATTCGTATGCGTGTCCGTTTTTTAAGAGCATTTTAACAAGCTCAATCATTTCATTGATATATTCGGTGGCGCGCGGACGATAGGTCGGAGCCAAAACATTAAGCTTTTCCATATCTTCCAAATACCACTGATAAGTTTGTTCGGTAATCTCGCGAATAGACTTGCCGGTTTGCTTGTGCTTGTTTAAAATTTTATCGTCAACATCGGTGATGTTTGAAACATATGTAACATGCTCTTTGCCGTAAACCTGACACAGCAACCTGAACAAAACATCAAATACCACTGAAGTTTTGGCATTGCCCAAGTGGGCGCGGTCATAAACTGTCGGACCGCACACATACATACGCACATTGTTTGCGTCAATCGGGTTAAATTCATCTTTGCGTTGTTTTAAGGTGTTATGCAAATAAATCTGTGTCATGGTTTTGTCCTTATGCTTTTTGTCCCTGCAGGCGTTTTAACACTTTATTATAGCCGATAAGCGGAAGCAGCGCTTTAAGCTCCGGTCCGTTATCCAAGCCGGTTACGGCTTTGCGCAACGGATGAAACAAGTCGCGACCTTTTTTGCCGGTTTCCGCTTTAATTTTGCTTGTCCATAAATTAAAGGTTTCTTCATTCCAAGGCTCCGGCGGCAATAAAGCTGCTGCGGCTTCGGTTAAAGCTTTATCTTCAATAATCGGCGTAACTTCGCCGTTGCAAATATTGTCCCACAATGCGGCGTCGTCAACTTTAGCGATATTGCAGCGAATTTTGTGCCAAAAGTCCTCATTCCCGCCGATTCTGGCGCTAACATTTTGATACGGCAGGCCGTGAATGTACTTTAAATTAAAGTGGCGCAGTTCTTCTTCATCAAATTTAGGCTGAGCGCGGCCGATTTTAGCAAAATCAAGCGATTGAGCCAATTCTTCAAGAGAATAAAACGGTTCAATGACCTCTGAAGTGCCGAGTTTGGCTAAAAATGAGCAGATAGCCATATTTTCAATTCCGTCTTGGCGCAATTCACGCACGCCCAAACTGCCCAAACGCTTTGAAAGCTTGCCTTCTTTGCCGGTTAAAAGCGGTAAATGCGCAAAAATCGGAGTTTTACCGCCGATAGCTTCAAACATCTGAATTTGCGAGGCGGTGTTGGTAACGTGGTCTTCGCCGCGCACAATGTGCGTAATGCCAAAGTCGCAGTCATCAATTACGGAAGGCAGATGATACAAAAAGGTTCCGTCTTCTCTGATAACAATCGGGTCGCTCAAGTTTTCAGCTTCATATTTTACGGTTCCGCGCACAACGTCATTCCAAGCAATTTCACCGGGAACTAATTTAAAACGATAGTGCGGTTTGCGTCCTTCCGATTCAAATTTGGCAATATCTTCCGCGGTGTATTGCAAAGCCTGACGGTCATAAATCGGCGGAAGTCCTTTAGACATGGCGCGTTTGCGCTTAAATTCCAATTCTTCCGGCGTTTCATAGCACGGGTAAATTCTGCCTTCGGCTTTAAGCTTGGAAACAACTTCATTGTAGCGGTCAAAGCGAGCCGATTGCCGCGCTTCTTCCGTCCAGTTTAAACCGAGCCATTTAAGGCTTTCGCGCAAAGAATCTTCATATTCTTTTTTGGAGCGTAAAAAATCGGTGTCATCAATGCGGAGCATAAATTTGCCGCCCATTTTTTTTGCCCACAGCCAGTTAAACAATGCGGTGCGGGTGTTGCCGATGTGCATGTGACCGGTCGGGCTCGGCGCAAATCGTACTTTAATGTTGTTCATCTTTTTTCTTCTTTCATTACAAAACTTTTCGCATATTATCTTTTTTGTATGCGAAATTCAACTCAAAAAATCAAAAAAGGTTACAGTTCTAAATTTTGCTCGGCGTTGCGCTCGTTTGAAACGGTGAGTGTTTCTAAATCTTCCAAAAACCACTCAAAATCTTCATCGGCGTCTTTCATCATTTGATAAAACCGCCCGCGGTAAGTCAGAAGCAGGCTGCTTTCGCCGATTTTAAGATCGCGGATTTTAATTTTGCCGTTATCTTTAGTTAAGGTAAATTCTAAATTAACATGGTCAAAATTTTCGCTTGCCATCTGCTCCGGCAGATTAACGGTGCAAAAAACACTGGTCTGATTAGTGCCGACCCGAACGGAAGTTATGGTAAAATTAATCCCGTCGGTTTCAAAATCAAGCGGATAATTTTTATACAGACTCAGCATGTAGCGCTTAAATAAAGCAGTGTAATTTTGTTGCTGTTCAGAGCTCATTTCTTTCCAATATTTGCCTATTGTAAAACGGGCGATGTAGTCGCCGTCAACGTCATCGGCAAACATTTTATCAAGCACGGCGTATTTGCTTTCAAGGTCAGGATTGCCCAAGGCCTCAATCAGCCGCGAACCGGTATCGTTTGCCCACCTGACGGCGGTTTCTTTTTCAACCGGCGCCGCGCTTGCTGTTTGCGCCAAGGCAAAAAAGCTTAAAACAACTGTGATAACTTGCAAAAAAAACTTACTTTTCATAAAAAATGCCCTAATATAACGGTATTATATGTAATACACTTTAACATCAAATGGTTAATAAAATGAAATTAAATTTATTTTTAACGGCAATTTTTTTTAATGCGGCAATTTGCTCCGCACAAGCGGCAGAAGTTAAACCCGAACAAATTTTAAACGGCAAAGTGTTAAGCTGCGGTTCTGATTTAAGCGTTAATACCTATGCCTACAAAAAAGACGGCAGATGGCAAGGCTTTGACGCGGATATATGCCGCGCGCTTGCCTGGGCAATTTTGGGCGACGGCGACCGGTTTAAAATTACCGATACCCGTTCTTATCAGGCGGCCGGAGCATTGCAAGCCGGTTTGATTGATGTTATGCTCAGCGGCGGAAAATATTCGCTTGCCATGCAGGGCAAAGGGCAGGCAGAAGAAGTCGGTTTGCTGTATTATGACCGCCAGATGTTTGCCGCTAAAGACGCGCCTGAAGATGTTAAATCCATGGAAGATTTTAACGGCAAAAAAGTTTGCGTTTCCGCTGAGGCTGAGTATTTGCCTGATTTAAAATCTTATAACGCCAAGTACAAACTTAATTTGCGGATTTTACCGTTTAATTCCTTCAATAAAGCGCGTATGTCATTTTTGCTCAAACGGTGCGAGTTGCTTACCGCTCAGGGCACGGTTTTAAAAGACATGATGTTTGACGGCAAGCAAAAAGGCGTGCGGGTTTTGCCTGAAGAATTTGCCTATAAGCCGGTTTATGCTTTTGTCAGCCCCAAAAATTATATGTTGGCGGCTAAATTAAAGTGGGTTATAAACGCGCTGTATTTAGCGGAAGAAAAGGGTATCAGCAAAAATAACATTGCCGATATTGAATCCGTAGATGATGAATCGGTTCGCAACCTGCTTGGTGAAAACAGTGAAGTATGGCAAAATTTCGGCTTAAAACCGGACTGGGTTCGTAATGCCATTACTGATGTTGGTAACATGGGCGAAATTTATGAACGTAATCTCGGGCAAAAATCACGCTATAAATTTAAACGCGGCGATGCTTCTCTGCTCAAAGACGGAGGCAAAGTATATCCTAAAGAGTTTAAGTAGCGGATATTGCTTGCGATTGCCGCGAGGCTTCACACTTTTCCTTACGAAAATTCGCCCAAAACATACACTTTTCCTCATGAAAGTTGTTGCTAAGTTAATAAAAACCCCTTGAGTTTTGGCTCAAGGGGTGAGTTTTAAACAGGAATGAAAAACTTATTTTTTCATTACGGCAACTCCGGGGAGTTCTTTGCCTTCCATCCATTCTAAGAAAGCGCCGCCCGCGGTTGAAATATAAGTAAACTTGTTGGCAACGCCGGCATTAGCCAAAGCGGAAACGGTATCGCCGCCGCCTGCAACGGAAGTAAGTTTTCCGGCAGCGGTTAATTCAGCGGCTTTTTGCGCAACTTTGTTGGTAGCGTTGTCAAACGGTTTCATTTCAAACACGCCCAACGGGCCGTTCCAAACCAAAGTTTTGCATTCTTCCAATTTGGCATTAATTTGAGCAATGCTCTTTTCGCCAATGTCAAGCAATTCCCAACCTTCAGCCGGAATATGTTCCAAGTCAACGGTTTTGTGTTCGGCATTGGGCTTAAATTCTTTAGCGGCAACCAGGTCGCACGGCAAGATAATTTCGCAGTTGCTGGCTTTGGCGGTTTCCATAATTTCTTTGGCGGTTTCAATCATATCAGGCTGAACCAACGAATTTTTTTCGTTAATGGCGTCAAAACCCTGAGCCTTCAAAAAGGTGTGAGCCATACCGCCGGAGATAACCAATTTGTTAACTTTTTTAACCAGATTATTCAAGAGGTCAAGTTTGGTTGAAACTTTTGAACCGCCGACAATCGCCATCAACGGGCGCTCCGGATTGTTCAGGCCTTTGGTTAAGGCGTCAACTTCTTCTTCCATTAACAAGCCCATAACCGACGGAAGCTGCTCAGCGGCGGCAACCATTGAGGCGTGGGCGCGGTGCGCGGTTGAAAAGGCGTCTGATACATAAACATCAGCCGGTTTAACCAATTCTTTTGCCCATTCGGCATTGCCTTTTTTCTCTTCATCATAAAAACGCAGATTTTCAAGCAATAAAACTTCATCGGCTTTCATATTTTTAATAGCTTGCTCAACTTTCGGACCGATGCAGTCATCAACAAACACAACTTTGTGCCCCAAAGCTTTTTGCAAATCAGGCACAATGTGGCTTAATGAGTTTTTCATATCGCCTTTGCCTTCCGGACGTCCGAAGTGTGAAATAACCACAACTTTGGCGCCTTTATCCATTAAATATTTAATGGTCGGAACGGTGCGGTCAATACGAGCGGTGTTGGTAACATTAAAATTTTCATCCATCGGCACGTTTAAGTCAGCGCGGAGCATAACTACTTTGCCGTTTAAGTTGTTCAAATCTTCAAGAGTTCTGTACTGTTGCATAGATTTTCCTTTCTGTTAAAAGATTCCCCGCCGTAAACTTTATGCTTAAATAAATAAGCATTTGCGGCGGGGATTAAAGGTTTATAATTAACCGTTTACTTTAGCCATGTGGGCAATCAGGTCAAGAACCTTGTTTGAATAGCCCCATTCGTTATCATACCAACTGATAACTTTAACAAAAGTATCAGTCAGCTGAATACCGGCTTTAGCGTCAAAAATTGAGGTGTGAGCATCGCCCAAGAAGTCTGAAGAAACAACAGCGTCTTCGGTGTAACCCAAAATACCTTTCAATTCGCCTTCTGAAGCAGCTTTCATAGCTTTGCAAATTTCTTCATAAGTGGTGGGTTTAATAAGGTTGGCGGTTAAGTCAACAACAGAAACGTCCAAAGTCGGAACGCGCATAGACATACCGGTTAATTTGCCGTTCAATGACGGAATAACTTTACCAACGGCTTTAGCGGCGCCGGTTGATGACGGAATAATGTTGCCGCTTGCAGCGCGGCCGCCTCTCCAGTCTTTAGCAGACGGACCGTCAACGGTTTTTTGAGTAGCGGTGGTTGAGTGAACGGTGGTCATCAAGCCGTCTTTAATGCCGAAAGCATCGTTCAAAACTTTAGCAATCGGAGCCAAGCAGTTAGTGGTGCATGATGCGTTTGAAACAAATTGAGTGCCTTTAACATAGCTGTCAGTGTTTACGCCGCAAACAAACATCGGAGTATCATCTTTTGAAGGAGCAGACATAACAACATATTTGGCGCCTGCGTCAATATGACCCTGAGCTTTTTCTTTGGTCAAGAACAAGCCGGTTGATTCAACAACGTATTCAGCGCCGATTTCATTCCATTTAAGGTCAGCCGGATTCTTTTCGGCGGTAACGCGGATGGCTTTGCCGTTTACAACCAATTTACCGTCTTTAACTTCAACAGTGCCGTTAAAACGACCATGCATGGTGTCATATTTAAGCATATAAGCCATATATTCAACATCAATCAAATCATTAATGCCGACAACTTCAATATCATTTCTGGCTTGAGCGGCACGAAATACCAAACGACCGATACGGCCAAATCCGTTAATACCAACACGAATCATACTATAATTCCTTCCTAGTAAATGTTATTTCTGCCGCACATCGGCAGAAAGCGTGCGGACCGCCCCGCACAGGCATAGATAAAATCTTTAATCAATCGCTAATTTAGCATTAAAGATTAATTTTTCAAGTCAAAAATATAAAAACCGGCAAACCTGCGTATAATTTACGGGTTGGGCGCTTCATTTATAACTAAAAAGATTTCGCAACCCTTTTCCGCATTGCATGAAGAGCACGTGTCATTAATTTGCTTTATAGAGGCTTTGCTTAAAGTGTTTGAGGTTGGATGACGTCCGCCGCGTAATATTACTGTGGAATATCCGTCTGTTCTGGTGGAGCGCATTTCTATACTTAAAATATTTTGGGCGTTTTCTTTGGCGACAAGAAATATATTGCGGCAAATTTCGTTATTTTGCCCGCTGATTGTGCCGCCCGCGTGATTCGTTTCAATCGCCATATAATAGTCCGTTGATGTGCTGCCGTCGCCATGAATAGACATAGTATAATGCAACAGAATTTTGTTCTTAAATATATCATAAATACGGTTATCCGCCGCATTATAAGTCATACCGTCCGGCAACAGGTTGGCTTTATAGAAAAAGTCATTCAGGTTATTGCGGGTTGTAACGTTTTTACCGTAATGACGCTCTAAATCAGGCAAAAGCATTATCGCCTCATTTAACAGCATGCTGAAACTTTCCGCCTGTTTGTTGAGCTTATACTTAAACATGGCCTTGGAGTATCCGCTGATAGCCCCGACAGATAAAACGCCGATAATAGCGAGCACGCCAAGCATTTCCACCATACTTCTGCCGTTTTCTGATTTCATAATAAAAATCTCCTCAAATTAGTTGTTTTGAAAAGATTTTAGCTCGCGTTTTTTTTTTGCAATATTTACGAGTCCGGGGTGTGTATAAGTTGTGGATACCCAAAAATGTTGCAAATTTAAAAAATATTGCAAAAAATGTTGCAAATTCAAATTTGCAACATTTTTTGTAATATCTAAGCTATGTTCAAATAACTTCTTAGTCAGCTTTCCACACAAAGTTTATGCTATCAATATTGTTGCTGGTATCATCAGAGCCACCGATACTTAATCCGAAGGTGGATAATGACATTTCGCCGGCCATGTCATTATCTCGGATATTACTTGATTTACCTTGAGCATTCGCGCAGATATTGCCGATAGTGTTCATACTAAGATTTTTAATGCAGTTGTTAGTGCAATACTTATCGCCGTAATATTGGTTTTGGTCGTTTGGACTACTGCTAGTCGTAGTAAATATCCGGTGTAACTCGCCGCTTTGCTCTTTGGCGGCAACAAACAATGAACGACACAGCTCAACAGCGGTATTGCTGTCAGTGGATAAATAATAATCTAACCTGATTTCATTCTGAGCACTATGGTTGGAGCTTGAAGTTTTTGGAGAATATACAACAGATATACGATTTTTAAAAATATCATAAACACTTACAGTATTATTGTCTTGAGACATTTCACTTGGAAATTCTCCCATTTTAGTAAATGCGCCTGTAACAAAACTTTCGTATTGGATATTCTTAAAAGAACCGGTGTGACGACTGATTGCCGCCATAATCTGATTCATCTGCTCAGCATGTTTATTGAGTTTGTATTTCATCATTGCCTTGCTGTATCCGGCAATCGCCCCCACGGATAAGACCCCGATAATCGCCAAAACGCCGAGCATCTCCACCATACTTCTTCCTGATTGTGTATTTATCATCAAAAATCCTCTCTAAAGTGCTATAATAAAACATTATAGACGCCGTTTTTTTTTTGCAATATTTACGAGTCTATGTTGTGCATAAGTTGTATTCTGATTAAAACCATTTTACTCGTAAATAGTTAGGATTTTTTTAATTTTGGAGCAAGTTTGCTATTTCTGCCCGCACGTTTTCAAGCCCTATTTTTTTAGAAGCGCTGGTGTAAATAATCACATTATGCGCGGCCGCATGTTTTTTTAGCAATGTGGCAACCTCGTCCATGGTTTCGTATAGTTCTTTATTACTTATGCGGTCGCATTTGGTAAAAATAACCTGATATGGCACCGCGGCTTTATCTAGCATATCCATCATTTCAGAATCTGATTTTTTAATTCCCAAATTGGAATCCGCAAGCAAAAAAACCTTTCTTAAATTAGGGCGTCCTTGCAGATAAGTAAAAATAACTTCATGCCATTTTTTTACCACGTTGGTGGGAGCTTTGGCAAAACCATACCCCGGAAGGTCAACCAAATAGAGCTTATTGTTAAGATTAAAATAATTAAGCTGCTGAGTGCGCCCCGGAGTAGATGAGGTTTTAGCTAGGTTGTTGCGATTAAACAAGGCGTTAATCAAGCTTGATTTACCAACATTTGACCGACCGATAAAAGCCACTTCCGGCATATTTCCATCCGGCAGCTGATGGAGCTCAGCGGCGCCGAGCACAAAGTTGCAAGGCTCGCAAAAAAGTTTCCGCCCCGGTTCTAAAGTTTCCTTGTCAAAAATCGGTTTCAGCTTCATTATTTAACTCCGTTTTTACGCATAATGGCGCGCTGCTGCAAAATTGAAAGAACGTTGCTCAAAGTCCAGTAAATAACCAAACCGGAAGCAAAATGCCCTAACATTAAGGTAAAAATCAGCGGCATAAGCGCAAACATACGAGCTTGATCTTTGTTAGCTGGTGTCGGATTAAGTTTTTGCTGCATCCACATGGTCAAACCCATCAAAATCGGCCAAACACCAATATCCAAAAGCGATGGTAACGGAATATGCGACCATACTGAAATGGTGAGCGGATCAGGTGCCGACAAGTCTTTAATCCAGCCGATAAACGGTGCGTGGCGAATTTCTATTGAAATGTTCAGCACCTTATATAATGAAAAGAATACCGGAATTTGAATAAACATCGGCAAGCATCCTGATGCCGGATTAATCTTTTCGCGACGGTATAAATCCATGGTTGCTTGCTGCAATAAAGCTCTGTCGCTTTTGTATTTTTCTTGCAATTCCGCCACTTTGGGCTGAATTTTTTTCATTTTTGACATACTGTCGTATGATTTATTGGCAATCGGGAACATTGCCAAGCGGAGCAGGGCGGCGAACAGCAAAATTGCCCAACCCATATTGCCGATAATACCATACAAGAACGTTAAAATATAAAAGAACGGCTTGGTTAAAAAGTAATACCATCCGAAATCAACCGCTAAGTCAAATTTTTTGATGTTGGCTTTGTCAGCGTATTCATCAAGCAGCTTAATCTCTTTGGCGCCCGCAAAAAAGCGCATATTTTCAGAAGCGGCGGCGCCTGCGGCAATCGTGAGCGGCGCGCTGCGGTAATCAATTTGGAACAAATCATTGCCGTTGTTGGTAAATTTTAAGTCATTTTTTTGCGTGCCGTTAAAAATAAACGCCGTAAACCAATAGCGGTCGGAAAAACCTGCCCAACCTTCTGAAACTTCAAATGTTTCCGGCTTGTTTTCTTTTAAGTTTTTGTATTTAATTTCTTCTAGCGAGCCGTCAATAACACTGCTGATACCTTGGTGCACAACGGCGCTTTGGCGTGATGCTTCGCCCTTAAACGAGCGGCTTATAAGTCCGTACGGATACAAAACCACATCTTCAGAGGTATTGTTTACCACTGTTTGCGTAATATTAAACAAATAATTTTCGTCAACTGAGATAGTGCGGATAAAGCGCAAACCTTGCCCGTTGTCCCATTCAAGCGTAATCGGCGATTGCGGAGTTAATTCAGTTCCTTTAAGAGACCACTCGCTCTCTGAGGTCGGAAGCTTTAAGTCAGAGTTGTTGCTGAGCCAGCCAAGCTCGGCAAAATATTGACCTTCAGTGCCTGCCGGATACAAAAGTTCAACATCAGGACTGTTATCTTCAAGAGTTTCTTTATATTTGGTCAAATTCAAATAGTCAAAGCGGGCGCCTTTTAACCGCAAACTGCCGTTAATGCTTGCATTTTTAATCGGTACTCGTTTTTCGGCTTTAACAACTTCATCGGCAGACAGCAAAGTTGCGGTTTCTTGCGAAGTTGTGTCAGCGGCGACTGCCGGTGCTTGTTTTTGTTGTTGAACGGTATATTCCGGTTCGTTGGCCGGAAAAAAGTAATTGACTGCAAAAATAATCAAAACAGACAGCATAATAGCCGCCAAAAGGCCTCTTGTTTCTTCTTTCACTTTTTGTAAACTCCTTAAATATCGTACATATTTCTTTGTTTGTAGTATAAATTTTGCCTAAAGGCAAGTATATAAAACGATTCTGCCGCGCTTGTTGATTAAAATTTTTTTGCTCTTTTCGGCGGGACAGGGTCGTAGCCGGAACCGCCCCACGGATGGCATTTTAATATGCGCTTAATCCCTAAATACAAGCCTTTAATAACGCCGTGAATTTGCAGCGCCTCAATCATATATTGCGAGCAGGTGGGTCTGAAACGGCAACACCCGCCGCATAATGGCGAAACAAATTTCTGATAAAATTTAACAAGTAAAATTAACAGGTTTTTCATCTTAAAAAACTCTATTTATCCTGTTCGGAGCTTTCCGTTGCGGTGTTTTCATCTTCTGCGGATTGATTCTCTGCCGATAAAATTTTGTTGGCTTTCTTTAACGCCCATTTTATGTCATTTTTTAAATTTTGATACGGGCAGTAAGCAGTGTTAAAGCGGCTGATTAAAACATATTCCGTATTAGTCAGAGCGAGTTCAGGAAAAACTTCGCGAACAACGGCTCTTAATCGGCGTTTTGCGCGGTTACGAAAATATGCTTTGCCGATTTTTTTTGACGCGGTAAAGCCGACCTTAAAGGGAACATCTTCTTCAGATAAACTGCGAGCTGCCTGCAAAATAGCCGTTGAAACAACCATTCTGACACCTTTGGCAGCTCTCAGAAAATCTTTTCTCTTTTTTAAGACAATGATTTTATTCATCACAAAACTAAGCAGAAAGTTTTTTACGACCTCTCAAACGACGAGCGGCCAAAACTTTACGTCCGCCAACTGTAGCCATGCGGGTACGGAAACCGTGACGACGTGATCTGATGAGCTTGCTGGGCTGATATGTTCTTTTCATTTTTAAAATCTCCGGTTAGTTATTAGTTATTTAAAACCTTTTAATACAAAAGGTTCTCGGGTTTTCAAAAAGCCTTATATCCGCTTTTTTAGCATAAGTCAAGGCAAAAATAAAAGCCGAAATTTCGGCTTTTATTTGAACACATATTTTCGTATGTGAGAGTTATAAGGGAATAGAAATGAGTACCCTCAAGCCTCCCATACTGCTATCGCCGAGCTCAATAGTTCCGCCGTGCGAAACAATAATGTCTTTGGCGATTGATAAACCCAAGCCCACGCCGCCGGTTTCTTTATTGCGCGAACCTTCAATGCGGTAAAAGGCCTTAAATACGTCTTCGCGCTTGTCGGCCGGAATGCCCGGACCGTCATCTTCAACTGAAATTTCCATTTTGTTACTGTTGCTTTCTAAGGCAACCGCAACGGTTTTGCCATAATAAAAGGCGTTGGAAATAATGTTGGTAACCGCGCGCTTCAAGGCTTGTTCGCGCCCTTGAATAGCGCTGACCTGATCGTTGGTTGAATAACGAATCATGGTTTTTGAGTTGCGGAATTTATTTAAAATGCTCAAAATAAGTTCGTTCATATCAACAAAGGTATTGGGTTCGCCGCCTTCGCCGCTGACGAATGCCAAATAGCCGTCAAGCATTTTTTCCATTTCAGAAATATCTTCAATAAATTCTTTATTTTCTTCGTTTTTCGGCAGCATTGCAAGTTGCAGCTTCATACGAGTGAGCGGAGTGCGCAAGTCATGCGAAACGCCGGCCAACATCTGCGTGCGCTCTGAAATTTGACGATTAATACGCTCTTTCATTTTGGTAAAAGCGATACCGGCTTTGCGCACTTCTGACGAGCCGTACGGCTTAAACGGGGTGTCAATACCTTTACCGAAATCTTCGGCGGCTTCCGCCAACTGCTTAATGGAACGAGCCTGCACGCGTAAAAACAGCGCCGACACCGCAAACAGCAGCAACGAGGTGCCTATCATCCATGCAATAAACCCGAAGACCGAGGTGCTGAAAATGTTTTTGGTTGAGGTGGTAAACTTAAACAAACCTTTTTCCGTATCAACCAACGTAATTAAAATTGCGCGTCCGTCAGTTAAATAAGTTGATGTTTCCGCATTCGGAAAATCATTTTTTAAGGCGCGCTCAAAAAACTCGGTAACCAGACGATAATTGCGCGAAGTTTTAATTCTTTCGGAGTGCTTAACATCGTTGTCAAAATATTCAACATCAAGCTGATAAACTGATTTTGCCAGTTTTTGCACTTCGGCAAAGTTATCGGGATTTTGTTCGGTCAGCTGCACGATAAACGCCATGTTTGAACTGAGGTTATCGGAAAGACGGCGCCCGACTTTGCCCCAACTGCCGTTAAAATAAGCAATAATTGAAACCACCTGCACCACAATCAGCGGAATAAAAATTAACAGCATGGTTCTGAAAAACAAAGTTTTAGGCAACAGTTTAAGCTTTAAATAGCGCATAGTGCCTTCAACTTTTTTAGGAAATACAATATGCATACGGTAACTCCTTTATTTTAATGTATTGTATTTATTCAGGCAAGAGCATATAGCCCTTGCCGCGAATGGTTTGCAGATAACGCGGATTTTTTGAATCTTTTTCAATTTTTTTGCGCAGACGCGTAATTTGCACGTCAATAGAGCGCGGGCTTTGTCCGGCTCCTAAAATTTCCGCCAGTTTTTCACGCGTAAAAATCTGCCCCGGCTTTTGGCTTAAAACATTAAGCAACATTTGCTCAACCGGCGTGATATGAATAATTTCGCCCTGTTTGTTGGTCAGTTCTTTTTTAACCGCGTCATAAAGACATAGGCCTAAATTAAGCGGCAAATCTTTATTTTCGGTGTTTTTCGGCGCGCGTTTCAAAATGTTTTTAATGCGTAAAACCAGCTCTTTGGGCTCAAACGGTTTGGGCAGGTAGTCATCTGCCCCCGCCTCTAAGCCTGAAATGCGGTCATCAGGCTCGCCCATGGCAGTAAGCATAATCACCGGAACATTGTTTTCTTTGCGCAGCGCAGTTAAAAACTCAATGCCGCTTTCGTTAGGCATCATTACATCAACAATCAACAAGTCAAATTTATACTCATCAATAAACATACGAGCTTCAGCCGCATCTTTGGCAACTGAGACCGCAAAATTCTGCTCCTGCAAAAAACGCCGGAGCAGATTGCGTAATCGTGTGTCGTCATCAACAACAAGTATGTGAAATTTGTTTTTATCCATGATTATTTTTTAGCGGTGGCTTTCTTGGTTGATTTTTTAGCTGAAACGGCTTTTTTAACCGGAGCCTTTCTAGCTGCCGTTTTCTTTGCCGCTTTTTTAACGGCTTTAGCTTGCGGTTTAATCACAATTTTAGCTTCAACCGTTTTGGCTTTTTCAAGCGTTTTAATGTAGTCAACGCTTTTTTGAAAATATTGATAGCCGGTAATAAAGGTTAAAGCGGCGGCAATCCAAAGTAAAAATTCGCCCAAATAAGGCCAAATCCACAGCCCGTGGAACAGCATCATGGAAAGTGCGGTCATCTGAAAACCGGTTTTCCATTTTGCAAGGCGAGTAACCGGCAGCCCGACATTAACTTCGCGCAAAAATTCACGCAGACCCGAAACCAAAATTTCGCGGCAAAGAATAATAAATGCCGGAATATAAGTTAAGGTGCTCCAAACCATGTTCGGTTTGGCTAAAATAACCACCAATGCCGAAGCAACTAACAGCTTGTCGGCAATCGGGTCAAGCAGGCGTCCGAAAGCGGATGTTTCATTGCGGCTGCGCGCCAAATATCCGTCAAAATAATCGGTAACGGCGGCGGCAACAAACAAAACGGCGATAAACATCGTCCACCAAAATGAGTTAATGTAAAGTGATAAAAAGATAACCGGAATTACCACAATTCTGGAAATCGTCAACAAATTAGGCAAATTGTACATTTCATTCCCTTTTTATAATAGTTAATTTTGCAAAACTGAGCACAGTATAGAATAAAAATTTTATTTATGGAAGAAATTATAAATTTTTTCAGCTGTTTTTTTACTAATTCCTTCAACTTTCATTAAATCGGGCACGCCCGCTTGCGCAATTTCTTCCGCCGAGCCGAAATGATTTAACAAATCGCGCTTGCGTTTGGCGCCGATTCCCTCAATTTCATCAACACGCGATTTATAAACCGACTTGCCGCGTTTTTTGCGGTGGGTGCCGATGGCAAAACGGTGCGCCTCATCGCGCAAATTTTGCAAATAAAACGCAATCGGCGAACGATACGGCAATGCAAAACTTTCGCGCCCCAAAACATGATAAAATTCTTTACCGGCGTTTCTGTCCGGCCCCTTGGAAATGGCAATAATCGTAATGCCGGTTAAATCGTAATCTTTTAAACATTCGTGCACGGCGTGGAGCTGCCCCAATCCGCCGTCAAGCAAAATTATATCGGGGCGATTCTCCGGCGTCATTTTTTCAAAGCGGCGGGTTAAAACCTCTTTCATCATCGCAAAGTCATCATTAGTGACGTTAGGATTTTTAATGTTAAAAGTGCGGTATGCTTTTTTATCAAAACCCTCCGGAGTTGCCACCACCATGGCGCCGATGGCGTAACTGCCCTGAAAATGCGAGTTATCGTAAATTTCAATTCGTTTTGGCGGATTCGGCAGCCCGAAATATTTAACCAACTCCGCCAAATTGCTTTTAACCGAGGCGTTTTCGGCAATTTTGCGCTCAATCGCCGCCAAAGCGTTTTCTTTGGCGTTTTCAATCAGTTTAGCTTTAATGCCACGGGTGTAATTATAAATTTTAACCCCGATGGCTTCTTCCAAAAACTCCGTGTTTTCCGGCAGCTCTGAAATATAAATTTCTTTGGGCGGAATATGATTGCCGTAAAATTCGCTGATAAAAGCCTCCAAAATTTCCGCGTCGCTTGCGTCATCGGTTTGTTCCGGAAAATACGGCACGTTGCCGCAATTTTGTCCGCCGCGCACAATAAACAGCTGAATGCAAATCAGGCCGCCTTTGCGGGCCATGCCGATAATATCAACCGACTGTAAGCCTGAGTATTCAACCAAATTGCCGGTTTGAATAGCGGTAAGCGCGCGGATTCGGTCGCGGTAAACGGCGGCAAGTTCATATTCGCAACGCTCGCTGGCGGCAAGCATTTTTTTTGATAATTCGTCCTGAATTTTAGTGTTTTTGCCTTCCAAAAAATCTATCACGTCATTAACCAATGCGCGGTAATCTTCTTTGCTGATTTTATTAACGCACGGTGCGGAGCAACGTTTTATTTGATAAAGCAGGCAAGGGCGCTGTCGGTTCTTAAAATCAGAGTCGCGGCAAGAGCGGAGTAAAAAAGCCTTTTGAATAATATCCATAACGTTATTAACCGCCGAGGCGTTAACAAACGGTCCGAAATAACGACAGTTGCCGCTGCGTTTGCCGCGCTGTTTGCGCAATGCCGGATAATCTTCATGGGGGTTAATCATTAAGTGCGGAAAAGTTTTGTCGTCTTTGAGCAAAATATTAAACCGCGGCGAAAAACGCTTAATCAGCTCGTTTTCCATCAGCAGAGCTTTGGCCTCGTTTTCAACAATAATAAACTCCATGCGGTCAACTTCCGCCACCATGCGCTGTAAACGGAGCGGGAGCTTGTCAAACTTGGTGTAAGCTACGATTCGTTTTTTTATGTTTTTGGCTTTTCCGACGTACAAAACCTCGCCGTTTTTGCTTATCATGCGGTAAACCCCCGGATTTTGCGGGGCGATTTTTACGTTGTTTTTTAAAACTTCCAAGCCGTGTTTAATATCTGCCATTTTTCCCTCATGACAATATATATAACGCGCTTTGCGGGAAAAATAAACAGAAATTTACATGAGCTGAATGTAAAGCCAACATTTATCAGAGGCGCAAAAACTGCAAGCGTCATCAATTTGTTTTATGCTCATATCTTTCAAACAAACATTTGCCGGACCACATATTTTGTCCCCGCTTATGTGGCGTGAATATTCTTGTTTATCGCTATAATCATTGCGGAAAAATATTTGGTAAATATCGGCGTGATTTTCTTTTGCGGTGATAATAATATTGCGGCAAATTTCCATACTTCTACTGCTTTTATCAATCAAATCAGTTATGCCCAGATAGTTTGTATTGTGATAATAAATGTTTATGGTGGTGTCAAACACATCTTTAAGAATCCAATTATTATTTTGTACTATCATTTCTTTTGGAATTTCACCGAGTTTATCAAGTATCGGGATTAAATTGTATTCACCTTCAGAACTTATTAGCCGCAAATCATTATAATAACGAATTGAGGCGTTAATGATGGTGCTTAACTGCTCTGATTGTTTATTTAATTTATACTTGAACATTGCCTTAGAGTAACCGCTGATAGCGCCGACTGACAGCACCCCGATAATCGCCAACACCCCAAGCATTTCTACCATACTACGTCCAGCATTCTCTATGTTGTCATTATCGGGCTTGACCCGATAATCCAGGTGGGACAAATTAGCTACTTGGTTTGACCTGGACTCTCCGATCAAGTCGGAGAGTGACAAAGAAGAGGTGAACACCTCTTTTATACCGGTGCGTGACAGAGTGTTGTGTAAAAAGCGGCTAAAATATGTATACATGAGCTAAAATCCTCTCAAAAAGTTAGTTTTGAGAAGATTTTAGCTCGCGCTTTTTTTTTTGCAATATTTACGAGTCCGTGCTGTGTATAAGTTGTATTTAATATTAGACAAAAAAGTATTGTGATTTTTGTAAAACTATATACAAAGTTTATTTAACTGTTGTTGTAACTTATTTATAATGAAAGTATTACCGTGTTTGGTTTACCAACGCGCTGATACCAGAAATTTTTGATAAAGAGTCTTCTGCGAGACCGCCCGCCTGTTTCAGGTATAAAGTTGCGTACTTTAGGGATCAGATTAGAATCAAAAATTTTGTTTTATGAAAAAAGAACAATCAACATTAAATCAAACCGTATGTTTAACCGGTTGTGCTGAAGCATTAATTAAAAATATTAAATTATGGGTTATTACGAAGAGCAGCAGAAGAGAACCAAGACTATCGTGAAGTGGTCCATCATCGGAGTTATATCTCTGTTCATGTTGATGCTGATTGCCAGTTCCATTTACGTGGTCTCGCCTGGACACCGCGGTGTTCTGGTAACACTCGGCAAGGTGGCTCCACGTTCTTATACGAACGGTATCGGCTTTAAGTGGCCGTTTATCTCTCGTATGGTGGAAATGGACGTCAGAACCAAAAAGTTTGAGGCGCCGGGAGCAACTTATACCAGTGATATGCAGACTGCAGAAATGAAGTTTGCGTTCACCTATGAGCTCAATCCTACCAAAGTCAACGTTTTGTACGAGACAATCGGCATGGATTATGAGTCTAAGATCGTCACACCGATTTTGGATGCGGCACTCAGAGATGTCATTGGTAAATGGCCGGCCCAAGAGTTGGTCAGCAACCGTGATGTTGCTACCGATGCGGTAATCGCATGCTTGCGTGAAAAAATGAATTCTGAATTCATTCAAAATATCTCGTTTATGTTTATTAATATAGACTATAGCGATAATTTTGAAAAGGCGATTGAAGACAAGGTCATTGCCGAGCAAAAAGCTCAGGAGGCCGTCAACAATACAAAAAGGATTCAAGAGGAAGCGCAGCAAACGGTTATTGCCGCCAAGGCTGAGGCTGAAGCCATGGAGATTAAATCTCAGGCTTTGGCCAAAAACAAAGGCCTCACAGAATATGAGGCTGTGCTGAAGTGGAACGGTGAATTACCTCAATACATGATGGGCAACACCGTGCCATTTATTAATCTCGGCACTAAATAATAAAAATATTTTTCCCGTCTCTGATTTTTCAGAGGCGGTTTTTTATTCCCCGATATTTATATATCATAAAAAATATATCGCAAAAAAAGCTCCGATATTGCTATCGGAGCTTTTGGTTTATATCATTGATAAAATGTTATTCACGAGAACCGCTGTTAATTCTCTTCAATAAGCGGGCGGCTTTTCTATCCGATACCGGCTTGCGATAATCGGGTTCGTTTTCGCCTCTGACTTGTGACATTTTATCACCGACAATTTTTTCAACGCCGTCTTGCGGTTGTTCAGTTGGAGCAGCCATCGGTTCAACCTGCAAACCTTCATCCGGTTGCAACTGCATTTGCGGAGCAGCGGCAATTACAATCTCGTCATCAGGTAATTCGGCATCGCCAAGTTCAGGAGTTTCCGGAAGCGGAACTTCTTTCGGCTGAACAGCAACGCGTATCCATTCTCCGTCATCATCGTTGCAATCTTTAGCCAGGCTCAAACCGGTCAACTGAGTGTGAGCTTTACCGGTTGCGAGCAAAGCGTCGGTATTATCTAACATTTTGTTGATAGCCAAAGCATCTTCATTGCTGATTTTTTCACCGCAACCAAGCAGTTTGGTTAAGGCTTCCATTTCAGACTGGTATTGGTTAAAGCGTTGGTTGCTGTGAATAGTTGTAATCAATGCTGTCATATCTTTGTTGCTTAACCCTTCAGGGAAGAGTTTATTTAGTCCTTCTTTAAGTTCAGCTTTGTTTGCATAGGTGTTATCCTTAGCAAAATCAACCAACTGCGACATTTTATCTTCATTCATGCCAGGAATATTAATGTTGCTGAAACGAGAAGTTAAATACTCGCTGCCTGACGGGGTTTCGCGCAAGGTTCCGTCCCCAACGCTGTAAGCCTTACGCATAAAGGCATACAAGCGGTTATATTTGTACATAATTTCTTCTTCGGTTCTGCCTTTAAATTGATCCATAGAGCCGCTGAGATTGCTGTAAGCTCTGTCCAAAGTAACTTCTTCGCCGGTTGCGGCTTTAAGCGTGCCTTCAGTGGTATTAACCAAAGTGTTATATTCTCTTTGGCTGATGCCCATATCCTGATTATATTCTCTCGGGAATAAACCGGCAGGAACATTTCCGCCATTGGTTGCAACATCAACATCGCCTGCGTTGCCGCCATTATCCACAATATTAACGGCATCGCCGTTTCCGTCTGAAACCTGCCAACTTCCGTCAGGGTTTCTGCCGTCGCCGACAATCGGGGTTGAAGGGGCTTCATCATTACTTCTGCCGCCAAACCACTTATTCCACAAACCTTTAACAAAGTTTGGTTTAGGAGCAACAGAGGCGTCATTAGTGGTGTCGGCAATATCAGTAACATTATCGCCTGCACTCGGAGCGGGGGCAACATCATTTGCTTCCGGATTGTTAACCGGAGCGCCGGTTACCGGATTTACAATTCCATCGTCATTAACCGGATTGTTAACCGGAGCAGGGGTGCCATTATCTGATGAGAGCACATCTGATATTTCGCCGTTAGCGGTGTTAATATTTTGCAATGCCGAACTCAAGCCCTGAGCGGCGGCGTTTAAGCCCATACCGATCAAAGCGGCAATCGCGGTTTGTTTAGCCTCGGCTTTTTTCTCTAAGTTTTGCGGGTCGGCAACTGAAACGCCGTAAGCAACACCTGCATCTGCTAACTGCGCCATGGTGGCGGCGCCTGCGCGTCCCATACTGATAGCATGACGAGTTTCGGCAATGCTGGATGCTAAAGTAACGTTCAAGCCGTCTTTAACTCCGTCAGTCAACGCTGCGGCGGCATCGGCGGCTTCCAAACCGTCTTTCAACCATGCAAAACCACCGGCGGCAACAGCGGTGTTGATTAAGACGCTGACAATATAGGTGCGTCTGTTTTTACGAGACTCGGTTTTATTTTTCCAAGCTTGCTTTAAGGCTTGCATAAACGGCAAGGTCGCTTCACCGGCTTCTCGTTTTTGACGGTTGATTTTGCGAATTTCCGCCACAACCGGATATACCAATGAACCGGCGGCATGATATACCGCATAAGCGGCAACGGCCGGAACCAATACCGGAGCAGCTGCGCCGGCAACCGCGCCGGAAGCGGCAGCCGCCGTCACATAACCGAATGCGGCGTTAGCGGCAACATTGCCAAACAATTTAATTTTGTTATCACTGAAACTTCCTTTAATATTCTTGAAAATTTGATAACGATTTTTTGAAACATTGTTAGCCAGCTGCTCAAAATTGTTTTTATGTTTCTGCAAGCGGTCGGCTATTTTGTTAAAATCATTACGTATATTGTCTGAAGCTTTTTGCGCTCCGTTTTTAGCCGATTGCGAAGCTTGCGCAACAGCTTGCTGAGCTTTTAATCTCAGGCCTTTAATATATTGTTCGGTCTGAGCCGCGGTATCGGCGCATGAAGCCAAAATGGCGTCGGTTTTAATTTTAATCTTTTGACCGCCGCTGACAATTTTTTGCATAATGCCCGAAGCTTTTTGTGATTGACGCAGAATATAATCTTTATATTCTTTAGAGCCGATACGTTGCTCCAAAGTGGTTGGCTTTTCTAAATCTGACGCAATGGCAGTGCGGGCAAAGTCAGCAAAGAAAATAGTTTTAAGCTCTGCTTTAATCGTCTTAATTTTCTGGGCATTGCTTAATTTGGCGTACTTTTCATCACCTATTAATGAGGTTTCGGTTTTTAACTTAGCGCCTTCAAAAATCAGGTTAAGATAATCTTTGCGTTCCTGAGCTTCCAAAACTTTGCCGCTGACGCTGTCAGTAAGCTCCGTATTGCCAATATATTCGCGAATGTCGTCATTTTCAGAGCTTTCGGTAAACTTATCAAAAGTGTAGCCTCTGAGCGTAAAGTCAGTGTCTTCTGAGTTTTGCGCGTAAATTACCGGATTGTTTGATTGCAGCTTGTTGGCTTTTTCAAAGTTGGCAAGCTGTTCCTGATAAGCTTTTAAAGCCGGATGATTCGGGTCTTTATCCTGCACAACTTTCAAGGCTTCCTGAATTTTGCTTTGCGAAAATCCGTCGGCGCCGTTTAAGGCCGCGATAGCCTCGCCTTGCAAAATGGCAACCGCCTCGTCTAAGCTCATGGACTCTGCCGGAGGAACCGGACGCAAAACCTGCCGATTTTCGGCATTTTGCGCAGAAACGTTTTCAAGCTTGTTTTCAGCCTTTTTATTTTCAGCCTTTTTATCAGCGGAATTTTCATTTTTTACAGGGATACTCTCGGCTTTTTCGGCATTTTTTGCTTGTTGCATGTAAATGTTTAATACCTTATTGTCAGGGTCTTGCTCCTTAACAATTTTAAGAGCTTCTTCAACTTCAGCCTTTGAAAAACCTTCTGCGCCTTTGGCTCTGGCAATAGCCTCGCCTTGCAAAATGGTGACGGCCTCGTTAAAATCCGGTTTTTTATTGTCGGAAGCATCAGAACGCAAAACCTGAGCTTTGTTTGCGCTTTTAGCAGGTTTAGCCGCTTTTTTGGCGCCGGTTTTTTTACCGGTTTTAGAAGTTGTTTCGGCATTTGTTTTGCCCGCGGTATTTTGGGCATTTTTAGCCTGTTCATTATAAACATGCAAAACCTGATTGTCCGGATCTTGCGCTTTAACCGGTTGAAACACGGTAATAAGCATATACTGATACAAAACCTGATTGTCCGGATCTTGCGCTTTAACAATCTTTAATGCCTCTTTTACTTCTGCCGCCGAATAGCCGTCCGCGCCTTTTGCTTTGGCGATAGTTTCACCCTGCAAAATCGTAACAGCTTCATTCAAATCCATTTTAACTTTAGCGTTCTTTGCCATAATTAAGCACTCCCGTGTGTAAAAAAGTTTCTGATTGTTCGCAGTATACAATAAAATATTTTGATTTTCAATAGCTTTTTTGTCAAAAAATGCAAATTTTAGCGAAAAATATTTTTATATTTTTAAAAATAAAATTTTAAGTGTAAAAATTGCTTGCTTTGTTAAGCATCATATACTATAACCGCCTAAAATACAATAAAATTTAGGGTGTAACCATGAAGGTAGATGTTTTTGATTTTGAACTGGACAAAGATTTAATTGCCAAAGAACCGGTTAATCCGCGCGATTCGTCCCGCTTGTTGGATTTGTCAAAAGAAAATGAAATTAATGACCGCCATTTTTATGATTTGCCGGACATTTTGCAAAAGGGCGATGTTTTGGTTTTTAATGATACCAAAGTTATTCCGGCGCGTTTGTACGGCAAGCGCGGTGATGCTTTGGTTGAAGTTACGCTTTACCACCCTGAAGACGGCAAAGCCTGGTGGTCGTTTGTAAAAAATGCCAAACGCTTAAAACCAGGTGATGAAGTTGAGTTTTATACTGATGAAATTGCGGCGGAAGATTCTGATTTTTCCGCCATTGTGCTTGAAAAAAACGGCGAGGACGGCGTTTTACTGCAATTTACCTGTGAAGTTGACGCGCTTGGCCGCATGCTTGAAAAATACGGTTCTATGCCGCTTCCGCCTTATATTAAGCGTGACAAACCGGGGCAGGGGCTTTGGAACAAATATAATGACAAAGAAAATTATCAGACCGTTTATGCCAAATATGACGGCGCGGTTGCCGCTCCCACTGCCGGATTGCATTTTACGCAAAATGTGTTAAACGCGCTTGATAAAAAAGGCGTTACCAAAGTGTTTTTAACTTTGCATGTTGGCGCCGGAACTTTTTTGCCGGTTAAAACCGAAGATACCAAAGATCATAAAATGCACGCCGAATACGGCATAATTTCAGAGCAGACCGCCGCTATAATCAATAAAGCCAAACAAGAAGGCCGCCGCATTATCGCCGTTGGCACCACCTCGGTTCGTCTGCTTGAAAGCGCCGCCGATGAAAAAGGCGTTTTGCACCCGTTTGCCGGCGAAACCGATATTTTTATTACTCCCGGCTACAAGTTTAAAATTATAGATATGATTATCACCAACTTTCATTTGCCGAAGTCAACTTTATTTATGCTTATTTGCGCCATTGCCGGTACCGAACGCATGAAAGCGGCTTATCAGCATGCCATAAATGAGCGCTATCGTTTTTATTCATACGGCGACAGCTCTATTTTAAAATGCGTAAATAAAATTTAAACCAAAGTTGTGTTATAGCAAAGCATCAAAACGTTAAAGGAGTTTTTTATGTTTGCTGACCTGTTCGGTAAACTGCTTGCCGATACCAAAACGTCATATATTCCGGCGGCTGTGTTTGCCGCGGCATTTTTTTATTTTTGCTCCGCGCTTAATTTTGCGCCGGAACAAAATGTAATGTGGTATGTTCTGTTTTATGTTTTTTGCGGCATAAACATTGCCTTTTTACTTTTTTTGCAGCAAACCAAAACAATATTTATAACAATTTGGCTCCTCATTGCCGGTTTAACCCTTAACAATTTGAAAATAAGCTGCGGCATAAGCTTTACCACAACGCCTTCATGGGAGTTGCTTTTAATTTTGCTGCCGCTTAATTGGCTGTTTTTTTTAATTCGTGATGATGGCTCTCTAAATAATGAAAACAATTTTTATTGCTTGTGCGCAATATTGTTTCAGGCGTTTTTAATAGAAAAAGCCGAATATTTTATGCCGACCGTCTCGCTTAATTACATTTCATTAATCGGCGCGGAGTGGATTGCGGTAATTTTGGCGGCGCTTATTTGGCAAAGCTGCAATAACACCATTAAAAATGCCGGCATGACCTTTGCTTTAATCAGTATCGGTTTTGCTATGTTTTACGCCGATTCGCCCGCCGCGGTGGCCATCTTTTTTGCCGCTTCGTCATTTATTTTGCTCTCAGCCTCTTTGCATGCGTTTTTATATGGCTTGTTGCGCGATGCTTTAACCGGAGTATACAGCCGCGCCGCGTATTATCGTCATTCTAAATCATCGTTTCCGCTAAAGTATGCTTTAGGGGTAATTTATATTGATAATTACGAAAAAATACGCATGGTTTACGGCGCGCGCAAAACCGACATGCTCACCAAAATGATTGTTAACAAAATTGAAGAAGCCGATACCGGCGCCGCTATTTATCGCTACAACGATGATGAATTTGTTTTAATTTTCAAAAATGAAAATAAAAAACAAGGGCGCGAATATCTTGAAACTATTCGCCGCAGCATTGCCGGTTCTGAATTTATGTTAGGCCGCAAACCGGTAAAAGAGGTTATTACCGTCTCCGCCGGAATTTCCGAGAAAAAACGCAGCGATGCCGATGCCGAAGTGGTTTTAACCCGCACGCGTGAAAAAGTGCAAAAGGCTTATAAGTTTACTCAAAACTTAACTTCTGAGGCTTAAAGTTTAAGGTCAATATCGCTGCGCTTTGCGGCAACAAACAACAATGCGATTCCCAGTAAAATAAACGGAAGCGAAAGCAGCTGCCCCATGGTGATATGCGCAAAAATAAAGCCGAGTTGCGCGTCAGGTTCGCGAAATTGCTCCAAAAATGCCCGGAACATGCCGTAACCGAGCAAAAACAGCCCCGAAGTAAAGCCGGTGTGTTGCCGTACCCATTGCTTTTGCCATAGCAAATTTAAAATTATAAACAAAAGCAAACCTTCAAGCGCGGCTTCATATAACTGTGACGGATGGCGCGGTAAATATCCTCCCGCCGGAAATTTAATTGCCCACGGCACGTCAGCCACTCTGCCCCAAAGCTCGTCATTAACAAAATTAGCCAAGCGTCCGCAAAAAATCCCGATAGGAGCATAAAGCGCTATCAGGTCGGTAATGCTCAAAAATTTGTAATTATATTTTTTGGTAACCAGATAGGTGGCTGCAATTACGCCGATGATTCCGCCGTGAAAAGACATTCCTCCGTGCCAAATTGCAAAAACTTCAAGCGGATTTTCGGCAAACATATCGCGCCCGTAAAACAGCACATAACCGAGGCGCCCGCCCAAAACAATACCGAGCGTGATATAAAACACCATATCTTCCAAAGCCGCTTTTGAAATCGGCAGACTAAATTTTTTGATATTTCGTGATACCAAAAACCACGCCGCAACAATGCCGAACAAATATGCCATTGAATACCAACGCACGGCGAGCGGACCGATTGAAAATATAATCGGCGAAATATCGGGGTAAGCTAAACCGTTCATAAAATATCCTTTACCGTTTTTTTATTTTGTTTAAGAGTATATTAAAAAACTTCAGATAATCCACATATAAAAATTTTTATTTACCCTTGTTTTTTGTATAGTATTGAAAAAAAACGATATTTTTTAAAAGATTTTTTTGTTGTTGTGAATATGGTGGAAAACTTTTTAAACTTTATTGCCTGAAACGACTCGCTGTTGCACTGTAAAAGCAGTTAATTTATCAAAATTTAAGGACACCCGAATGTTTTCGGCAATACAAACCAAACCGATATACAATCCGATAGACGCCGTTGAAAATATGTTTCAAGGAAAATCGGTAGAGTTTGAGCGCCGCAGTTCTACTGAAGTTGTGGCTGAGGTTGAAGGCAAATGGGATAACATGTTGCTCTTTTTTGCCTGGGAAGAACATCTGCGCTGTTTGCACATTTCATGCCTGATGAACATAGATTCGCCGACTGCCGATACCGGTAAAATTTTTGAACTGCTCGCGTTGGTCAATGAAGATATGTGGCTTGGCCATTTTTCATATTGGAATGAGCGCAAAATGCCGATGTTTAAACATTCGTTGATTATTAATCCTGATGAATCTGACTTTTTCGGCAAGTTGGAGCAGGTCTTTTCTATTGCGGTGAGCGAGTGCGAGCAGATGTATCCGATATTCAAAGCGGTGCTCACGCAGAATATGTCGCCGCGTCAGGTGCTGTTTCCGACCATGTTCGTGCAATAATCTTTAGGCGTTTTTAAACTGCGCGTTATACAAAGCGGTGTAAGCGCCGTTTGACTTTTTGAGCAATTCAGCGTGCGTGCCGCTTTCAATCACTTGTCCGTCGTTAACCACAATAATCTGTCCGGCATTTTTAATGGTTGACAAACGGTGCGCAATTACAAACACGGTGCGGCGCGCCATAAGGTTTTCAATCGCTTTTTGCACTACGGCTTCAGACTTATTGTCAAGCGCGGAGGTTGCCTCGTCCAAAATAACAATCGGAGCGTCTTTGATTAACGCGCGGGCAATGGCAAGGCGCTGTTTTTGCCCGCCGGAAAGCACGGCTCCGCGTTCGCCGATTTCAGTGTCTAAGCCGTCTTTTAATCCGGCCGCAAATTTATCCAAATATACCAATTTCA
This sequence comes from uncultured Alphaproteobacteria bacterium, assembly GCA_902464275.1. Lineage (GTDB taxonomy): Bacteria > Pseudomonadota > Alphaproteobacteria > RF32 > CAG-239 > CAAFZY01. The sequence goes on along the minus strand of CABQIK010000002.1, from coordinate 119,833 downwards.
GCACGTCAAAAATTTCAGCTTCCGTGGCATCGGGCTTGCCGAGCAAAATATTTTCTCTGATGGTGCCTGAAAATAAAAAGTTGTCTTGAAATACCACGGCAATGTTGTCACGCAGCGATTCTAACGAATATTTTTTGATATTAACCCCGTCAATTAAAATTTGCCCGGAAGTAACGTCATAAAAGCGCGGTAGCAAATTAACCAACGTGGTTTTTCCGCCGCCCGAGTTGCCGACAATCGCCACATTGGAACCTGCCGGAACGTCTAAGGTAATGTTTTTCAAAACCGGACAGCCGGGCACATATTCAAAGCAAACGTTTTCAAACCTAATTCCTTTGCTGATTTTTTGTAAAGTTTTCGGTTTTTCGCAGTTTTCAATCTGCGGCTTAATTCTTAAAATGTCTATAATGCGCTCAATCGCCAAAAACGAAACCTGCACATTGTTATAGCTTTTGCCGATGCTTTTAATCGGAGTGTACAGCAAAACCAAAGCCGTGATAAACGACACAAAGTTTCCGGCTGAAATTTTACCCTCAACAATAAGCGTGCTGCCATACCAGATAACTCCGCCGATACCGGCCGAAACAATAATGTGCATTAAAGGGGTCATCCAACCGGTGCGCTGAACCACTTTCATGGTTAATTTGAAAATCACCCGCAAAGTTGCGTCAAAGCGGCTGTAAATGTATGACTGCAGATTGTAAGCGGCAATGGTTTTGCTGCCGTTATGCGATTCATTGTAATTGGTGTAAATTTTGGTGGTTTCTTCCACATTGCGGGCAATGCTTTTTTTAATCCGCCGCTTAACCGATGAAAGCGGCAGTAAAGCGCCGAGTAAAAACACAATGGCGATAATTGAAAGCTGCCATGAGTTGTAAATCAGCACCCCGATTAATGAAACTGAAGAGAAAAACCGCGAGAAAAAGGTTTTTAAGTTTTCTAACAAACCGGTGCAGGCAGTGTCGCAGTCGGTTGAAAAGCGCTGAATAACCACGCCCGAGTCGTTGGTGTCAAAAAACGATGTTTCCAAACAGAGCAGTTTTTTAAATAACGCCCGTTTAACATCATGGTTTATTTTAGTGCCGACCCAAGTGTTCAAATAAGTCGCGGCATAATTTAAGCACCCTTGCACTGAGGTAAAGGCAATAATCAAAAACGGAATATAAGCCGGCGATTGTGATGATTTATCCACCAAAACAATATCCATATACGGCTTTAAGGCAAGCGCCACCACCGAATCAAGCGCCCCGATGGGAATGGTGATTAAAATTGCCATTAAGGCTCTGAAGGCATAAGGCTTTACAAAAGGCCACATTGCCTTGTAATGCTCATGAAAACTCATTTTAAGTTCAACCGGTACGCTTTTTGCCATAGAATATAAGTCCTGCTTGTTAAAAGATGTGTAAAAATTTAGCGATGTAATAAACCGCGGTCAACTGAATAATCAGCGTAAGCCAAAACAAAGATTGATAACTTTTCTTTTTGGTTTTGTGATGAAAAATTTTTTGCGCCGCAAAGGCTCCGACCCAGCCTCCCAATAGTTCTAATGTGTGGAGCTGCATTTCCGGCACGCGCCATTGCCCTTTAATTGCGGCTTTTTTGTCGGTTCCGTAGGCAATAATTGTTACCAAATTAATAATAACAATATGCAAAAGCACAAACACCCATATCAGCTTGGGCGAAAACAGCGGAAGCTTGAACATATATGTTTCCATGTAATAAGCCGCGCCGATAAGCAATCCGAAATATATCAAAAAAAACGGATTGCGTTGCAAAGGCTTAATTAAAACCAACATTAAAGCCAAAACAGCTGAAAAAGTTATAACCATATTTTACCTCAATGAGGGCGAATTTATCTTATTTTTTTACAAAAGGCAAATGATAAATCAATAAAAGCGACTATATAAAAATAAAAATTGATTTTTATCAAAAAAATGTCTAATATAAGCGCATCTTTTACAAATTAAGGAGGAAAGTAATGAAAAAACTTATGGCTTTGGCATTGGTTGTTACATTAGCCGCTTGTGCCCATAAAAATTGTCAAACCGAAAAAGCTCAGGTTGCGGCCGAACCCGCGCCGTGCGCTTGTCAGGAAGTTAAGGCCGAACCGGCGCCTTGTCCGTGTCAGGAAGTTAAGGCTTCTCCGTGTGAAAAGGCTGAACCGAAACCTTGCCCTTGTCAGGAAGTTAAAACTGAGGTTAACCCGTGCCGCTGCGCATATCGTCCCGATCCCTGCCGCGAAGTTTTGCGCCCGCGCGTAACTGAAACCGTTGCTCAACCCAAACCGCGCCGTGAGTGCGAAACGGACGGTCAAACCTTAAATTGCGGCTGCGGTAACTGCCAAACATTTAAAAATCAGCAGGTTTCATATCAGGCGGAACCCGCTCCGGCAAAAGTTATAATTCCGGCTATGCCTGAAGCTTATAAGTTGGCTGCTAACCGCACGTTAAGCCGTATGTTGCAAGACACATCCTCGCTTTATCAAAGTCGCCCGAATGTAAAACTTTATGTTCAAAATCCGGTTGTTAAAAGCACTGATTTGCCGGCCGGTATTGAAAACGGCGTTAATACCTTAAAACGCAACCTTTCCAATTCATACACTTTTACCGTAACCGACAATTTGGCCGATGCTGATTATTACCTTGCCACTGAAGCTGATTGGTTTGATACCCCGAGCAAAAACGTTCCGGCCATTAAATACACCACTTCATTATATGACCTCAAAGGTAAAAAGCTCAATGAATGGACTGAAGTTATCAAACAAACCGATAACAACAAAATTTGGTTATAGTCAATGAGGCTGTTGCTTGCTTTTTTATGCGCCGGTATAATAATGTCGGCGCATGCCCAAAATACAAAAACACAGGCGTTGCCGATATACGGTAATGCCTGTGAAAAGGTTATTGAGGGCGAAAGTAAAGCCAGTACTCGCGTTCGCGCCGCAGATAAGGCGGTGTTTTTAGGCGTTAAAAAATTAGCTGAGTTGGCGCGCGCCAAAAGTATTTTAAACGAGCATGATGTAAACGTGCTCGTTTATCGTTTGGTTGATGAATATATTGAAGATTTATCTTCTTCAACCGCGCCGTCAGATTCTGATAAAGTTTGCGTTGAGATTAACGGTTATTTATCGCCAACCGCCATTGAAAAAGTGCAGGCGGAATTTATTGAACGGGAACAACCCGTCAAAGAAGCCACTCCCGAAGAAGTGGCTGAGGTTGTTGCCGAGGTCAAAAACGAGGTTGATATTAAACCGGCTAACCCTGAAAGCTTGGCGCTTGTGCGCATTATGCCGCTTGAATATTATACCGGCGCCCAATCAAAAAAATATGCGCAAATGTTACAAGAGCAGTTTGCAAACAATCAGTATTTTTACTTAACCGAAGATGCTGAAATTGCCGACTATGTTATAACCCCTAAAGTTTTAAAAGCTAAAGTTGATAATTTAGACGCGGCGCATAAACGCTTGCAAATGGTGGTATCTTTAGACGTTACCGGTTTAAAAAATGAAATTGTAAACGAGTATCAAAACCGCTTTGTGCTCTTTGGAGCGGAAGAAGATGAACAACAAACCGCCGCGCGGCTTTTAAATAAGCTGATTGAAACCGCCGGCGCTAACGTGCTGCGCAAAATTGAACATAATGAACAACTGCGTCAGGAAAAACAAGCTTTAGGCCGCCCCCTCTCAGAATCTGACGATAGTGCCGAATAACCGATATTTTTATTCTTCCGATTATTGTATGCTATTTTTCCAGCATAAAAGTAACCGGACCGTCGTTTAAAAGTTCAACCTGCATATCGGCCTGAAAAATGCCGTTTTGTACCGGCAGATGGTGAACGCTGCGCAGCTGTTCTGAAAAATATTCATACAAAACATCAGCGTCTTGCGGAGCGGCGGCGGTTTCAAACCCCGGACGATTGCCGCGAGAAGTGTCGCCTGCCAACGTAAACTGCGAAACTACCAAAACTTCGCCTTTAATATCTTGTACTGATAGATTCATTTTTTTGTTTTCATCTTCAAAAATCCGCAGATTAGCGGCTTTTTTAGCTAAAAAATCAGCTTGCGCGGCCGTGTCGTTTTTGGCTATGCCTAAAAAAATCAGCAAGCCTTGCCCGATGTGTGAAACTTGTTTGCCGTTTACCGTAACGCCGGCATATTTAACTCGTTGCAAAAGAGCTTTCATGCTAAAAATCCTTTAATAAAATAAATATGAAACGTATATTGCGGTAATAATTCCGACCAAATCGGCAAATAGCGCGCAGGGCAGGGCGTGCCGCGTTTTAATCACTTTAATGGCGCCGAAATATACCGCCAAAACATAAAAAGTGGTTTCAGTTGAGCCTTGAATAACGGAAGACACAAATCCGGCAAAGCTGTCGGCTCCGTAGGTTTGCAAGGTTTCAATCATCATGGCGCGTGCGCCGCTGCCGGAAAGCGGTTTTATAAATGCTGTCGGCAACGCCGGAACAAAACCGGTGTCAATACCGGCAAAACTGACTATTTTGGCCACTCCGGCAACAAACATCTCCATAACGCCGGAAGCGCGCAATACGGCAATGGCGGCAAGCATCGCCACCAAATATGGAATAATTTTTACGGCAATATCAAAACCTTCTTTGGCGCCGGTTATAAAAGTTTCATAAACATTAAGGCGTTTGGCGGCGCCATAAGCAATAAAAGCGGCGACCGTAAAAAATAAAATAAAGTTTCCGGCGCTTTCCGAATAGGTTAACCGCACCGCATCGTCAAGGCTTGCAAAATAATAAGCCAGACCGCCGATAAACAGGGCAAATCCGAGTAAATAAGCAAATACCATCCGATTAAATATCGGCAGTTTTTGCACGATTGCCACTGCCAAAAATCCGGCTAAACTTGAGGCGGCGGTGGCAATTAAAATCGGGATAAACACCGCGCACGGATTAGCGGAACCAAGCTCTGCCCGATACATTAAAATATTAATCGGGATAATGGTTACGGCGGAGGCATTAATCACCATAAACATAATTTCAGCATTTGAGGCGGTATCTTTGCGCGGGTTAAGTTCTTGCATTTGCTCCATGGCTTTAAGACCCATCGGGGTTGCGGCGTTATCAAGACCTAACATATTGGCGGCAATATTCATAACCATAGAGCCGATTGCGGGGTGATGTTCCGGAATTTCCGGCATAATCTTTTTAAATAACGGAACAAGTCCGCGGGCAAGCAAATCGGTTAAGCCTGATTTTTCGGCAATTTTTAACAGCCCGAGCCACAGGCACAGCATACCGGTTAAGTTTATGGCAATGGTAAAGGCCGATTTTGCCGCGGTAAATAAAGCATTAATAACTTCAGTCCAAATCAGCGGGTTGCCGCCGATAAAAGCCTGAAAACAAGCCGCGGCAAATGAAAGCAGAAAAAACAAAATCCAAATAACGTTAAGCATAAGTTCAGCCCCGATTGATAAATTATTGCCAACTTATCAGCTAAAAATGAAAATAATTTTAATATTTGTTTACCAACCATGTTTTATAATATTACTCAAGTTTAAATAATAAAACAGGGTTTACATAAATGTCGGTTGATATAACAGAAGAAGACAATAGCGAAGAAATTTGGCAACATGCTGAATTTAAATCAAAATTTGACGGCTATTATGAACAAGTTTTAGCTCCGTTCTTAAAGAAAAAAGAAGACATCAGGTTAAAATGCGTCAGCCAGTTTTGGTTTTTAATATGGCTCTCATTATTTTTAGTGCCGATGACCGGATTGTTTATTTACTTTTTTAACAATCATGTTCATTCAAGCGTCAGTTGGGGAATTCTGGTATTTTTAATGGCGGGAATGATTTATGCCATTCGCCTGCCGGTAAAAAAATATCGCGCGCAGGTTACAAACGATTCTATGGAGTTGTTTGCCAAGTTTTTTGACGGCTTCAGATACCGCCACGGGCAGCCGATAAATCAAAAATTGATGGAAATGAGCCTGATTTTTCCGAAATACGATGAAATTTCAGCCGAAGACGCCTTTTTCGGTAAATATGCCGATACTATGGTTACCGTTTGCGAGCAAACCATGAAAAACATAAACATGGTTAAAGGCAAACGCACGGAAAAAATTGTATTTCAGGGAATTGCGATTGAAATAGACTTAAACAAGCCCTTCACGGCGCAAACCATTGTGCTCAAAAACGGCGGCATGTTCAGTAAAGGTAAAACTTTTGATGGCCTCACCCGCTTTAAGCCCGATGATGATTTATCGGATAAATATTTTGAGGTTTATACCGGCAACGCGGAAGAAGCGCGCAATTTACTTCTTCCTGGTTTTGTTAAACGTTTAATCAATTTAAAAGAGGCGTTTAACGGCAAAAGCATTCAGCTCGGCATGTATGCCAACAGAGTTTTATTGTCCGTTGAAACGCGCGAGGATATGTTTGAGCCGTGCGAATTTTTCAAAACTCATTTAGATAAAGATAAGTTTGATGAAATATTTGAGCAGTTTTGGGCGGTTTTCTGCATTGTCCATTATTTAAGAGTTAATCGTAATCTGTAATTAAAAACGCCGGTGTTAAAAACCGGCGTTTAAGTTATTGCTGTTTGCTTTTAAGCAAATGGTATTGAACCATAATGATAACTACCAAATAAGGCAAAAACATTTCCGAGCTTTCTTCCAGTAAAGACCAAATTTCAATTTGTTCGCGCGGGAGCAGTTCTCCGTCATGATTATGACGCCAATTTCCCGGAAAGCGGTCGGCAAATTTGGCAAATACCAAAGTGGTGCACAAAACCGCGGTAGACCATGTAACGGTATTGAGCTTAAAAAATGAGGTTACCAAATGTTTGGCATACTTAATGCCTAAATAAAGTATTGCCCCGAAAACAACGAGCAAGAGCAACCCGAACACAATTTTTTCACCCCACGGATTGTCCGGATTCAAGAAAAAACGTGACTTAAACGGGGTTGAATCGGTGCGTGACAAATGGTGCTGAATGCCCGCTTCGCGCAAAAAGGCGCAAATTCCCAAAAATAAATAAATTCCCCATGAGGTAATTTTATCGGTGTAATCTTTAGATAAAAACAACATAGTCGCCAACATCAAAATATAACCGATGTTGGTAAACAGCTCAATAATTTCGCCGTCCTCGGTAATTAAAAATTTTTGTTCGGGGAAAAATATTAAAACAACCGCCAAAACAGCGCTCCAACAAACACTAAATGCTACGGGAGTAAAAAACGGGGATAAAAAAGTTTTTTTCATAACGTCACCATATCTCAAAATTAAATCAAAATATAGGCGAATATAACTTATTTGCGCAAAAAATAAACATTTTTTTGGCAGGCGGTGCATAAGTTAGGTTGTTAAAAATATAACATAACCGAATATGAGCCTTGCTCTTCAGCGGCGGTTCGGCAAATATCGTCAAGGTCGGTTAATCGTAAATCTTTAATGCGTTTAAAACAATATGAATTTAGAGTGTTATCGCCGCAATATGTTCCTTGGCTGTCAAAATCATCGCCTTTATAAGCTGCAACACGTATAGAATGTAATTCTTGGTGCCATTCTTTGGCGATTAAGTATAAATTTTTACAAATCTGAAAAGAGCTGTCATTACGATCCATGCTACGAGTTCGTAAAAAAACCATGTTCTTATGAGTGTTACGATTATAAACATAATATTGAGTGCCGAAAGCATCTTTGATGTATACATCACTGGATGTATACATCTCTTTTGGAATTTCACCGAGCTTTTTAAGTAATGACACTAATTGAAAGTCGCTTAGATTGGTATCATCCGCCGGATTGGGATTAAGCAGTAAACTGCTTTTATAGCGCACGATGGCACCGATAACCTGATTTAATTGTTCGGTTTGTTTGTTAAGTTTGTACTTGAACATAGCTTTTCCGTAACCGGCAATAGCGCCAACTGACAGCACCCCGATAATCGCCAGAACTCCGAGCATCTCAACCATACTTCTTCCGGATTGTGTATACATGAGCTAAAATCCTCTCAAAAAGTTAGTTTTGAGAAGATTTTATCTCGCGTTTTTTTTTTGCAATATTTACGAGTCAGCGCTGTGCATAAGTTGTATTGGCACAATGCAAAATAAACCCTATGCAAAATAACGGAACAAAAAAATCGGTGATAGCCGGAAAGCCGTCACCGATTAATTTATTACCTGACAAACCGTTTATTTGCGGTCTTTTTCTTTCATGGCTTCAGGAGCTTTAGGCGCCGGAGCCATAATTTTTTCGGTCACCGGTTTATAAACCGTTTGCTGCCACGGACTCGGTTTGGCGTAAAGTTTTTCACAAATTGAGAGCCCGACGCTGCGCAAAGCGGTTTCGGTTGGCAGGAACAAATCCATACCGCTGTCAGTCTTTTTACCGGAATGAGCCACCCCGTTAACGGTACCGTTGGCATCAATCAAAATGCCGCCGATGGTAACATTTTGTACAAAAGTGTTCATCATGATTTCTGAACCTTTGTCTTCCGAATAACGGTATCCGGCAACTTTACCGCTGTTGTCAATGTAGTTTTCGCCATCGCTGAAAGTCGGCACGTCAAGCACGCCAAGCACCATAAAGCCGCTTTGGTTTACTTTCGGCAAGTCTAAATTCAATGAAAGCGGGGTATATTCGGTAGGTGTATCCAGCATAATCAACGCAATGTTTTTAGCCGGATTTACGCGTACCGCATGACCGGTCAGCTCTTTGCCGTTAATGGTTTTAATTTGGTAATGATTGTTAGTTTTATCAACCAAATCGGCTGAAGTTAAAACAAACGACTCTGAAATAATCAGACCGGCGCCTTTTTTACCGGCGTTACCGTTAATTTCAACCACAGAGGCTCTGACTTTATATAAATTTTCGGGACTTAATGTTTCATACGGAGGTCTGTCAACAATGCACAGACTGTCAAATGAAGTGGTGTTTTGCTGCATGTCAACCCAAGTGTCGTCAACTTTGGCGCAATCGCCGTCTGAAACAACGCCGCTGTTTTCAACCACCACATTATCAAACAATTCATAATCTGAAACCACGCCTGATTTTTGCTCAATATAAGCCGGGCATTGGTTAATATCGCTTTCCGGACGGCTTATTTCGCAGTTTTTAACCTGAGTAAGCTCTTCCTCAAAACGGCATTTGGCCGGATTTAAGGCAATTTCTTCATCAATTAAGGCGTTGCGCTGTTCGGTTAATTCTTCCGGCGTTAAGCGAACCATAAGCTGATCTTCAAATCCCGGCATGGTGCTTAAATTGCTTGCGGCATCGGCAAAAGCGTCTTCCACTAGCTTAATTTCGCCATTGGCAGCGCCGTTGTCTAAGTCGCTGTAACCGGTGGTTTGCCCTTCCCACAAAACTTTGGTCTTGGTAAGGTTGGTCAAGCGCCACGTAACCGTCATTTCAGCCGAACCGGTGCGCGCGTTTTGCTTTTGAACGTCTTGCCAGTCATAACCGTCGCACACGTTCATAAAGAAGTTGGTGATTTCCGCAGTTAAAATATATTCAGGCAACGGAGAAGGAGTGGTTTGCAGGCACAAATCATCAGGCATTTTAACCAGATTGTAGCAATCGCCGGTAACTTCTTCAAAAATTTGCGAGAAGTTCATATCTTTTTCCATTATGCGACCGCGGTTTAATATGGCTTCTTTATCATAACGGCGGCACCCGAAAATTCTGAAACGATAATTACCGAGTTTTTCCGGTCCGTTATTCGGCACATTGGCAAGGTTAAAGTCAACATGTTCCAAATAAAGCGGAGCCATGGCGCAGCAATTACGCTCCACCGACTGATAAATATACGGAGTATAAGGAATGGCATAATTGGCAATAAGCGGTTTGGGCTTTTCGCAGTTTACGCACGGACCGGTGTCAATAAGCGGGCCGGTCTGACAATCAATGCAGGGGCCGGTGTCAATGAGCGGGCCGGTCTGACAATTTACACAGGAGCCGCCCGGAAACAAACTGCCGTCTTTATCAATCGGACCGGTTTGGCACTCAACGCACGGACCGCCCGGAAACAAGCTCCCGTCTTTGTTAAGCAATACGGTTTGTTCAAAACCGGCGGCATTACTGGTTCCGACATTGGTATAAGAGCCTTCCGCGGCCGATTTGCGGATAACTTTAGGAGTGGTGCGTTTGGCGGGCTTGGTCACGCTCTTGGGCGGACGACCGCGGCGCGCCATCATATCGCGCACGGTGTAAGCCGACTGCCGTGAGGCTGCCGAAACGCCGTCAAACCCGGCAAGTCCGGTGATAACGGCTGTTATCAAAGAAAAAAGTAAAAGTTTAGACGGCTTTAACATTTTCATTTTTAATCTCCTGTAATTTATTTTGCCGGCATAATGCGCCGATAATTTAATGCCTCGGCGATATGCATTTTAAGCACTTTTGTTTCATTTTGCAAGTCTGCAATCGTTCTTGCTAATCGTAATGTGCGATGATACCCGCGAGCCGAGAGCTTAAATTGCTCTGCAAAGCGGATTAAAAGCTTTTGCGCCTCGTTGTCAAGTTGCACTGCGTCTTCTAAAAGGTCGCCTTTTAATTGCGAGTTGGTCAACAATTCGGGGCGTCCGAATTTTATAAAACGTTCTTTTTGAATTTCGCGAGCCGTAATTACGCGTTTGCGTACGGTTTCTGACGATTCGCCTTTGACTTGCTCAAAAATTTCCCACGGGCTGACCGGCGGCACAAAAACATGAATGTCTATACGGTCTAATAACGGGCCGGAAATTTTGGCCTGATATTCTGCGGCGCATTGCGGTGCTTTCGGGCATTCTTGCCCTGCAAAACCCAAATATCCGCAACGGCACGGATTCATGGCGGCAATCAGCTGAAAACGCGCCGGATAAGTATGATGATATTCGGCTCTTGAAACTGTAACGCAACCGTTTTCAAGCGGTTGACGCAACGCTTCTAAGGTGCTGCGGTTAAACTCGGGTAGCTCGTCTAAAAACAAAACTCCGTTATGCGCTAGTGAAATTTCACCGGGCATAGCTTTGCGCCCGCCGCCGACCAAAGCCGAAGTTGAGGCATTATGGTGCGGGTCGCGGTACGGACGAGTAAAGTCAAGCTCGCCGTCTTTTAATTCGCCGGCTACTGAATGAATAATGCAGGTTTCAAGCGCTTCTTCCGCGCTCAAAGGCGGCAAAATGGAAGTAAGCCGCGAAGCCAGCATTGATTTTCCGGCTCCCGGAGGTCCGACCATTAACATGTTGTGCGAGCCGGCGGCGGCAATTTCAAGCGCGCGTTTAGCGCTCTCTTGTCCTTTAATATCAGCCAAATCAAGCCCGCTTATTTGCTCTTTGCGCCGTTTGGCAACCGGTTGCGGCAGAGTCTGAATCCCCTTAAAATGATTAATTAACGCAAGCAAACTCGGTGTTGCCACAATATTTTTAAGTCCGCCCCAAACCGCTTCGCTTCCTTGTTGCTCCGGGCAAATAATACCTTTATTTTCGCGGTTGGCTTTAATTGCCACCGGCAGCACGCCGTTTACCGGCATAACCGAGTTGTCAAGCCCGAGTTCGCCCAACACAATATATTCGGAGAGTTCTTCCTGCGGCAAAATTTCCATACAGGTTAAAATGCCGACGGCAATCGGCAGGTCAAAGTGCGAGCCTTCTTTAAGCAAATTGGCGGGCGCTAAATTAATGGTAATGCGTTTGGCCGGAAAACTGATGCCGATAGCCTGAAACGCGGCGCGCACCCGCTCTTTACTTTCGGCGACCGCCTTATCGGGCAGCCCCACGATTGTAAAAGCAGGAATCCCCGCGCTGAGCTGAATTTGCACATCAACGTCGGGAACATCTAATCCGCTAAAAGCTATGGTTTTAATTTTGGCTTGCATCGGCAGTTACCACCTTGGAACCAATTCATCTTTGCGCCAACGACGGGTAGGGTATGTATCGCCTTTTAAAAAGTCAAACTCCGCCGGCAGTTTCGGAATATCTTTAAGGCGTACAAAGCCTTGTGATTCAAAGCGTCTGGCACAGTCGTCAGCCTGATAATCGGCGGAAGTAAAGCAATAAACCACCACGCGTGATTTTAAGTTTTGCAAAGCAATAGCCTCATCTTGAAACAAAGGCACGTTTTTAACCGGCACTTCTTCTTGATGAGCACAGCCCGCAAGCAAAGCCAACACAGCGGCAAAGCCTAATATTTTAAAGTTTTTCATGCGCATAAAATCCTTATAACATATACCTCAAGCATAAACTTAATTTGTTAAAATAGTCTTTATAAAAAAATGCTTGCAAAAATAAAGTTTTGCGCTATATTAACGCTTGTCCTTGCCGCAGAAAGTTTTTTGCGGCTATACATTTAACCGGACGCGCAAGCGTCTATTTGTTGAGAATCCATAAGGAGAATTTTATATGGCAAATTACGAGAGCGTGCTTATTGCACGTCAGGACCTCGGCGCTTCTCAAGTAAACAGCCTCGTTTCAGATTTGAGCGAAGCTCTTAAAAAAGAAGGCGGCGAAGTTGTAAAAGTTGATAACTGGGGTTTGAAAAACCTTGCTTATCGTATCAAAAAAAACCGCAAGGGACATTATGTTTTGTTAAACATTGTTGCTCCTGCCAAAGCAATCTTTGAGTATGAACGCTTGATGAGATTAAACGAAGACGTTATTCGTTATATGACCATTAAAGTTGATGAATTTAACAACGAAATGTCTTCAGATGAAGATGTTGCCGCTGTTGAAGCCGAAGTTGAAGCTTAAGGAGAAACAAAATGGCAAAACAATCATTTTTTAAAAGAAAATCTTGTCCTTTCTCCGGTGAAAACGCTTTGAGAATTGACTATAAAGACGTTAAGCTTCTTTCCCGTTTTATTTCGGAAAAAGGCAAAATCATTCCGAGCCGCATTACTTCAGTTTCTGCCAAAAAGCAGAGAGAATTGGCTCGTGCTATTAAACGCGCGCGTTACATCGGCTTGTTGCCGTATGTGGCTATGTAAGGGGAGGGTGAAAATATGGAAGTCATTCTTCTTGAACACGTTGAAAAATTAGGTAAAATGGGCGACAAAGTAAACGTTAAAAACGGTTACGCTCGTAACTACCTGTTGCCGCAAAACAAAGCTTTGCGTGCTACCGAAGCTAACGTTGCTTTCTTTGAAAAGCAAAAAGCCGAGCTTGAAGCTCACAACAAAGCATTGTTTGAAAAAGCTTCAGAAAAAGCCGAAGCTCTTAAAGGCTTTAAGGCTGTTCTTATTCGTCAAGCCGCTGAAACCGGTCAGTTGTACGGTTCTGTTACCATTCGTGACATTGCCGCTGCAATTAACGAAGCCGGCTTTGACGTTGAACGCCGTTATGTTTTCCTTGAAAAACCGATTAAAGATTTAGGTATTTATCAAGTAAAACTTAACCTGCACCCTGAAGTTTCACAGACCATTTTGGTAAACGTTGCCAGAACCGCTGATGAAGCTGCTAAGCAGGAAAAAGCTTTCAGTCAGGAATAATGCCTGATTTATGGCAAAAATAAAAAACTCCGTCGGCTTTGGTCGGCGGAGTTTTTGTTAGCGTTAAATCTGATAATCAATAGTGTTTGGCAAACAATTTAAATATTATCCACCTTAACAGCATTATTACCCACATATAAAAAGTGCAAATTATAGTCCCGAGCAGATAAAACGGAATTAAACCGTATCTTCCGTATTGAATTAAAACCATAAAATCATGATACGAAAGACAAATTATCAATCCGCAAATTTCTAAAATGTCAAACATTCGCCGCTTTTGGGGTGGCAACATAGAAAATGATAAGGTTTTAAATATCATATACAATACAAAAAAATACCAAACTAAAAGCATAAATCCGAACATTTTCGGTAAGCATAAATGTATCTCTCCTGCGAAATTTAAGTTTGCAGTGTTATCTAAAAAACTGAAAATGGTAAAGTCGGTGATTGGGTCTGCTGAATTAATGTTAAAACTGCCGACAGAAGTACACGTCGCATGCCAATCTATAAAATCGTCATGATTTAAACTTAATATTATATACACAAAAGCGCCGTAAAGCACGATATACAATAAATAATGTAAAACGGTTATAAACTCTTGGCGCGTTTTTAATCTGTTATTATCTTTGTTTTCTTCTGTCATTTTAAAACCATTTATAAACTGTGCTAAGTATGATAATACTATTTACTTCTAAGCCGGCTGATCAGCGGTGCTACAAGCAAATGATATATATAACCGATGAATTTTAATATCGCCCAACCTATCAGTAAAAATACCCACATATAAAATGTGCAAATTATAGTCCCGAGCAGGTAAAACGGAATTAAGCCGTATCTTCCATATTGAATTAAAACCATAAAGTCATGATATGAAAGACAAATTATCAATCCGCAAATTTCTAAAATTACATACTTCCAAGGTAATTTTTTCCACAATACGCAAAATGACAAGATTTTAAATGCGGTATAAAACAAAAGAAAATACCATGCCAAAACCACAAAATAATACGCGCTTGGCAGGCATAAATGCATATCTCCGGCAAGATTTACATGCGCGTAGCTTTCTAAAAAGCTGAAAATGGTAAAATAGGTAACAGGTTCCGCCGAATAAATGTTAAAAAAGCCGACAGGAACACACGCCTCATAAAAATCTGTATCCAATGTGTCATGAGTTAAAATATTCATCATATACAAAAATTTAGCATAAAGCACGATATACAACAAATAACGTAAAGCGGTTATAAGACCTTTGAGCGTTTTGAAATCGCTGCCTTTAATATCCGCTTTTAAGAAGGCTGTAAATTTCTTGAGTGTTTTTAAGCAGCTGGCTTTAATATCAGTTTTTTTAATCTCTGCTGTATTTTTTTCTGTCATCTTAAAGTCCTTTATAAATTGTTGTTAATTATCCATATCACAACTTAAGGTCTAAATCAATATTTAATTTAGACCTTAAGAAGTTTTATGAATACTAAATATATTTTTATGGATTTTATGAGTTTTTATTATATATTTCAACAATATCTAATAAAAATTAATCCGAGATTATACTAAATTACTAATAATAATGACCAAATAAAGTATTAAAAATATAATTATAAATATTCTTAGGTAGTGTTTTTGAAGTGGCACTTTTTTCCCACAATTTTCGCATATAAGCATCATGTATTCTAAGTCCGATATAATCTAATTTATCAGTGCTTAAATTATGCCACAATGAGCCGATTGCCGCATAATCATTAGGATTTGGCACTGCTTGTTGCAGATGCTTAAGTAAATTTGCGGCAGCTTCAATATTTTGCTCTGGTTCATACGTGTTATAATGTTGGTTGCCAATATTACCCCATAATTTACCATTTATGTTCATTGGGCTTTGTGAATCGGAGCGGTGAAGTATATCTGCAAGGTTATTTAAACCAAATTTATGTCCTGTACTCATTTCAGTAAACATTGTTGCTTTTAATAAATCGGGGTCTATGTCATATTTTTGAGCAGCCTCTTCTATCAAATTGTTATATTTATTTACATACAATTTACCCAAAAAAGGAATCGTGTGTTTTTCTGGCCAAATAACTTCTGTTTCTGTGCTTGGGGCTAATTTTAATCTAAGAGGTTGGTCATTTACAATAGCGGCTCTTCTTTCCCGTTCGCTTAAATGGTTATCATAAGAAGATAAGTCATTTAATGAATTTACGTTAGTGTTATTGTTTTTGAAATAAGGGTTTGTATTAATTGTTTCTTGCGTACCGAAATCAACACATTTGTTTTGAAATTCATTTTCAGAATTTGGATTGCTGAGTTTGTTCCACATATTTTGTGTCGGCTTAGGATTAATACTAAGCGGATTGTTTGAAAATGGGTTTTCGGTATTTTTTGATTTATTGTCATCTAAAGAGTAATCCGGGTTTGGATTACTCATGATTTCATTATACAGTTTGTTATTAGAGCTATCTTCCGTTTCTATAGATGAATCATACGGAATATATTTTTCACCCAAATAGAATTTCGTATCTCTTTGAGGATATAGCGAATTAGGACGGTAGCTGTTGCCGAGCCACTTTTTAGCAGTGGTTGTAAGGCGTTTTCTTTGCTGTAAAGCAAGATTATTCATATTATTCATAGTAGACTCCTGTTAATATTGTTATTACAGTATGATATTTAATATATTATTTTTCAAAAGTCAAGATTAAAATTAATACACCTTAGGCAAGGCTGTACAATAAGAATTTAAGTGATTGTTTTTTAAACTATAAATTTTTAATGGCTAATGCTTCAAGCTCTTTGAGCTTGTCACGGTAGATAACCGCTTGTTCAAATTCCAGATTGAGCGCGGCTTCTTTCATTAATTTGGTGTATTCTTTAATTTTCTTTTCAATATTTTTAACATCTTCTTTACTTGCCGCATCATCTTTTACAAAGTCGGTTTCAGTCATTTCTTTTAAGGTGGAAGAAATGCTCTTTTTAATGGTTTGCGGGGTAATGCCGTGTTCAATATTATACTTGATTTGTTTTTCGCGGCGGCGGTTGGTTTCATCAAGCGCAGCTTTAATGGAGCCGGTGATTTTGTCGGCATATAAAATTACGCGCCCGTGCGCATTGCGCGCCGCGCGCCCGATAGTCTGAATTAAAGAGCGGGTGGAGCGCAAAAACCCTTCTTTGTCGGCGTCCAAAATTGCCACCAACGAACATTCCGGAATATCCAAACCTTCGCGCAACAAGTTAATGCCAACCAAAACATCAAATACGCCCAAGCGCAGGTCGCGGATAATTTCAATACGCTCTAAGGTGTCAATATCCGAGTGCAGATAACGCACTTTTAAGCCGTTATCTTTGAGGTATTCGGTTAAATCTTCCGCCATTTTTTTGGTTAAGGTAGTAACCAACACCCGCTCGCCGTTGGCGGCGGTCTTTTTACACTCGTTCATTAAGTCATCAATTTGGTTTTCAACCGGACGCACCAAACACATCGGGTCGGTTAAACCGGTCGGGCGAATTACCTGTTCGGCAAATACGCCTTTGCTTTGCTCAAGCTCCCAATCGCCGGGGGTGGCGGAAACAAAAATACTTTGCGGACGCATGCGGTCCCATTCTTCAAACTTGAGCGGGCGGTTGTCAATACATGATGGTAAACGGAAGCCGTAATCGGCCAGCGTGCTTTTACGGTTAAAGTCGCCGCGGAACATTGCTCCGATTTGCGGCACGGAAATATGGCTCTCGTCAACAAACAACAGCGCGTTTTTCGGCAAATATTCAAACAAAGTCGGCGGCGGTTCTCCCGGAGCGCGGCCGGTTAAATAGCGCGAGTAGTTTTCAATGCCTTTGCAGTGACCGGTGCTTTCAAGCATTTCCAAATCAAAACGGGTGCGCTGCTCTAAACGCTGCGCTTCCAAAAGTTTGTTTTCGGCTTTAAGCTCCTGCAGTCTTATTCCCAAATCTTCACGAATGTGCGTAATCGCCTGCGAAAGCGCCGGACGCGGAGTAACATAGTGATTGGCAGGATAAACGGTAATTTCGCTCAGTTCGGCAGTCTTTTTGCCGGTAAGCGAGTCAATTTCGCTGATGCTTTCAATTTCATCGCCGAAAAATGAAATCCGCCACGCGCGGTCTTCATAGTGCGCCGGAAAAATATCTAAGGTATCGCCGTTGACGCGGAAGGTGCTGCGCACAAAATTTATTTGATTGCGCTCATATTGCAGTTCCGCCAAATTGCGGTAAATATCCTGCGGGTCAAGCACATCGCCGACTTTTAAGCCGAACGCCATTGATGAGTATGACTCCATGCTGCCCAAACCGTAAATACATGAAACCGAGGCCACGATAATAACATCGTTTTCTTCTAACACATTGCGGGTTGCGCCGTGCCGCATACGGTCAATTTGTTCATTAATCGCGGAGTCTTTTTCAATATAGGTGTCGGTTTTGGGAATATAAGCTTCCGGCTGATAGTAATCGTAGTATGAAACAAAATATTCCACGCGGTTATTAGGAAAAAATTCTTTCATTTCAGAGTATAACTGCGCCGCCAAAATTTTGTTGGGCGCCATAATCAGGGCAGGGCGCTTTGATTGCTCAATAATTTTAGCCATGGTAAAGGTTTTGCCCGAGCCGGTAACGCCGAGCAGCACTTGCGAGCGGTCGCCGCGCTTTAAGCCTTCGCATAGTTCTTTAATCGCTTCCGGTTGGTCGCCGGACGGCTCAAACGGGCTGACTATTTTAAATTCCTGCATACTTGCGATAACTCCTTTAAGCAAGATAATAGCGGTTATTTTGCAAAATAAAACCATAAAATGCAAAATTTTTCATTTTTTACTTGCTTATTGTCTCATTTTGCGGTATTTTTTGTCTAAATCAAAATTTTTATGGATATGGAAGATATAAAAAAACTGCAAATTCAAAAGTTGAAGGAAGCAGAACAACGTGCCGACAAAGCGCTTGCGCTTGGCATAGGAATATTTTTAGGCTATGAGCAGACCAGTGTTTGTGGTATTTGCGAGATGTATTACATCTTACGTAAATGGCAAACCAAACTGGGTCCTTGGGCGCTTAATAAAGGTTTGGATGCTCTCATTGAGCATTATGACACAAGCTTTAAGGCGATTAATCTGCTGGATGAAATGGATGGCTATGTTGCCTTGCGTCAGGCTATTGACAAGGCCTCTGACAAAGAAAGCAATATAGAAAGCGCATTCACTAATGACCAGGAAGGCACCGCTACCATGCCTGAAATCATGGAAATTATTGCCCAGTGTCATGAACCGGATGAAGAGTCTGAGTCAGAAGAGGTTGAAGAGCCGGAACAGCCCGAAGATTATGAAGAACCGGAACTACCAAAGGCAGAAATACCTTATGCGTACCCGATTTGGAACAATCCAAAAGGCCCGCTCAGCTGATGGCTTGGCATTTGTAAAACAGAAACACCCGTTTGTCTATATGGCCACGGGTGTTTTTTATGCCTAGTTATTTAATTTCATACTTAAAATAAAAATTACAGCTTTTTTCGGCACAGTTTTTACAAATTTCATACATATCATTTTGGGATAAATCTTTTAAACATTTACGGACGGACGAACAATAAGTATCACCATAAAGGTAATCTAACCCGCCCGCTTCACCGGACCAAGCACTAAAATAATAAAGCTGCGTAGAAAAGGCTTTGGCTGTTTCAAAAATATTATGGCATACATCAAAATTTTTGTAATTAGTCGGCGACTGAATAAGAAGAGTAGATGCTCTGCAAAATTCATCAGTGCAGTTATCGGTATTTATGTAGTATAAAAATCCGAAAGTATCATAAATATGGCTGTCATTAGCTTTAATCATCTCTTGCGGAATTTCATTAAGTGTTTTTAAGTAAGGCACAAAGTAGCCTTTACTGTGTCCGAACATATCTTTATAGCGGTATAATACGTTTAATAACCAGCTGAGTTGGTCCGCTTGCTTATTGAGCCGATATTTCATCATCGCCTTGCTGTATCCGGCAATCGCGCCGACCGATAAGACACCAATAATTGCTAAAACGCCAAGCATTTCCACCATAGACCGCCCGTTTTCTGATTTCATAGCTAAAATCTCCTCAAATTGTTACGTTTGAGAAGATTTTAGCTCGCGTTTTTTTTTTGCAATATTTACGAGTCAGCGCTGTGCATAAGTTGTATTGGCACAATGCAAAAACTTCACCCTATTAAGAAGTGCCGAAGGCGGGGTGGTTGCATCACAATCCGTCACCGCCGAAAGTTTTGGCGTGAGAAAATATAATTCAAGATTGTTCATTTCTCATAATTCTTTCTATATTTTTAAGATATGCTTTTAGTTCTTTTCTTTTTTGTTTATAATATTTACGCATATTACCAAAGGTTATTTTGGAAAGAATTTTATACCGGTAATAACGCCGTTTATCTTTTTTATATGATAAAATCTGCAACAGAAGAGATTTATTTATGTCTGATGCTGATGCCACCATTTTGTTGCAATTTAAATCTTTCAAGAAAATTTCATAAAAAGGCGTTTTTCGTGCATACTCCCACCAAATATTGGCAAATGTATGGTGGGGATTTTTCCATGGCTTTTCATGAGAGGTGTAGTGAACAATGTTAGCCTGAATACTAGGATCTTCATAAAAAGCAAGAAGATCTGGTGACAAAACGTACTTATAATCCGTACTATGGAATTTAATATTCCACTGAAAATTCCACGTTGGTGACAATTCGAAATAATTACCTTCAAATGCAGCGTTCAAAACATTTTGATCATGGAAAAACTTATTGTTGCGTTGAGCTAAATCGATTAAATAATCTAAATCCATTTCATTAAATTTTTCAATGTCAATAATCATGACGCCTGAGTTGAAATATTTTGTTTGGCTTGTAAAATTCAGTGTTTCTGACATATATTTTCTAAAAGCTGTCCATGCATTGGTATTTAATCCTCCAACGACAAGAGAATGGCTAATGGTTGTATCTAATGCAGCTGCAATCGGATAATTGCCGATATCTAAGTGATATAATTGAGCTATATCAGTTGTAACTATCAAATCACAATCTAAATATAAAATTTTCTTATACTCTGTAAAGATTTGCCCTACAAATAAACGGAAATAAGCTGATAGTGTGATATGGTTGAGTGTACACAGCTTGTCTAGACCAAAATTTTTAATATATTGTGTCATATCAAAGAAACGTATAGAAATATTTTGATGTTTTTCAACCATTGATAAAATAAACCGTTTTTGATATTCATAAACAGCTTGATATAAAATAATTATATCATAGTTATTCTCCGGCGAACTATTTTCGATAATAGAAGAAATGGCTACCGCCAAATACGGAATATAATTATTATCAGTAGAAAAGACTATATTGATACTATCTTTTGGAAAAACAGGAAAAGCTTCTTCGATTTCATGATTATTATAAGCATCAAAATAATAGTAGTTTTTGCTAATAATATTATCGAAACACTTTTTATCGCTAGATGAAAGTTCCAAATGATTAATGTCACATGTTTGTAGAAAAACTGAACATTTGTCAATTAATTTTCTCTTTTCTTGGGTAACATTATGTGAAAAACAATTCCTTAACCAACGGAAATTGTTGAGATACTGTTGTAAGAACATTTCTTTGTAATTATCAAATTTTTTATTTTTTATAAGATCGGTATAAATCAGCTCATAAACGTGAAACATCTCGAAAATATGTGTACTAGACTTTGTGTATATTTCGCCTAGAAAACTTCCTTTTCTTCTTATATAATTAGTGAGTTTTTTATTGTAAAAATAAATTTTTTTAGATTTTGATAACCAAAACCAATAAAAAGCAACATCTTCAAAATGTAATTTCTCTGGAAAACGTAAACCATACTCGTCAATAAAAGATTTTCGAAAAATTTTATTCCAACAATTGCAATCTAATTTTCTAATCATACTTGGTTTGTTTTTTTGTATTCCTGAAAAATTCATTTTAAAATACGATGCATCTTCTTCTTTTTTATCCTCGAAAGATTCGTAAATAATATTAGTATCAAAGCAAGCAACAT
The DNA here is from genome assembly GCA_902464275.1 of uncultured Alphaproteobacteria bacterium. Taxonomy (GTDB): domain Bacteria; phylum Pseudomonadota; class Alphaproteobacteria; order RF32; family CAG-239; genus CAAFZY01. The sequence continues at coordinate 98,374 of CABQIK010000002.1, read as the reverse complement.
CCACATCAGAGTATTTTTCCATAATATTATACATTTCTTCACAGCAATTTGGTTGATAAAAATCGTCTGAATCCAAAAATTGGATATACTTGCCTTTTGCGACTTCTAAGCCACGATTACGCGCACTTCCTTGTCCGCTGTTTTTTTGGTTTAAAACAATAATACGTTTATCTTGTTTTGCATATTCTGTCAAAATTTGATTGCACTTATCAGGAGATTCATCATTTATGCAGATAATTTCAATATCTTTCAATGTTTGATTTATAACCGAATCCAAGCATCTCGGCAGATATTTTTCTACATTATATACAGGTATTATGACGGAAATCTTCGGTTCATAAGTAATTTTGTAGTTACATTTTTTCATAATTTCCTCTTTGTTTTTTGGTAATTTAATCATTTCTCCAAGTTTTTTGTTCCATTCCTCAGGTTGCCAATTTGCTATTCCCGAAGAACGAGTATAGGTCATTTCTCCAAAATAAATTTTGCCATTATCTAAACGATATAAATCAACACAAACAAACATAAATCCTTTACATAACTTCTTTGCAATGTCTAACATTTCAGATAAATTATCTGGTTTTGGTAAATCTTTTTCATATAACGGATGGTCGTAATGAAATTCTTGTTTATTCCATTCGGTATCAAAAAAAGCCATCTTTAAATCAGCTTTCCAATCATCTCGGAATTGAATATATTTAGGCTCTCCATTAAAACACCAAAATTTGTAATCATAGAGTATACCGGATTTATTTTGGATAAATTTTTCAATAATAATTTTTGGTTTTATATCTTTATAGTGGAGTTCAAAGCCAAACATAAATGCAAAATTAGTATTTAGCCATAAATTAAATTTGGCTCGTAATTCATCTATATTTATATTCTTCTTGTTAGTCACGACACAATTCCAACCGCTACTATGATTTGTTTTTATAACAAACTTATTTGGAAGACTATCAAAATCGATCTCATCGAAACTATTATATACTCCTAGTAAAGGAATAAGATATTCTTCACCAATTTTTTTCTTAACCCAATCTCTTACGAGGTATTTGTCTGTAGTTTGAGCTTTTAATGGTGTTGAATCGTAAAGTTTTAACCATTGTATTTTTTCGTTAAATGTCGTTGGGTTTTCTATGTTTAAATACTTTTTAGTTTGTTTCATAAACCAATCTTGTAAAGCAGAAACATACTCATCTGTCGGTAAATTAAGATTACAAATATAGTCAAAATTCATTTTTTATGCAGCCTCCTGCAAACGATCATCTTTTTGTTTCGGTTTTTTCCCGATTCCTTGATACCTAAAGCCATTTTTCACAGCTTGTTCAGTGTCAATTAAATTACGGCAGTCAATAATGGTTTTGTGTTTCATCAGTTGGGCGGCTTTGGCTAAATCCAGTTCTTTAAACTCGCCCCATTCGGTCAAAATCGCCAACACATCGGCTCCTTTGAGCGCCTCATACATGTCCGCGGCGTATGTAATCTTGTCGCCGACCAAGAGCTTGGCTGTTTCCATAGCCTTAGGGTCATAAGCGGTAATATCCGCGCCGGTTTCCAGCAGATTGCCGACAATTTCCATTGCCGGACTTTCGCGGCAGTCATCGGTTCCGTCTTTGAAAGCCAGACCTAGAACGGCAATTTTCGGATTATCAATTCCTTTAACCGCCTCAAGAATTCTTTCCGCCATGTCTTTTTTGCGTTTGGTGTTACCGTCAATTGCCGCTTTAATCAAGGTCATATCAACATCATTTTGGCGTGCCATATAAGCCATGGCCATTGTATCTTTCGGGAAACAGCTTCCGCCATAGCCGGGACCGGGGTTCAAGAAACGATTGCCGATACGGCTGTCCAAGCCCATACCTTTGGCTACTTCTGTAATATCCGCCCCTGTTTTCTCGCAGAAATTGGCCATCTCATTAATATAATGGATTTTGATGGCTAAAAAAGCATTTGAAGCATATTTAATAGTTTCGCTTGACCGACGTTTAACAAACAGCATATTGGTTTTGCCTTCAAACGGCTTATAAAGCTCTTTAATAACATTGCGGGCTTTTTCGGTATTGGCGCCAACGACAATCCGATCAGGGTGGAAGAAGTCATGCACGGCAAAACCTTCCCGCAAAAATTCCGGCAAAGAAACAACGTCAAAATCAGCTTTGGGATTCTTTTTGGCAATCAGCCCTTCAACCACATCGCCGGTACCGACCGGAACGGTAGATTTGGTAGCCACAACCGTGTATCCTGTCAAATATTCCGCTAATTCGGTTGCAGCAGCGTGAATATACTTCATATCCGCTTCTTTAGTGACCGGATGCGGCGGTGTGCCAACTGCAATAATCACTAAATCAGCATCAGAGACGCCCTCCTGCATAGAAGTTGTAAAATGCAGACGACCTTCTTTGACGTTTTTGTGGAACAAGTCCTCCAACCCGTCCTCATACAAAGTGATTTTACCCGCTTGCAAAGCTTCTATTTTTTTCGGCTCGCGGTCAATACATACAACCTGATTGCCAAGTTCAGCCAAACCAACGCCGGTGGGTAAACCAACATAACCTGTTCCGATAATTCCTACTTTCATATTACATAGCCTTCCTAAATAGATTAATTTGAGTTTTGAAATATTCAATAGTCCTGTCTAAACCTTCACTGAGTTTAATTTTGGGTTCCCAGCCGAGTTTGTTTTTTGCCAAAGTAATATCAGGACGGCGTTGTGTTGGGTCGTCTGAGGGTAAATCCTTGTAAACAACTTTAGATTTTCCGCCGATTTTAGCAACAACCATTTCCGCCAACTCCTTAATTGTAAATTCCCCGGGGTTACCGGTGTTTACCGGTCCGGTAAAGTCTTTCGGACTGTTCATCATCCGAATCATGGCTTCAATCAAATCGTCAACATAGCAAAATGAGCGTGTCTGGTGTCCATCGCCATAAATGGTAATATCTTGCCCCGAAAGCGCCTGACAGATAAAGTTTGACACCACGCGTCCGTCATTTGGATCCATATTGGGACCGTAAGTATTAAAAATGCGAATAACCTTAATATCCACACCCTCATGCCGCCAATAGTCAAAGAACAAACTTTCGGCGCAGCGTTTGCCCTCATCATAACAAGCGCGAATACCATCAGGATTGACATTGCCGCGATAGCTTTCTACCTGCGGATGAACCAACGGCTCGCCATAAACTTCAGAAGTTGAGGTTTGTAAAATGGTGGCGTGGTGTTTTTTAGCCAGTTCCAACATGTTGATAGCGCCTAAAACACAGGTCTTGGTGGTCTTGATGGAATAACTGCCCTGATAAGCCGGAGGAGATGCCGGACAAGCCATATTATAAATTTGGTCAATCTTCTCGTCATCAACGTCCAGAGGATTGCAAACATCATGCTTAATAAACCGAAAATTCGGATGATTGAGAATAGAGCTGACATTGCTCATCCGTCCTGTGTAGTTATTATCTACACAAATCACCCGATTGCCTTCATTAATCAGGCGAGTGCAAAGATTTGACCCGAGAAAGCCGGTCCCTCCGGTTACAAGAATTGTTTTCATTATAATATTCCTCTGGTAATAAAACAAAACAAACGGCAAGACAACTTAATATTCAGCAATTTGTTAATTGGTGAATTGAAGAGTTGCCATTGCCCTTTTATACTGTGCGTATGGTAGTATAGTTTTTTAAATTTTCTCTTAAAAATATTAAGAGCGGCAGGTGTAAAAACGTTATTCATTTTCATTTTTGTAATTAACTCATCTATGGTAGTATTTAATTCTTGCAAATCAGATAGCGGTAAACTTTTTTTATAGAAAAAAGACAACAATAAATCTTTATTGTCAAGTTTAAATTCGCAATACTTTTCTAATGCCGCAATTTGAGCTTCAGCGCATTTCTTTTCTTGCAAGAACTTTTGTCTGTTGGAAATGTTTTCAGGATAATAACGGTATTTTAGTAAAGTCTTATCCAAAATGGCAAATTTTGTTTTACCGACTAAGTCAAGCCACAATGCATAATCTTCAGCCGGAACATATTGACTATTGTACTTAATATTATTTTTTTCTAGTATTTCTCTACGTAACATAACGCTTGATTGACAAAATGCACACCCGGTAAACAACAAATACTGCTCAATATCTGTACCCCTTAAATGTTTTGGAAATTTCATTTTTATTGTGTCGCTTATTGTAATAATGTTTGTACCTAAACAACCAATTTGAGGATTTTGTTGAAAATACTTAAGCTGTTCTTCAAATCTGTTTGGCAAAGAGACATCATCAGAATCCATAAAAGCCAAAAATTCGCCGCGAGCTTTAGAAATAGCCAAATTTCTTGCTGCTGCGGCTCCTGAATTTCGTTCGGTGCGATAATAAAAAATTCTATTGTCTTTATATTGTAAAACAATGTCTTTGATGTAGCTATCTGAGCAGTCATCAACAATTATCAGTTCAAAATTATTATAGGTTTGCAATAAAATACTCTGAATCGCTTCTTTAAAATATTCAGATTTGGTGTTATATACTGGCATAATTACAGAAATTTTAGGCATTTCACTTCTCTATGAAACAAACTTTCTTAAAATGTTTACTTTTGAAAAAATATTATCACGCGTTTTTTTTTTGCAATATTTACGAGTCCGTGCTGTGCATAAGTTGTATTTTAAAGCGTGAAAGCGTTTTTCATCACATCACCTCTTTGGTTTTGGCATAATATATGGTTATGCGGTCAAACAAATAGCATTTTGAATATTTGCCGCAACGGACAATTTTGAACATCGGTATGCCGAATACTTTTATATGGGTAACATAATGTATTTGCTGCTCAATCCCCTTCCATAAAGCAGCGTTGTTAATGCGGGCAAAGGCTTGAATAAAACAAGTTTTATCCTGCATTTTTTGCAGCTGATTGTGAGTGGTGTTTTGTGCATGGTCACGATAATAAAACAACACTTCAGGCAGGTTATGAAATTCGGTTTTATCAATCATTCGGCACCACAGAGCATAATCTTCCGCCGGTGAAAATTTTTCTTCATAACGCAAATTAAGGTTGTCAAGCACAGATTTCCGTATCATAGCCGCCGGATGCAGCATTGCGCATGAAATAAACATTTTGCGGGTAATCTGTTCATTGTTTTCAGGGTTAACATTTACGGTATTTTCAATCAGCTTTTTAAAGGAGCAACTTACCACGCCGCATTGCGGGTTGGCATCTAAATAAGCAACCTCTTTGGCAAAACGCTCCGGCAACGAAATGTCATCATGGTCAAAAACGGCCAGATACTCGCCTTGCGCCATATCAATTAATTTGTTGCGGCTTGCCGAAATCCCGAGATTATGGGTATTTTTGCCGTATTTTATACGTTCGTCATTATATGAGCAGACAATTTCTTCTCGCGATTCGTCAGGGCAATCGTCTAAAATCAAAAACTCAAAATCGGTAAAAGTTTGGCTTAAAATACTTTCAATCGCCGCGCGCAAATGCGCTTCTTGAGTTTTGTATACCGGCATTAAAACCGAAACTTTAGGCATGTTGCATCTCCGACGAATGGGGTTGTTTAACAAATATAAAGCCTTATACTCTTTTGAGCATAAAATTTCAAGCTAAATTTTACCGCCGTGTGATAACTATATTTGCGCATTTTGAGAAATTTCCGATTTTATAAAAATTATAAAGTTTTGGTCTCAGCGGATAATAAAAAACCACTCTTGCAAAAAGAGTGGTTTTTATGGTGGTGAATTGAGTAAGAGACGGCAATTACGGATACTTTAAAGCACAAAAGTATCTGTTATCTGCCGCCGATTTAAGCCAATATCTACTTATGTTTCCCAGTCCGCCACCGGTTCTTTTTCGGTAATGAATGCTCGTTTGTATGACATAAAGAATATCCCGCGCCCGGACTAACATTTTAGACGGTTGAGGTGTTGAAATTGACATTTAATTATTTACACTGATTTATTTCTTTTTCCAATTCTGTAAGATATTTTATTATCTCATCCCAAGAAGGAACCTCTCCATAAATCATATTCTGCATAGCTTTATAATCTTCCTGTATTACACTCTTGTTATTTTCGTTTGGTAATAAATGCATTTTACCTGTAAGGCACTCATCATATTTTGCCCATGGGCAATGATATAATTTGTCTTTACGATCCACAACATCAGCTAACAAATTTCTATCAGCAAGAGCTTCGTCCTTTACAAAAGAATTTCCAAGTTGATACAAATCATGATAATGCCGAGAGTATCGCACCGGTGTATAATTTGGTTCTTCTGAATCTGTCTGCTTGTTATATTTCGTGGCCGGACGATAAAATTCTCTATGTAAAATTGTTGCTTTATCCCAAAATGTTCGAATAGGTTTTACTGTTGGTACATTACAAGATTCTAATGCAAGTTGAGGAAAGGTCTGAGCAACATAGGATGTAATATTTCTGTCCTCACAGGGAGTTCTTGCTGACATTATCCCGATTTCAAGCAATATATCCGGGCGCAAATATGTATCATTCGCTGATTTCGGATAAACAATGTGCAATGATTTATTGTCAATCTTTCCCGGATTATACGAAGGTGTTATCTCCGCATATTCAGCATCTGTATAAACTTTGACTGCATCATTTAAAACATTTTCTATTTTAGATTTCAAAATTGTTGATATATACGTTGCTGTTTTTTCCGAAATGACATCTGAAAATTCTCTTTGTTTTTTATAAGAGGATTTGAAAATATCTTCGTCACCAAGAACAAGGGATTTATCCAAAATTAAATCTAAATCTTCAGAGAATCTCTTTATAAGTCCGTAGCCTTTAGAAAGTGAGGTGCCGCCTTTGAAGCGTAATGCATCTCTTAATTCTGCATCAGAAAATATTCTCGCAAGCACAAAGCAAACCCAAAAGTCTTTTTCAACCATAGCAAGCGGGATATGTGTAGATTCAGACACTCTCGTAAATAAAAGATTTCTTTCTTCCGTTGATGAGTTAATAATCTTCATCATTTGAAAATTCCTTTGCTTTTGCAATTACTTCTAATATCCATGATGTTACTTTTTTGGCCTTGTATTCAATCTTTACCCATTCTTCCGGCGAAAAACACTTTGAGAGTTTTTTAATAAAGCTCTCTTCACTTGCGGCAATTTTCCCCAATGCAGCAATGGATTGAACAACAAGATTTGTATTTTTATCACTTATGGAAATAGTTTTAGAATTTAACTCCTTAAATTCCAAAATTGTACCGTTTATATCATACTTACGGTGCCTACCGCTTGATAAGTAAATATATTTAGCAGGCACTTGTGTCGATAAACCTAAGTAAAGAAGAGCTGTATTTCCTTCTGGAAAAATTTTCCAATCATTTTTGCGAGCGATGCCCTGAGCAATTGTTCCTATATCAGGTACAACATATTCTTTAAGTAACTGGCTATACTTAGGAAAGGCATACAGCCCTGGAATGATTCGAACAATCTTGCCTTCTTTTTCCAAATCTGTAAGAGAACGATCAACTTCCCATCTTTTAAATTTTGGTATAAAATCCTGAGAAGAAAATACTATACCTCTTCCTTTTTTTTGGATTAAATAAAGTATTCTATCCTTTATAGTTACTGACATTTAAACCTCTCTTTTGTAGAAATATGGACCATTTTTCTACAAAAAGTCAAGATAAAAATTCAAAAAGCAGTTTATTTTTCGTATCATATCAAATATTAATTATAAAATTGCTTTCAAAATCGGTATCTTCGTATTTTTCATATCCCCGAGGATTGCAGATATACTACTAAAAAATAATATTTTCTGGGTAGTTATTTTTATCCTTACTTGTTTTAATTTTTCTCCTTACTTTTCTACTTACTTTATAAAATGTTGTATTTGCTCCGGAAAGTCCAATAAAAATGGACTAACCGGGGCAAATATGATGATTTGTGGATTTTAATTATGGCAGTTCCGCCATAATTAAATCAGAAATTATTCCACACCAGCTATTTTTTCAGTTAATTTATAAATGCCTGCATATTTGGCAGAATTATATTCCGGATCGCCTGATAATGACGTTTGCCATTGTTTTGCTTTTACCACCGCACCTTCATAATTTTGCATTTTATCTAGATCGAAATATGGATTTCTATCATGGTCATAAGATGGCATAATGCTTTCTAGTTTTGATTGTGCCGCTGATGGTGTCGTAACATTATCAATTCCGTTATGCATCAGAGGCCATATTTCAATACAAGGTTTCATAAAGGCTATATGAATATCTTTTCCGCTTTTATTTATATAATCAATAGCGTTCCTAACTTCCGTATCTCTACCATCGTGATCAAACACTACCCATACTTCAGAATTATTCATTTTTAAATCATCAAACTTTTCTACCGACTCTTGCGCTAAAGTCAGAGGATTAGGGTTAATCAATATCTTGTTTAATCTAATTAATGTATTCTTGTTGCGTTGACGAATAAACTTTTGCAAATAATCCAGTTCCGTTTTACCCTCGAAAAACAGCTGAATAATTAGCTTAAATTGCGAGCGCTGTCCGAAATTACTCATCTTTGAAATCTCCTATCATAGGAATTGCGCCATACTTTCCTTGCATATACCCTTTCTGAAGATTTTTATCAAAGCGAGGAGAAAACTGGTATAACGAATACAGATCAGTAGAACCATCTTGGCGTTTTTCTGCAAACCATATTTCATCTGTACGCCAAATTTCTTGCGACATTAAATTTAAATCATGTAATGTAACAATTAATTGTCCTTTGTTTTCTGTCGTTTCCATATGATGTTGAAGCAAGAATTTACTCAAAAACGGATGTAAATGGCAATCAAGCTCATCAATTATGAGACACATATCTTGCTCCTGTAAAAAGAAGAAAGATAATGCTAAATCAATTAAGCGCACTGTTCCGGCAGATTCCTCGGAAATGTTAAATTCTACACCATTATGTATTGTTTTAAGTGCATGAACTTTTTGCCCGGAAGGACTGATATCCAAAGCAAGCACTTCGCCTAAATCGTTTTTCGATATAATTGTTCCATATTCGTGTTGTTCATTTATTCTTGATATTACCTGCTTAAAATATTTCTCACTATCTTCTTTTGAAAGAGGTACCCATTTAATATCAGTAATTCCCAAATCAGCAACATGTAATAATTTTTTCAAAAACAATTGAAAATCTTTGCGTTGGAAGAATAAAGAAAAAGCTACAGGATTAGCAAGGCTTTGTGGAGTTATAACAAACAGCCTGTAAAAGAAATCTATTGCATTGATAATATGCTTTGATCCACTGATCTTTTTTTGATTTGGAATAATCCCATCCTGCCATAGCTTAAATAAATAAGCATTAGTTGCCTGAAATGTCCTATTTTTATACCAATCTGCACTTTTTGATAGTAAGGAACTTATCGTTACATTTTCATTTTCTCGTGTAAATAGTGGCTTTAATTCCCCATATCTTTGGACTATTGCTAATTGCTCAAACGGAATATTAACCCCATTTGTGCGCAGAATATATTGATATGTTACTTTATTATATTGAAAAACAATCTCGAATTCAGTTTCTGAGTACGAATTATCGAGTTTAAACTGATTTAAAAGCAAATTTTTGGTAGGTTCTCCTGCAATTATAGCTCTAAGTGCCGCAATTGCTTTTACAAAATTGGATTTACCTGAGGCATTAGCTCCGTAAAGAGCCGCCCCTTTTAATGCTTTATATTGCATACATCCTAAGACATGGTTTTCATGCTGTTTGGAAATTTTCCCCGGAAACATAGAAAAAGTAGCTTTTTCTTTAAATGATCCGAAATTTGACACAGAGAAACTTAATAACATTTTTTGCCCCTTTTTTACCTGTTGTCTTCGAAATATATGTCATTTTTAATAAAAAGTCAAGAGATTGTGTGAAAAAATCACATAATCATTAAGTTTTTCGCTAAAATTCGGGATTTTTTCAAGAAAATAGTTTTTTTCACTGGACTGACGGGCAATACCAAGTGCAGTATAACATTGTTGCATTTGCTCTGCAAAAGCGTTATGCGCGGAGTTAAACGCCGAGAATATAGAGCATATTTTCAAGTTTAATGACAAAGCAGAACACTTTTGCAGGCAAACCCGAAGGGCAAACTTCAAAATTTCATATAAACACCAATTTTCCTAGCACTGTATGCCCAATACAGCCGCTCAAAAAATCAGTATTTCTCTGAAATTTTGAATAATTGTGCGACAAACGTCATATTGTACTTGATATTGCCCCATTTCCAAGCATTCACTGTATCAAACGAAAGGAAATACAATGAAAACAGTTAAGATTTACATGGTCCGGAAGCCCTCAGATATCGATGAAGTTATGGAATTATGTCAGCGCTATAACGTGCAGGCCGAAGAAGTGATGGTAGCAGAAACGGTCAACCTGCCTCCGGTCTGGTATAATGCTGTGTGCCGATCACCACTTGACGATTACATCTTTTTATCCGGCAAAGGCGGTTATGATGATGAAAACCACCGCCAAGTAGTTGCCTTAAAATGCCAAGGCAAGCCAACACTTTACGTTGACCCGTCCGGTTCCTCATACTGCCGTTACATGGGGATTGAAGTGGACTAATTTGATAGATAGGCTTCTTCTAAAACTTTTAAGACCTCACCAACATAATTTGCGTTGTCAACTTTAATCCAACAACAATCTGCACCATAAAAATTCTTCACTGGAGGTGTACACTCCTTTACTTGATAATGCTTCACTTTGGAGAGTACTTGTTTATAAGGTAGCTTTAGAACAATCTTTAAACTGTTCTTTTTGGGCTTTAAGTAAGCAAAATTTCTTTTCCTTTTCAGCGCAATATAATATTTTTGTACATTAAACACTATCTCTGGATAATTTTTCAATTTTTCTTCCAGAGAGTTATATATATCCTTTATGAAGTTATTACTATTTTGAAGGTGATATTCTACTGTGTATTCAGAATTTGATGCATCAATGCTTGTTTCAAAATTAGATTCAGAAGTATCCAAAATAGCAAAATCTGGTTCAGACGTGAAAATTGATCTATCTTTACCAGAAAATTCCTTTATTACTAAAATTTTTACATTTTCCCACTCTGAATAGAGAGAACTAATCTCTCTCAGCGACGGATTATTATCATCAATAATAAGTAAAATTTTTGAAGAATTATTGATGATATCAGAAATGGTACGGTGAATTTCTTTACCTTTATTACGTTCTTGGAATTCTTTTTTTAGTTTTTCATCAGAATTAATAATATGATCTATATTATCTATAAGCTCTTTTTTGCTCTTTTCAGTCAAGGCATTAAAAAATTTTGTAATCTGAGGAAGGATATGATCATAAGCATCGTGTTTTGCTAACTCTACTTCAACTAAATAAAAATCTTCTAACTCAAAGTCAAAAAGGTATCCATCAGGAATCGTTCCTTTATGGGTGTTTGTTTTAATCTTTTGTTTTGAATTTATGTAAAGTGTATTATTACCAAAAAGCATTCTGTAATTTTGATAAATAGTTTGTTCAAAATTACTTTCATTTGTATATTTCTTTTCAAAATACTGCTTGCCATCCAAAAATAAGCTCATTTTAGTTCTCCTATTTAAGGCGAGGCTATCCTAAAAAATATAAAAGTGCAATACTAAATATTTCTTTGGACTTTTGTTCATTTTCAAGCATCTATTGGATTGCAACGAAAGGATATACAATGAAAATGCACAAATACGAGGATATTAAACCGAGCAACCGGACAAACTTTGTAATGGTTTATTACCACGCCGGCCGCACATTAACTCAAATCGAAACTTTACTCAAAAATGCCTACGGTAATCCGCTACCGGTCAGACCTCGCGACCGCCTTAACCGCCTGCAATTTAAATTAGAACAAATGGCCACCCGCTACAAACAATGCCAAAATGAATTGAAAGTTGAGTATCAAGCAAAGAAATTAAGCTCTATTAAATAAACATCCTTCAATTGGTATTTGTTCACCATGTCGATTAAGAACTAATATTACTGATATAAGTGCTGTATATATACTAGTTAAAGCCACTTCCTTGTGATTAATCTTATGTTCCTCTTGTAATTTACCTTGTACTTGGAAAGTTTCTCCTACAATAAACGGTGATAAATGCTTAAATGAACATAAAGTCTGGTAATTTTCATAAAGCAAATCAATATCTAAATCTTCCTCTACAAAAACAATGCCTTGAGAATGAAATATTTCCTTAAAATAAGGAAAAGCAATCTTGCTTAAGTCTTTTATACTGTTAGCAAATGATCTATACCAGTTTTTATGATAGCTATCAATATCTGATGTATTTTTACCTTTACCGGTATAAAATCTTTCACAATTATAGTGGTGCATTCTTAAAAGCGTTTTCTCCTGCCATTGCGGATTTATTGATAAACTTCTTAATTGTTCTACAAAAGCAAATTCATAGTAATCCCTGCCTTTTGTATCAAACATTTTATCAATACATAACAATTGTATTTGCGCTTCAATCGCCTGACATGTTAATGAGCAGGCTGTAAATATTCTATTATTTTCCAATAACGTAAAAGCATCTCGGCAAAGCGCAAAAATCGCTCCAGATAAAACTCTAAGAGATAAAATGGCTGTACTATTAGTCCTTTTAAATTCTTTGGTCTCTATATTTATGAGCGCTTGTTTAATAAATGGAATTAATTCTATTTCAGAGTTCATTTATTTAATTCTCCTCCAATAAATGTTCTAAAAACGCCTGACAGCCCTCGTAAATATCACAATAGCTCTCATCAAAATTGCCGGTATACCAAGGGTCGCGAATATTGCGCGGATTATTCGTAAAATCAAGAAGACGATGGATTTTGTGTCCCGTATCTGGACCTATAAGTGATTGAATGTCCTCAATGTTGCTGCCATCCATCGCCAAAATATAGTCATAATAAACATAATCGCGCGGACGAATGCGGCGGGAATAATGCTCCTCGAACGGCACATGCATGGATTTCAACATCTCGCGCGTGCCATGATGAATGCCGGCGTGACACATTTCGTTGTAACTTTCAGTTGCGGCGGAATCAATTTCAAACTGGTCAGACAAACCGCGCTCCTTAACCATTTGCTTAAACACAAACTGCGCCATCGGTGACCGACAAATATTCCCCAGACATACAAACAGAACTTTAATCATGATAGATAAATATCCCTTTTTTGCAAAAAAATATGATTACAAATACCATAAAAAAGTAAACAATATAGTATTTTCTTGAATTTTTCATTATAATATCCTACTATACGCATACTTATCTTTAACACTTTTATACCTATTGGACTGTTTTATGTTACAACAAATTGAATATATAGAAATTAATAAACTACATTTATGGAGTGAAAATCCAAGAGATCCTATTAATAAGGAAGCTAGTGATTTTGAAATTATATCACATGCACTTCAAGATGATCATGAAAAATGGAACTTAGATAAACTTTTAAATAAAATGGGCTCTCATTATGATTTTAGTGAGCTTCCAACTGTAGTTAAAGATAAAGATGATTATATTGTCTATGACGGAAATAGAAGACTTGCACTAATTAAAATATTGCAAAATCAAACATTATATCAATCAATTATGGGAAAATTGTTCTTACCTAGCAATATTGAACACTTCCTTAATTTAGATAAAATTCCTTGCAATGTATGTGACAAAGAAACAGCTCTAGATAATATTGAAAGAAAGCATGTAGAAACAGGATCATGGAAAGCATTAGAAAGAGATTATTTTTTATATAGACACAGAGGAAAGGAAAAGTCTGACTTTTTAATCATCAATGATAGCACTCATATTATTGAGAATAATAAGTGTATGAATCAGGATTTTGTAAAAAATGAAGTGTTGAAAAAAGATAATTTACATAAATTGGGATTTGCAATAAAAAATAACCAACTGGTTAGTATATATAATCCAAATGAAGCTAAAGAGGTGTTAGATTCTGTAGTCTCAGTTGTTAATAAAGAACATATTTCTACCAGAAAAAATAGAGGAAATCCAATTGAGGCTATCAAGGAGCTTCAAACTGGAATAGAAAATAGAATTAACATATATTCTGAAACAGACAATAAGGGACCAGTTAAAAATGTTACTTATGGAACCCCAGAAGCTGATAAAACAAAAGTATACCGTAAAACAAGAAGGGCAAAAAAAGCTGAGACTCTTTTCGGTGAAACTTTGAGCTTAGTACCCGGAAAAACAAATGATTTGTACTTAGCTATTGATGAAATTTATAAAAGTATTAAAGAGGATATTATTTATCCTATTATAGGAATGTCTTTAAGATTACTTCTGGAATTTGCTGCTCGCGAGCAATTTGAAAAAGAGAATAATAGAAAAATTATATCCTCGGACAAGAATGTATATGGAAACTTCGTTAACAAAGCAAAAAAAGAAATGTCTCAAGAATGCTTAAATCTCTCTGTAATTACACAAAATTGGTTGAATACTAATGAGAATATAGAGGGATTGTTAGCAAAATATGCACATGGAGAAATAGCATACGATAAAGATAATATATTGCATTTGTCATATTGTGTTGCAGATATACTGAAGTATTATTTTTCTAAAAAATAATCATGTTACTTAATTTTTAAGGGCTGTGCAGTTTCGTCGAATATCAAATCAGGACTAGCAAACATTATTTCTGATCCATTATATTTTGTTCCTGCTGTATAACGTAACAGATATGTTATATTTTTTATGCCGTCATATAATTCGTTAATTTCTTTATGATTATCGTACGAAACTAACCAATGATGCTTTAGTTTCTTAACAGCATTTAAAATTCTTACATGATCTTCATGTTTAAAGTAATTCATATAAAGTTGTCCTCCTTTTACATAATATGGAGGATCTAAATAAAATAGAGTATTAGTTACATCTAATTGAGATACAATTGTATCTAAAAAATCAACAGCATCTAAATTATAAAGATGTATACTCTCTTTATATCTAGCAATTTTCAAAATTTTTTCTATTAATTTTTTCTTGTTAAAACGGACATCAAGTTTCCATTGTCCGTTTTGTTGTAATCCACCAATTATCCCGCCTTTAATAATACCTGATCTATTTGTTCTATTTAAGAAAAATGTTGAAAAACCTAATTCAAACAAATCACATTGTTCTTTATTCTTTTGAATTTCCTGTTGTCTTTTCCATTCTTCAACCGATACATCCGTAGAGTTTATTTTTTCAACAAATTCTTTACAATTATTTAGAATTGAATACCAGAAAGCGTAAATTGAACGATCTTTGTCATTTATGTATATTTCCTTGACAATTCCTTCCAACAACAAATTTAACGCAACACCACACCCACCAGCAAAAGGCTCAACATAGCTACCGTTCATTATGTTGTTGTCTTTTATAATTTTAGAGATAAAGCCTGTTATTCTGCTTTTACCTCCAGGGTATCTAAGTGGTGTATTGTTTTGCATATATATTTCCTCTTATAACAACTCCTTTATAACATAAAAATTTTTATTTGGCCAGAATTATTTTAACATTAATTTTTTCATAATTCGATTATTGATTTCATCAAAGTCATTGATGAATTTTTTCAAAAGTTCATCATTATCTTGTTTCCAATAATCCATCACTCTGGTCTGTTCAATAGAATTTAGATTGTCATTAAACCAATTTTTTGCTCTTAGTCTCGCTTCTAAATGCTCATAATCCTTACTGTTAGGTCCATGGTCATAGATATAACGATAGTTAAAATCAGATTCATTATTATCTATCCAGTAAGGATGATCTTTGGGTAGACTTATTAAATAGTTATATATTTCCATTTCGGGATTATTAAGACTTTTTGCACCATCTTCCTTATGGGCTGGTAGTTTAATATAATTTTTATTTCTTTTAAAAATTTGGTCTATGTTATCAAGTTTATTGTCCGCAACATCGCCATCAAATATAATAATCGATCTGGAAAAATATTCTATATCTGCATTCATTAAAGAAATCAATGACTCACAACCAATTTTTATATTTTTTAAATCAAAATCATCGTATTTAGGATATATTTTTTTGAAAAACCACCTGGCTTCCTCATCTTCTGAAAAAATTTTAATTTTATAAGAATTTTTGGATTTCTTCTTTATTAGTAGATTTGCTTCAATATCACAATAGGCTGCATTTCGCTGTATTGATAAGTATCTATTTGCATTATTAAAATATGCTAATTCTATATTATTAACCTCCATCGCATTATGTTGAATCTTTGAACAAACTTCAGATAATATAGTTAAACTATGAGTTGTAAATACAACCTGAAAGCTGTACTCCTTTGCACTTTTTATTAATAATTCCAAAAGTCTTATTTGCGCCACAGGATGTAAAGTTGCATCTAATTCATCAATTAGTAACAATCCTCCTTTTGTTTCGGGTTTAGTCTCTCTTAATTTTTTAAATGATAAAATAGATAATAAAATTTGACCAATATTATCTTCTCCGGAAGAATTGGCGTTAGAATCGTATTCTTCTGTTGTGATTGCTGTTTTCTTATAATTAGATAAGGAAGATATACTATATTCATCAAAATTATTTATAATAAGACTATCCTCTATTGAAAGTATGTTTTTATAATTTTGTTGATACCAGTCTTTATACTCGTCGGAAGGAAATTTTATTTCTTTTTTTATAATGTTAACACCTTCTTTATCATCTTTTGTCTTTTTTTCTTTTAATTCCCCCAATGGATACAACCTTGAAAGTCCAAGGTATAAAACTGGATAAGAAAATTTTGCATCATTGATCTTTTTGCCTTTTGTATCACATTTGTACGGAATCACTCTGAATCTCTTTTTATTAACTCCTTTAAGTTTTTGCCAAGTCGTTCTACATTTTCTAGTTTCAACAAGATTCCAATCATCATCTTTTACAAAGATTTCAAGTTTGTCCGAACCACTTTTATCAAAAGTTTCGCTACCATTAAATAATTTACTGAACTCGGCATTAAACTGCTTAGTATTTATTGGTCGGCACTCCTTTACCTTGATTTCACTACTATTTGCTAATAGTCCTAATACTGTGGATTTTCCCGTTCGATTAAATCCTGAAATAACAGTGACATATTTTCCTAAGAAAATCTCCTGATTTTCTAATCCTCGAAATTTATTTATTTTTATAGAGCTAAAATACATTGTATCTCCTTATCCCTGATATTTCTTAAAGTTTTCCACTTGTTCTAATATCTTTTGGAATATTTCATCATCCCATTCTGGCGGATATCCTTTTTTATACAGAAGTTTAGTTAAATCACTAGCAAGTCCATTACGGATATTATCGTTGTTTATCCAATCCGCATATAAAGACGCATTTTCAACCAATTCTTTAATTCTCTGCGCCAGAATTTTACATTTTTCCTCCGGATATTCAAATTTGTGAGTGTCCCGGACATCAACTAAAATGTCATAAAATGCCTTTTCTTCAAAGGTAATACCGAGCTTTTTAAATTCTTCTTTATCTCTTTTCAAACTCTTAAACAAATCAAGAAGTTTTTCCGTCAGAGAAGTTACTTTTTCCTCAACCATCTCACTAATAGCATTTACAGTATCTGTTGCTACTTCATTGGTAAAGGTTAATTTATCGCGGGTATTATACTGATCCACGGTGTCATTTAATAATTTTGTAAAATGCTCGGCTTTAACTTTATTAACTTTACCATATTCCTTTATTGCCTGTCCCAGAAGTTTGGCCAGTAGCTGGAATTTAGTATTGGGCATTTTGACATCTTCCAATTCTTTCAGGAATGTTTCGTCAAAAATATCTTCTTCCTCTTTTGCGTTTAATACCGTTTCTACACCGGTACAAGCGAGGGCCTCTTTAACCATTTGTTCCACCGCTCTATTCATGGATTCAACATCATGTGTTGTATCCGTGATTTTACGTAAAAACGACATAATACCCATAAAACATTGAGTCCAAGATGCCTCATCATCGCTCAAAATTCCGGCCGGATTACAAATATCGTATGCACTGCGCAATCTTTTCACATGACCTTTATAATAAGTTTTGAACGATGTTTTTCCTTTTTCTTCAAAGCTATTGTTTAGAATAAACTCTGCAGCTTCTTGTAAAAACTGTAGCCGCGTTAATGGTTGTGAGCCAAAGAATTTTTCGAATGATAAACCTTGTGTCATTTCTTTTAGAATCTGCAACTCATTTTTGAGTACAGCATGTGCATCCTCTAAATCACCTTTTGGAGAAACATCGCCACCGTAACGCTTCATAGCTTCTTTCATGTTTTCACGAATACCAATATAGTCTACGACATAACCGCATTCTTTGCCTTTATACTTACGGTTGACACGGCTAATCGTTTGAATAAGTGTATGTTTTTGCAAAGGTTTATCATTATATAAAATTGTAAGCGGAGGTGCATCAAAGCCGGTAATCCACATATCTACCACAATAGCAATATGAAAATTTGAGTTTTCGTTTTTATATTCTGTATCTAATTCTTTACGATAGGTGTCATCACCTAACAAATCGTACATATCCTTTTCATCATCTTTGGAGCGTGTAGCTACAATATTAACAAAACGTACCGGTTTTAGTTTTTCCAATTCATCTGTTGTAAATTTAGATGTATCCAAAGCCTTCATCGGTTGACACCATCTTGGGCGCAGGCGTTCTATAATTTTATATAATTTATAAGCAATCATACGGTCGCTACATGTAATCATTGCTTTTTGTAGTAAATCCGGCTTGTCAGCGCATCTAGTTTCATAATCAGCAATCATATCTTTGACCAAACGCTCCAATCTGTCCGGATCACCCAGGATAGCATTCATACTACTCATAGCCTTTTTGCTTTTTACAATATCTTCCGGCTTTGCGCCTTCTTCTTCGCACTGTTTATAATACTGCTCAATTTCCTCCGCCTTTTGGGTATCTAAGAAAACACGAGCCAAACGCGGATCATATTTAATCGGAACAGTTATACCATCCTTTTGTGACTGAAGCATTGTATAACGATCAACTTCGCCACCAAATACATGGATTGCTTCATCAGTCGGAGTACCGGTAAAACCAACATAAGTCGCATTTGGTAAAGCATCACGCAGATATTTAGCAAAACCGTATGTAATAAAGGCACCTAATTTTTCTTTTCCGGAAGCTTTATCTTTAGCATTGATTTTGAGTTTACTACCAAGATGATTTTGTGTCCGGTGCGCCTCATCACTCATACAAATGATATTACTACGGTCACTTAAAAGACCGGTACTTTCGGTAAACTTCTGAATGGTGGTGATATAAAAGCCACCAGTTTCACGCTCAGATAACTCTGTTGCTAAATCTTTACGAGAATCAAATACCCGCACTTCTTTATCACATAAATATTTTGTTGACTTACAAAACAGTTTAGCGGCCTGATTTTCCAAATCTTCGCGGTCCACAATCAAAACAATGGTCGGGCTTCCCAGCTCTTTGCGGCATCTCAAAGCTAATAAACGAGATAAAAACAGCATAGTATAAGTTTTGCCGCATCCTGTTGCACCAAAATAAATACCACCTTTACCATCGCCACCGGTACTTCTTAAGTGCTTCAAAACATGGGCACATAATTTTCGGGCGGCAAAAAATTGCGGATACCGACAAATAATTTCTTCTTCTTTCATCCCATCGGATTGATCCGGAAAATAAACAAAGTCTCTTAAAATTTCCAAGAACCGTGCTGGTTTAAAAACACCTTTTATCAAAGAAGTTAGCTCTTTTATTCCCATTCCCGGCTCATCTTCATTTTCTACCTTTTTCCAAGCATAGAAAAACTCATAAGGTGTAAAGGTTGTGCCTAAACGAGAATTGGATCCGTCGCTTATACAAGCTACTGCACAATATTTTAACAAGGCAGAAATATCCCGACGATAACGCACGGTAATTTGCGTATGCGCATCACGGATTGTTGCATTTTCATCAGTCGGATTCTTAAGTTCAAAAATACATACAGGAATGCCGTTAATAAACAATAGAATATCCGGAATACGCAAGGAGTTATTGCCTTGTTGCATTTCAAACTGATTAACAACCCTAAAAATATTTTTATCCGGATGTTCAAAATCAATATATTCCAACTTAAAAGGATCTATGCCGGATTTCACAAAGTCAAAACCATCATGGTAAAGATTATAGGTATTGGCAAGAGCATTATAGTCGCTAGAACCGCCAATATTACGAATTTTTGCAACAATCATATCGTAATCTTCAGGAAGCAATCCTTTATCTGCGTAGTGAGCTTGCAAGTAAGAACGTAAATCATCTTCCAAAATAGGATCAGAAATCATACGGTGTAAGTTACCACCAAAAGTATAATCCCATCTCTCATCTTGTAAAAGCTGGATTACACCTTCTTCAAATTCACTTTCAAACATCTTTCCACTCATGATGCTTCTCCTATCACTTGCCGCATAAGGGCAGGACAAATATCTTTAATTAATTGATCTGTTTTGTTTGCTATGTCCTTAGCTTCTTTGGCACAATTATAAATGTTTACAATGGCACGTTGCTTTTCTGGAGACGGAATTGGAATTTCAAAACGACATAAATCTTCAAAGTTTAAGTTTTCTCTTGCACTTCCCCATGAATTATACCTTGCCCACCGATCAGTCTCTTTTTGTTTTAACCAAACATATAAATATTCTGGAACGAGTTTTCCTTCGTCTCTAATTTTAAATGTTACATAAATTGGGGATACAACAATATCTTTTTCAAATTTTGACAATGCAACAGCAAGACACCGCCAAGTATCTGTTGTAGGCACGTATGCAAACTGATTATTTCTTAATATTTTATAATTTTGTAATTTAGTCTTATCAACTCTTGATTGGGGTTCTCTAAATTCTTTGTTTACATTTAACCCCATCACATCATGTATATTATCTTGAGCATTTTTTTCATTAACTTCTTCAATATACGGTCCAATTTCGGTTGGTTCGTATTCTTCCTTGAGTTGTTTCAAATAGCTTTGACAGAGTTCAAATAAAGGTTCGGCAATGACCTCATTTTGTACCTTTAAATCTCGCAATCCTTTCCACACCGAAACAATTTTCCGTTGCTCATCAATATCCGGTAATGGAATTTGCACTCGCTCCATATCTTCATAACTAAAAGCCTCGCGAGCACTACCCCATGAATTAAATCGTGCATATCTGTCAAACTCTGGACGACAAAACCATAAATACAGATAATCCGGCAACAATTCTAAAGGGGCTTTAATCCGAAAAACACATGAGATAGATGAAACAATACAAACTTTCCCAAAATTATTAAAGGCAAGGCTCATTTTATCCCCACGTCTTGAGGTATCGGGAACAAATGTAAATTCATTAGGATTAACAATTTTATATGACGATAAGGAAACACCTTCAAGATTTGCTTTTGTTTCTATAAGTTGTTTTGAGGTGGCTATACCTTTAACATCCTCCTCTCCATATTTTCCTTTTGAGTTGCGCTCGTCACATTGCTCAATATAGTCACCAAGAGAAACCCACCGCATAATATTACTCCATATTATACCCTAAAGTTTCAAAAGCTTTAATTAGTTTATCTTGGTTATCTTTATGACGCTCAATCAATTCTTTTGTTTCTGCGCCAATAGTTTGTAGAGCTGTCTTATAATCTAATGCCGTGTCACGGTCAACAAATTCAATATAGCGGCTTGGTACTAAACTGTAGTTTTTGGAAGCAATTTCATCTAATCCGGCCGAATAATATAATTCCGGTTTAGCATATTTTACAGGTCTTTCTTTGGTATCGAGGGTTTGCCAATCGTGATATATTTTACAAACATCTGCAATTTGTTCTTCGGAAAATTGAACATATTTCTTTTCGTAAATATTTTGGTTCCAAGTCCTTAAATCAACAAACAGAACTTCATTTTCTCGGTTGCGTAATTGACGTCCGTGATATTGTCCGCCTTTCTTATTATTGTTCAAAATCCACAATGTGACACTGATATCGGTGGAATAAAACATTTCTCGTGGCAATACAAAAATTGCTTCAACTTTATCATTCTGCAGTAATTTTTTGCGAATTTCTAGGGTATCGCTATCGTCCAAAGCGCCATTTGCTAATAAAAATCCGGCTACACCTTTGGTAACCTCTAATTTGTTTAGCATATGCAAAATCCATGCATAATTAGCATTACTCTCCGGTGGAACAGCATAACCCTTCCAACGTACGTCATCCAATAAAGTATCAGCTGTGCGCCATTTTTTGAGGTTAAATGGCGGATTAGCCATGATGTAATTGAACTTTTTATCCTTGTGTTGGTCGTCTGTAAATGTAGATGAAGCATGTGTTCCCAAGTCATAAGAAATACCACGAACAGCCAAATTCATTTTGGCCAAACGGTATGTACTTGGCTCTGATTCTTGCCCATATACGTTAATGCTTTTCGTATTTCCTCCATGAGCCTCTACTAATTTCATACACTGAACAAACATACCTCCAGATCCGCAACATGGATCGTATAATGTGCCATCAAACGGTTCAATCAAAGAAGCTATAAGTTCCACAATACTGTGCGGGGTGTAAAATTCTCCTTCTTCTTTGTCCGCGTTGATAGAAAATGCCTGTAAGAAATATTCATAAACACGACCAATCAAGTCTTTATCCTGAAAACGCTTACGGTCAATCTTATTTACTTCATCAACAACTGATTTTAATACAGCTGGTTCTAGTGCTGTTTTAGTAAATATTTGTTGTGGTAAAGCATTTTTCAGTTTAGTTTCATTTTGCTCTAATTTTGAAATGGCTGTATCAAAGGCAACAGCCATATTTTTAGGCTCTTTTTTAATGAGCTCTTCCCAGCGATAATCATCTTGTAAAAAGAATACTCCTGCCTTTTTATAAAAAGATGCTTTAGTTATAGCTAATTTAGCAAAATTAAGGTCATCTTTATTTTCCTCGAAAATTATATCGCGCTGTTCATTAAATCGGTCACCAATAAATTTTAAAAACACAAGAGTGAGCAGCAAATCACGTTTATCGGTCATTGGCGCACGGCCACGCAAATGATTCCGACAGCTAAACAAAATATCCTCTAAGCGCTCTTCTTTTACTTTCGCTTGTTTTGCCATAACTAGTCCTTAATATTTTTTACAATAACGACCATAATTTTATATAGGATGCTCAAAAATTGCAAGAAATAATTAAGCTTTTTCAAGGGCTCAGAAGCTATATATTCAATTATCTGGGTATACCTAAACAAAATGGCTAAAATAAATATCGATCGTAAATATTATAACCTATTGTTTTAATTATATTTACACTATTAAATTCGGTCATTTGTAGAATCTTCATTTCTAGTTTTGGCAGGTTTTCATTTCCATGTTTGGTGATATTTCATTCGGCAATTTGTGGAATTTTTTGCGTATTTCTGCACTTTTTCTGCATTATTTACTGGATATAATTTTATTTCCAAGCATTCATTGTGTTGTGTTAACCAGATAGAAAGGATACGAAAATGACAACACAAAAGAAAAGTTCAAGAGCTAAGGCCACAACAAAAAAATCGGCCTCTAAAGTTAAGGTAGAAGTTAAAATAGAACCGGTAGCGCTAGACCACCGCGACAAAACAGCCTTTATGGTTGTGATGCTCAGCCGTCCGGAAGGTGCAACCTTAAAAGAGATGGCAGAGGCTCTTGGATGGAAAGAAAACTCGATACGCGGTGCGATGTCAGCCTATGCTAAAAAGACAGGTGGAACCATTGCCTCCGAAAAGAAAGATGGCATCCGGACTTACTACCTCAAAGCCAACGCTTAAATTACCATCCAACAGAAAAGGGGGCTGAATATCGGCCCCTATTTTTTTACTTAAAAATCAAGATGACTAACATTTTTAATCAAATATATCTCATTTATTTTCAAAATATTTCATCTAAATTCGGTCTTTTGTGGAAATTTATCTCACGGCTCCTTGCTTAAAATATCCTGGCTTTCGGTAAGCATTTTGCGGATATATTCGTCCAAGATTGCGGTGGTTTGGTTTTCGTCGGTTCCGAGTTCGGCGGCGATTAAGGCACCGTAGCGCACCGGGAAGCTTATAAACAAATCTCTCAAAGCCCGACCGAGGTTAAAGGCATAATTGCCGGCACGTTTGCGGTCAACCATTTCACCGGTCAGCATCTTGAGTTTAGCCTTAGCCAACATCGCCCGGTAATAAATATCTGCCGTTTTGGCCTGCTGAAACGTGCCCATATTGCTCATTCGAACGCCACCTTGCGCCTCAAACAGCGGGTCCGGTTTGCGTTGTTGTGCCGGATCGGTATTCATAAACCACTCCCGGTTTGCCTCGTCGACATCAATTTTATCATCTCTCGTCTTCTGAATACGCCCGGACTTTATCGCCGTCTGTACCGCATTCAGTTTCACCCCGCGAATACGCGCATATTCTCGCATTGATACTAATCTTCCCATAAATTTTTCTTTCAAAACCCTAGGTGACCAGCCGGATTTATAAAATGACCAGCCCACATTTTAAGAAGTTATTATAACTATTTGATATTGCATTTTTTTTCAAAGCACCCGACCAGCCGGAATTTTTCTGTTCAGCTAGCGAAACGGCGCGGCTTGCGCTCCCGCATACAAAAAAGAGTAGGGAAGGACCCATTGGTTACCACCGCGCCGGCATTGCAAATTTACAGTTCTCGCATTCTTTTGAAGAACTTGTAAATCGTCTCCTTACTGATATGTAGCGTGCGCGACACACTGTCAATGCTTTCACCTTCCATGATAAGTCGCATGGCAGATTTGAGTTTCGGCGTATCGGCTTTTTCAAGAAACTCATAAGCCATCAACATCCGAACATTGTCAGTAGATATGCTTAAATTGGCGCAAAAAAAATCCCCATCAGATTGATCAGAATCTAATGAGGATGTTAAATGTGCGCGGGTTCGCTTTCGTTTGTCCAGTAAGTGCAAGGCATATTGACGCAGGTCATGCACCACTAATGCTTCGTCAACATCAGGGATTTCGTAAAACTTATACAAATAGTGGCATAGCATGTCCTGCGCAATATCTTCACGGTCGTCATAGCCGAAGTACGGCGTCGACAACAATTTTTTGATTTGAGCACAGATTGTGATGCGGATATACTGCGGAAATCCGTTGAAAATCTCTTTATTCATGATTAATCCCTGATGTTTAAAATTTAAAACAAAAAACGGGGGCGGCTTTTTAAGGCCGTCCCCGGTAGTCAGAATTAAGAGTTCAGATAGTTCAAATAGTCACAAAAAAACGGGAGGTCATTCGAACCTCCCGATCATACCAAGAAATTACCTCATTTTATGCAAAAATGTCCACGACTTTTTTGTGCGCACAATTTCTTCCAATTATACCTGAAAACTATCACAATTTAAGCAAAAGTGTCTACATCTTTTTTGTAGACTACATTTTTCCTCAGTATATTTGAAATATTGCCCATTTTTGGGAAAAATGTAAACATCAAAGATGTCATTACAACTTTCTCCCGATTATATCATAAAAACTACCATATTTTCTTTGCATTGTTATGTGCTAATTTGTCAATGACACTTTAGACCATCATAATGAAAAATATAGGTAATTTTGGCAAAAATGTTAAGTGCTTTTATGTTGACAACATTTTTGCTTGATTTGTTGCATTACGAACACAGTAATTTCAAACGATTAGGATTAATCTTGAATAAAAAATAATTCTCCGGTTACAATCCATGTCGCATTATAACCTCTTTTATAATAATTTTTTTTAAGATTTGTCGCGCACTTTTTTGTCGCGACATAATAATTGTTAAAAGCCCGATAAATCAGCCTTAAACAGCTCTTTAAAATAGAAAATCGAGAGCAATTTATTCATCGCCCCCGATTATATCCGGTTTTATAATCTAAAAATTCAAAAATGTCTCATACTTTTTTGTCTCCAACATTTTTCCCTTTGAGATAAAAGGAAATTTTTATTAACACCCGATGAAACCGTCGCCACATTTCGGCTCGTCCGTAACCGAATTCCCGGCATAAGAATTTCCAAGGGATATGGTTGGCTCGCTTCCATGCAAGCTTGCGTTCGTCCGGTTCCAAAATCATAAACCAATCTAAAACAACTCGCTCCCAAGTATCAATTTGTTCCGGGGTTGGGTTAAGTTTAGGAGGCTTACGTTCCATCAGATCCATTTCTTGCTGAGAATAGATAATCTCAAATTGCCAGCCTGAGGCTTTATGTGGTTGCACTTTTGGCATCATACGATCCACAAATGCCGCAGTCTGCAGGTCTTGTTTGATTTGCTCAACGGTTATCATAACGCACCGCCTTTGCCGAGCTCTTTTGCGTATTCTCGCTTCAAGACTGCAACTTCAAATTCATGCAAGGAAAGTTCGTTATCTTTGCAATACCATTGCCGGACTGCCTTCTGCCAGTCACGCGCAATACACTTCTTGCCATGCTTCCAGCCACGCTCATTGTGCCAACTGATAAAAGCCGGTATGTCGATCGTTATCCCGATTTCATCACAATAACCGGCCACATCTTCTGCCGTCGGCGCTCCGATGTAGCTCAAGTTATCCACAAAAGCCGTCTCTCTTTCTCTACAATCCTTATCATTAACCTTATCAGATTCCTGCTCATTCTCCGACTCCTTCTCCTGTTGGCGACCGGTTGACGGAAACTCAATAACTTCGCTGACCGTTCGTTTAGCGTTCGCTTTGCGACGGTTGACCGCTCGTTTGGCATTTTGTGCGTTAATCTCACAGGTTTGACGCCATTTCTCATTGTGATTTGCAATCACTTGTTGAATCGCATCAAATCTTTTTTTATTCAGCTCCGATAATTTTACTGACGTGGCACCGAATAAATTAAATTCACATATCGCGACAATTAAATTTGCAATCTCGCTTTTCTTAAAGTTATGCACCGAAGCAAGGAAGTCTGCCGGATAGATGATAATTGAGGTTTTTCTATTTTCCATCGCCGCCTCCTTTTTTAAGCGTTTGCTTAATGCACTTTAAGCCAGCCACCCATTTGCGGGCAAGCTCGGAGCGTTTACCTTCTTCCTCAATGCGCTTTTCAAGTTCGTCCAAAGCCGTCATCTCAAGATTAAGCAGATAGGCAACCGGAATTTTGCGGATTTCCGCAGTAACGTAGTGCTTTTTGTCTCTGTGAAACATGTTATTTCTCCTTTTCTAAAATTCTTGTTTCACTAAGGAACACTCCGCAAAATCGGAAAATCGTTCGGCAAAATTTGAAAAAAAATATAAAAAACATGCCCCGGATATATTCCGAGGCGGTAAATGATTGATTTTCCTAGTCTAAAATCGTGAAGCCGAACTGTTTAACCTGATCCTCCCAAATCGGCGGAATTGCTTTACGCAATAAATTGCGCAGGTATAATTTCGGTGGTTGATGGCCTTTCAAAATCGTGCGAATAATTGCCGGCGAGAGTGAAGTCAAGCGCAACAGCCGACCGATATGAGAAGCATCGGTATTTTCTGTGATAGACAAATCGGCGATACTCATTTTCTTTTGATCCAGCATTTTTTGATACTTAAACCCGAGACAAATTCCCTTAATCAGCTCATTATCAAAATGCGGTTCGACTTCTATATTTTCCGGCAAATGAATTTCCGTCCGACCTTTATGCTTTACAAACGGCATCGGCAAAATTGTCTGATGTCCGGTTGTTTTTTGCAACAGATGATCCGGAAGCAGGCTCAAACCTAAGTCCGTCCAGTTTATCTCCATGGTTTCGGCATTAACCGTCACACCGGTTATCATCAGGCGCATTAAAAGCAGTTGATGTCTTTCCGAAAGCTTATTAAATACCCGTTCCGGCGAGCGCAAAACTCTTAATAACTCCATTGATTTATTCGGCGCGACTTTCTCAAGCAGACCTTGAAAAACTTTCGGGTCCAAGAACAGTTGTGATACAATCTTTATCATACATTCGTCCATCGTAACCACCGGCACAGATCCGTTGGTGCATTTGTGATGTCCGTACATTTTTGCCACCGTTGAGGTGTAGTAATAACGCTTCATTCCATGCGCCTGGCTGGAAGTCGGTGTCATCAAAGAATGACAACACCCGCAAATTAAGAGACCGCGCATAATCCCGACCTCATTTTTATCATACATACAAGTGCGTTGTTTCTTCGGCTTTTCAGCCACCACATTTTGTGCCGCCTTAAAAATCTCCTCGCTGACAATGGCTTCGTGTTGTCCGTCATAAAGCACACCTTGATGTTTAATCTTGCCCATATAAATCGGGTTTTTAAGCATGCGGTCAATCGAGGCTCTGGCAAAGGTTTTCATGCCGGCTTCTTCCATCAGCTTGGATACGGCAAGCGGCGATTTATACTCCAGATATTTTTCAAACATAAACTTGATCGCTTTGGCTTCATCAGGCTTTATAACCAGCTTGCGTTTAATCGGCCCATAACCGTACGGCACGCAACCGCCCATCCAAATTCCTTTCTTCTTGGAAGCGGCAACTTTATCGCGGATACGTTCTCCGCTGATTTCACGCTCGAACTGCGCAAATGACAACAGCATATTTAAGGTCAACCGCCCCATACTGTCGGCAGTATTAAAGTTTTGTGTTACCGAGACAAACGAACAATGATATTTATCAAAAACATCAACCATCTTAGAGAAGTCGGTCAGGGAACGGGTAAGACGGTCAATTTTATAAACCACAATCATATTCACTTTGCCGGCTTCAACATCTTGCAACAAGCGTTTAAGTGACGGCCGATTCATATTACCACCGCTGAAACCGCCATCATCATAATGCTCTTTAATCAGCACCCAGCCTTGGTGCTTTTGGCTTTTAACATAATTTTCGCCAGCCTCGCGCTGAGCTTCTAGGGTATTGAACTCTTTTTCCAAGCCTTCGTCCGTTGATTTTCTGGTGTAAACTGCGCACTTGATTTCTTCCATCGCTATACTCCGAAAAATGCCTGTCCCGAAATTTTGCGCCCGGTAATGGTTCTGGCCACCGCACCGAGCGATTTATATGTCTCACCGTCCATCATAAAACCGCCGTTGACAACGCGCACTTTATAAGTTGCACCTTTGTATTTTTTCACGAGCTCAATACCGGCAACCATTTTATGCTCGCTTAATTCCTTAATTTCCATATTCTCTAACATCCGGCGTGTTTTGTTATCCAGCCCGCCGAAGCGCATTTCCTGCAATTTATTGGTAATGCGCCAGACATAATATTCCTTGCGGGTAGAAGTTGTCGGTATGTTAAACAGAGCCTCATAATATTCCTTCAGTTCAGGAAATGTGAGAGACGGGATTTTGCGCAAGTCCACATTTAAATCCACCTTAATCATCGGTTTCTCCTTTTGTGTCTTTTTCTTTGTTTTCTTCTATCAACACCAGAACGGCACTAAATATTAAATTGATTAAATTATCCATTGGTCACCTCTTGGTGACATGAACACTCTCTTTTTCGTTATTATCCAGTAAATTAGATACTTTTCCGCCATTCTCTTGCTCATCAAGCAAAATCATTATCGGAGTTGAGAGAAGTTCAATCAAAGTTTCAAAAGCATTGTCTGTATCCATTGTTTTTTCCTTTCAACAGACAACACTCTGCAAAATCAAAAAATCGTTCGGCATAATTTGAAAAAATTTTTATGCACACAAAAACAGGGGTTTTGAAACGCGAACAGTTGGGAATAAAAAGCATTAGTTTTAAGGGGAAAATGGTCGGTTCTGTCCCGACCAAAAGTATCTATTTTGGTATATTTTTTGGAAAATTGGTAAAAATAAAAAATAGATACGCAACCAGATCAGCGCGCAAATGCGCCTATAAATGAGATTGATGGAAAACCGGAAAGTGCCGGAAAATAAGGGATATAGAGGCAATATTTTAAGCTAAAATCGCACCTGAGAATTTAAAACAAAAAAACCTCTTCACTACGAAGAGGTTTTTATATGGTGGGCCCTGATGGACTTGAACCAACGACCGGGCCGTTATGAGCGGTCTGCTCTAACCAACTGAGCTAAGGGCCCACAGTATATATAAATCTTTTATACTCCAGCTAACCAAAAGGCAAGTATGCGTATAAATAACCTGTCCCACCTTTATAATAATAAGCTTTTTAAGTCAAGCGGTTTTTTTATTTTGATAGGCTATAACTGATTACTTTTTCGCTTTCAGCTTTATTCTGATGCCGAAAATTTGCAAAACTTTATATTTTTTACCGCCGAAACGCTCGTTTTTTACGGTAAACACAAACTTTGCGGCTTTTTTAACGGCTTGCATAACATCGTAAGCAAAATACGTTTGATAATAAGTAAAAGAAGCATAAATATTAAACCCGCAATGACTTGCAATATAATGAAAATACGGCGCTAATAATTGGGCTATTTTAAGGTTTGGTAACGCTTTTTGCGCCGCTTGGCTGAAAGCTAAAAACTCTAACGCTTCTTGTTTGGAAAAATGATGTTTGGTAAATGTTTTATCAGCAAAACTTAGCTGATAACCGATGTATTTTGCAATACTGAAGGCGTTCATTTTGGCAAAATAGCAGTTAATAAGCTTGGAATGCCGGTTCATTAAAGATTTGGCGGAAATATGGTTTTCATGCAACACTTTATTGATAATTGCCATTTCTTTGCCGGACAAAAGCAGTTTGCTGAACAACAAGCAGTCTTCCAGCGGTTTAAGATGCTCGTATTTAATATTTAATGATTTTCTGAACATCATGGCAGAATGCACAAAACACGGCGCGGAAATTAATCCGATTAATGAAATATCAGCAGTGTAGGGCGAAATATGCGGTTTTATATCGCCGACAAATTTTACTAAACAAGAACATAAATCCACATCAGGGTGCGTATTTAAAAAATCAACCTGTTCTTTTAAGCGCTCCGGGTATGAAACATCATCAGATTCCATGCAGGCAATATATTTGCCGCGGCTTTTGCCGATTCCCAAATTGAGGCAGTTAATATAGCCGATGGCCTTAAAATATTTTATCCGCTTGTCGGCAATGGTGCTGATAATTTTATGGTTATCGTCATTAGGATTGCCGTCAACGATAATCAATTCAAAGTCGGTAAAAGTTTGTAACAATATGCTGTTTACAGCTCTGATTAACTGCGCGGGAGAATGCTTGAATATCGGCATAACCACACTGACCAGCGGATTTATATTTGTTTTCATAATAGACATAAACTCAATATATCAAGTCTGCGGCGCAAGTAAATAAAAATATTTTCAGCTTGATTTTTAAAATCAAATTTTAAATTATTATAGTAAGTTTTGTTTTGTATAAAGGATAAATTTCATGCAACGGATGAGTAAAATTTTATTATTTATAACTGGTATCACAATAATCCCGAATGTTTTTGCCATGGCAACAGAATTATTGTGTGGCAGCAAAAATACAGAAGGCGGTTTGGTTGGATATTTTGTGTTAATGTTTTTATCTGCATATTTGATAATACCATTAATCAAAACAGAACAACTTCCTAAGTTTTTAGCCTCAAAATGGACCCTATATACCTTATTTTATCTGTTGTTTTGGATATTAGCCTTATTGTATGCGTTTTTTTGCGGATTGTAATTTAAACAACTGTATAATGATAGACTAAAAACACGTTGACTTTTGACAAAAATATGCTACACTCTTTTAATATATTAAGGCTATCATCGGAGGGTAAAATGGCAGTTGAAAATACCGAAAAAAAATCAATTACGGACTTAACATGGCTTGAATTTCAACAGTTGCGCAATTTAAATTTGTCGCAAGTGCGTGAGTTTTGTGCTTCGCGCGGGGTTGGCGGAAGAGATATAGACGTATATCGCATGTTGGCAGACCGCGATATTCTTCCTGACATCAGAGCCGAATTGGTATTAAGCTGTGTTGAACAGGCGATTAAAGCCGGCACGGCTGATTTTAAGCATCCAAAATATGAACTCAGCAAATTACGGCAAGATGATATTATTGCCGGTTACAAACGTTATCCGAAAGCCTTAAAAAAACTTGGCGCCGATATTCCGTCCGTGGTTGCCGTTGCCCTCGGCAAAGATGAAAAGTTGCGCGCAAATCCTAACTTAAAGTTTCTGATTGCCGCCATGTCGCACAATGCCGATTATTCCTATGATGCTTTAATGGCGCAAATTGCTGAAAAAGGTTTTAATGCCGGCGCGGGGGTTGAAAAACTGATGTATAAGTTCAAACACCATCTGCAGCGCTCTGAAAAACTTAAAATTGTGCACCAAGAGCTTGAAGGTTACCAAAATGAAGCTCGCCGCCGCCTTGGCAATAAGGTTTTTCCGGCGCTTAATCTGAACCCGAAAACCGTTGTTGATGCCGCGCTTGCTAAAGCCCGCGGTGAAATTGACAATCCTTTCCGCCCTGAAAAAAGAATAAGCTTCTGGAAAGGTTTTTCCATGGGGTGGAAAAATCGCGCCGCTAAAAATGCTGAAATTAAAGAGCAGAAAAAACAATGCAAAATTGCCAATTTGTTGGTAGGGGAGCTTGCCGCCAAATGCAAAGAATCTGCCGCCTTAAAAGATTATAAAACTTATGCCGAGCTGAAAGGTCAGTTATACAGCGATAAAACTGCTTCCGATTATGAAAAAATGTGCGCTAAGCTTTCGGTTTTATATGAAAAAGCCGCTGACACATTAATCAAACAGGCTGAAATTGCTTGCATGGCGCAAAAAACATCAGGCCTTGAAGCGGTTGAAACCAACAGCGGAACAGATATTTTGGCCACAAAAGCTAAAGTTCGCAAACAGAAGGCTGATTTAGGAGTTCGCGAACTTTATCAGCAGTCGGGGCTGAATGTTAAAGATAAAAAGCCTGAGCCTCAGCCGGAGGTTAGCCTGATTGTTGAGCCGGAGCCGCAGGCCGAAGTTGCGCAAGCGCCGCAGACTGAAGTTAAGCCTGAAGCGGCAGTTGAAGTTAAGCCTGAAGCTCAAACCGAGGTTAAACTTGAGGTGCAAAATATGGTTAAACCGCAGCGCCAACCTGAAATTAATCTGATGGTGCAAGATATGGTTAAGCCCCAACCGCCGATAAAACCGGTTAAAAAATCATATCCGCTGCCGGCTGATTTGGCTTCTAAAAATCCGCATATTCAAAAAGCGATAGAGCTGGTTCGTTCTGAGCAGTATGAAAGCTTTGAAGCCATGAAAGCCGATAAAGAAAACTTTGGCAAGCTGCCTAAATATGCGCAGGATACCGCCAGAATGTTGTATGCTTCAGCGCACCACGGCACCGAATGGGATACTGAAAAGAAAAAAGCCGCGTTTGCCAAACATATTGTTCAAAAGGCTGAAGCTTCCGCCAAAGCCGGGTTAAACAAAACTTCGCTTTATAAAAACATTGCCCCTGAACAGAAAAAAGCTTCTAAACAGGATAAAAAGGTTTCAAATGCAAAAGTCAGAAAGATTATAACTGAAAAACAAATTGCGGCTCGTTCCGCTTAAAATACAGGTGTTGATATGAGCGATGCAGCTAGTCAAGATTTAGCCAAATACAGCTTTGGAGTGCGAGATTTGCAGGCGCCTAGCCATTGGCGCGAGGCTCCGGCAGATTTTTCATTGCTTGATAATTACAAAACTATTGTCATTTTCCCCGGAAGCGGCAGCACGGAAGCTAAAGCCGCTAACGGTATGTGCAAAATTTTTGAGAATATGCTGCCCGAAGAGCTTAAAGGCAAAGTAAAAATTTGCTCACTATATTATGAGCGGCAGCCTAACCAATATGATTCCAGTGTGCTCCGAGCGCAAAGCTTTTTTGATAATTTTATGGTGCCGCTGTTTGCCACCCGTGATGAAAACGGCAATTTACACCGTATGTCTGCCATGAAAGCCGCGCACAATGCCCGCAAACTGATAATCGGCACACATTGTTACGGCAGCAGTATCTTGAACGGTATTAATCGTTTAACTGATGAACTTTTAACCGATTTAGGTTATTTGGCGGAAGAGCGCCGCGTTATTCAAAAACAAATTTTTGCAGTTCAGCATAATAATATTGAAAAAGATTTAGACAGTCACAAGTTTAACTTTACTAATCTTATTCGGCTAAGCGCGGTTGATGAACGTTTAGATTTACGCGCCACTTATGACGGCACTTTTCGGCATTATGTAACCACGGCTGATATATCAGATAAAGACGCTCTGTTTTTTAATATGGCGGAAAATGCTGATGTTTTGTTGGTGCATCGCACGGTTATGGCGGGGCGCAACGGGCATAACGGCGGTTTTTGGTCGCATCAGTTTAAGCTTGACGGCGCCTTAAAAGAAGAAGAGATGTTTAAGCTTATTTTTGATGAAGTTGTATCAACTGATTATCTGCTTGAAAACAATCAGCAAATTTTAAATAAGGCGCTTGCTAAGCACCCTGAAAAACAAGAGCTTGCCACGCAGGTTACCAATGCCGGCGCAGTATATGCCAACAAATATCAAAATTATATAAACGATATGCAAACCGCTTTTGCCGATTGTTGCAAGCAAATTGAATCCGGCGATTTTGATGCCGCCAAAGTTCCGCAAAATGTGTTGTTTGCCGTTGATAAGCACAATAATTTTTTGTTGGATTATGCGCTTGCACAAAATAATGAACAACTGGTTAAAGATATATTTTCAGCAATGCAGCATGGCATGCCTATCCGCAAACCGGATGACCCTGAAAGTATTGGCAAGTGGGAAAAATGGCCTTTTAACAAAAATCAAAGCGAAGCCTTAAACCGCGCAGAAAGCACATGGAGCAGCAAAGCTTTGGCACTTAAAAGCCCTGAATTGTTTGCTATGTTCAGCGATAAAAACATCAATTTGCAAAACGTAAATTATGCTAAAGCCGATGATAAAATGTTGTCAGCGGCGGCAGATGTTTTTGCAGAGCGCAAATTTTTACCGGTGTTGCCGTCAATTAACAATTTTGCGCAAGCTTTTGCCAAGCTTTATGCGCAAACGGAAAAGCGTGTGCCTTCAGAAGATGTGCAACGAGCGCAGCAAATTTTAGAAAGTAAAATTTTTGGTATTGAAAATCAGCCTAAATCATATTTTACGGACAGGGTATACAGTTATGCTGAAAAATTTGGAGCTAAAAAATTACAAACTCTGATTAATCAGTACCAAACCGGCGCTTTGGCATTGTCATTAAAAAATAATCATTCGCGCTGATAATTTATACGGCTTACAGTAAAAACCCCGCTAAATAATATGTTAGCGGGGTTTTGCATCAAGGCGGTTTTGCTTTATTCCTCATCGGGAACTTCAACAATGAACTTCATGTAAAAAGGTTTACCGAGATAGCTTAGCAAAACATCATCTTCATCTTCCGTAATGCTGACGGCCTCATCGGCGGTCAGTGACTGGAAAATTTTGTTCTTGATGCTCGCGTCTAAGACGTCAGGACAGATAGAAAGCGACATCTTTCTTTCCGTTTGCAGGGCGTGAATATGCCTGGCAAAGTTACAGCCGCTGAATGTCCACACATATAGCGCAGCTCCCTGAACTTGCTCTCCGCCGGCAGTGTTGTAAACAACTTTGTAGGCGGCATTTTTGAGTGCGGCATCACGCAAGGCTGAAGGCATCATGTTGAGAATCTCAGATTCTGAAAAATGCACAACTGCGCCGCGCAACCTTATTACGTCTTGTTGCCATTTGTTGTAATATACGGCCACATAACCGTCATATTGTTCGCCAAGCCTTAAAACCTTTGATTTTCCATAGGTTCCCAACATGTGCTCAAATGAGTGAAATCCCGAGTTGAAAGCCATTGCCTGCTCAAAACTGAGCTTTACAGCCTGAAATTCCGTACCGAAAATGGTACTGGCAGGGCGTATCTCCAAAGCGGAGGAGAATACTTTTATTTTTTTCATAATTTACAAAATTTGTTTGTTATTGGGCATACTATACCGCTGTTTATGCCTGAAGTAAAGAACTTTGTACAAAAGATAAAATTTTTGTACAAAAATAATACTTGATTTTTAGGTCGGTTTATGTAATTTAAGAACAGCGCCGGTTTAGCTCAGTTGGTAGAGCAACGCATTCGTAATGCGTGGGTCGTGTGTTCAAGTCACATAACCGGCACCAGTTTTTTTAAGAGATACCTTTTAAGTAAAAATCCCCGCCGCTAAAGCAACGGGGATTTTTGCGTTGCTAGCTCTGGCTCGTAAGCTCTGCCCTGCGGTCAATCGCTAACTCGCTGCGGTCAGTCTGTTTGTAACGCCGCGGCTCCTGCGCTGTCGCTTGCCGCCTTGGCGACAAACTATCCCGCTGCGTCAAAAATTGCTCCACCGGAGCAATTTTTATCCTCGCCGCATTCTAAATGGCGTGGGTCGTGTGTTCAAGTCACATAACCGGCACCAGTTTTTTTAAGAGATACCTTTTAAGTAAAAATCCCCGCCGCTAAAGCAACGGGGATTTTTGCGTTGCTAGCTCTGGCTCGTAAGCTCTGCCCTGCGGTCAATCGCTAACTCGCTGCGGTCAGTCTGTTTGTAACGCCGCGGCTCCTGCGCTGTCGCTTGCCGCCTTGGCGACAAACTATCCCGCTGCGTCAAAAATTGCTCCACCGGAGCAATTTTTATCCTCGCCGCATTCTAAATAGCGTGGGTCGTGTGTTCAAGTCACATAACCGGCACCATTTTAAAGCCTTGAAAAATCAAGGCTCTTTGTGTATTGTTACGATAATTTAATATGTTCTGTTTTGTTTTTTACTCAAATTTGAAATTGGCGGAAACACGGCAGCGAGGACCGCTTTTGCATAAAGCGCAGTAATCATAAATATCGCTTTTGTTGATATTGTTTATAGTTTTTCCATATAACGCCGGAGAAGCAAAATCACCGGTTTGATCTAGTTTAACACCCACAGAGTAAAGTTTTTCGCTATTGGCTTTAATCAGCTCAAACACATTATTGCAAACATCATATTGGTCGGGTTGATAATAAACCGCAAGGTTATAAGAATAACCGTTTCCGTAATAGCTAATACTGACACGATTACCAAAAACATCGTAAATTTGTAAATTATCATTCGGTCTAATCATTTCAAGCGGAATGGCGTTCAGTTTGGTGAGCAAAGTGATTATAGAAGTGTTTGTTGCAATATTGTTGCGGTCGCGGCCAAGCATTTCGCGGTAATGTTCTAATGAAAACAGAATTTGAGTTAATTGCTCTGATTGCTTATTTAATTTATACTTCATCATCGCCTTACTATATCCGGCAATCGCCCCAACCGACAGTACCCCGATAATGGCAAGAACTCCCAGCATTTCCACCATAGACCGCCCTAGGGCCTGCGTATAATGGTCATCTACTAGGGATTTTCTCGCTCGTGTACCTTTTTGTGTACAAGTCGCTCCAAAATTCCGTCGCATCTGACTCATTCTCCGCAGGCTTGGATTATTTTTTAGAATAAACATAAAAAATCTCCTCAAAAAGTTAGTTTTGAGAAGATTTTACTCCGCGTTTTTTTTTTGCAATATTTACGAGTCCGTGCTGTGCATAAGTTGTATTTAGCGGTTTTCCCACAAAACATACAACATGCAACGTTTTTCATTGCAATCGTTGCACAATTTTTCTATTTTGTTTAAGTCCAAATCACGCAGGCAGCTTTTTTCTTCTGTACAATAGGAATCACCGTATATATGCCCGATGAATTTACCGTCACCTGAAGTTGTGTCATTAAAATATTTATATGTTTCAAGCTCCCATAAATTAGCGGCATTTTCTTTGGCGGCAAATGCAATGTTGCGGCAAACTTCCGCACCTTGTGCTGTGGGATTGAAGCTAAACTCTATTCCGCCAAAGTCTTCAAAACCTTCCTTATGCATATAATAAACCATAATATTGCTATTGAAATACTTTTCTTTTAATGTGGTATCAGAAATATATTCTATACCGTCGGGTAACAGATTCATTTTGTGCAACAGGGTTCCGTAATATGTGGTCGCGTTAAGTTTATGTTGTAATTGATCTTTAATTGAAAGCGCATTATTTATCAACATATTAACCGCTTGTGCATGCTGATTTAATTTGTACTTAAACATCGCTTTACTGTATCCGGCAATCGCCCCGACGGATAAGACTCCGATAATTGCCAGAACGCCAAGCATTTCCACCATAGACCGACCAGCACACAAGCTGTCATTATCGGGCTTGACCGGAGTGTCCAGGTCAAACCAAGTAGCAAATTTTTTCCACCTGGATATTCGGGTCAAGCCCGAATATGACGATGTGATGTGTAAAAAGCGGCTAAAATGTGATTTCATATTAAAAATCTCCTCAAAACAGTTAATTTAAGAAGATTTTACTCCG
The DNA here is from genome assembly GCA_902464275.1 of uncultured Alphaproteobacteria bacterium. Taxonomy (GTDB): domain Bacteria; phylum Pseudomonadota; class Alphaproteobacteria; order RF32; family CAG-239; genus CAAFZY01. The sequence continues at coordinate 60,097 of CABQIK010000002.1, read as the reverse complement.
CGTTTTTTTTTTGCAATATTTACGAGTCCGTGCTGTGCATAAGTTGTATTGATTAAAACAGCGGATTGTATGCCCACTGCAATAAAGCCTGGCGTTGTTTGGGGCGACATTCAAAGTCAAATTGCGCGCAATTATGCTCAATTTGTGCCAAATGCCGCCGAAACGCCTTCCAGCGATTTATTTGCACAATATCAATTTCAGGAATACGTCTGCCGCTATAATATCGGCAATACCACTGAAACCAACCGCGCGGATCAGGATATAATATCCAACCTTTGCGCCGCCATTCCTGCAAGGAAAGACGTGATTTTATTTGAAAACAGTTGCAATTTATATCCGGTTTATTTAATGACAATCGCGCACCTGTAAACCAATTTTCAGGAAATTCATATAGGCAATCATTTAAGTAATGCCCTTCAAACACCCCCATAGCAAGCATTTGTATCGGTGAAAGTTCAGGCTTAAAATCAGGGGCAAAATTTTTGCCTTCTGGTGAAACCCGCTCATATACATAGTTATTTTGCATTTTATCATTAACGAAAACCGGCATTATATATCTCCTTAAAAGAATATATAATTATTTTTCTGCTTTTTTGTCAGGTGCGCCGATTTTAATTATTCCGGAGCCGAATTTTTCTTCTAACGAATCTATAATATGCGACAGTTTATCGTCTTCCGGCTCTAAATTGTCAAACAATGAAAATTGTTGTTTTTTGCCAAAGCTTAAATCACCTAAAGTAACTCCGCTTGCTCGATAAATAACGCCGCGCCTGAAAAGTCGGTCTAAAATGCGGTGGGCGGCGTCGCGCAAGGTTTTTTCTGAATTGGTAGGCTTTTGCAATTTTTCATCGGCTTCAAAAACCGCAAAATCTTTAGTGCGCAGCATAACGGAAATATGAGCGCAATATCCGTTCCACATTCGCAGTTTTTTTGAAGAGTTATGAATATGCGCCGCTAAGGTGGAATGTAAAAACTCTAAGTTGCATGAAAAATCCGCAAATGCTTTGGTGTCTTGAATTGATTGCGGCGGTTCCGGTTTAGAATTTACAGCAGAAACCGTTTCTCCTAAAAGCTCATGCTTTAAGCTAACGCCGTTAATGCCGAAAGCTTTGCGCAGCCAGGCATCGTCTTTGCTGACAAAATCTTTAATGGTCACGATGTTATTCAAGCGCAGATGTTTGGTGTTTTCACGCCCGATGCCGCTTACCGTATCAATAAAATCATTACCGACTTTTTGTAAAATAGCCTCTGTTTCCGGCCTTATTACATAAATTCCGCCGCATTTTTTAGCTTTATCGCTCGCAAGTTTAGCCAAAGTTTTTGATGAGCAAAGCCCGATTGAAACCGGAATTCCGGTTTGTTTTAATACAGCGGTGCGGATATCCGTAATCAGCTGTGTGTAGGTGGAGCGGTGCACTTTATTAAGTCCGGTAAGGTCGGTAAAAGCCTCATCAACCGATACAACTTCCACATCAGGAGTAAAAGAGCGGATAACGTTCATCACTTTTTCGGAAATCTGGCGATAAAGATAGTGACGGGCGGGCAGACATATTGCCTCCGGCTGCTCAACTTTAACCTTAAAATACGGCGCGCCCATTTTAATGCCTAAAGCTTTGGCCTCAATGGAACGCGAAACAATAATGCCTCGGTCGCCGCCGGTCATAACGCACACCGGTTTGTTTTGCAAATCAGGATTGTCCACCCGTTCGCATGAAACAAAAAAGCAATCGCAGTCAATTAACGCTATTATTCTCTTCATAGAACAAACATAGAACATTTTCCGGCAAGAGTCAAATTTGTTTGTGCCGTTTATAACAACAATGACTACAATTTTTTATCTGGACAGAAGCATACTGTCATGCTATATCCTGATACGGCGTCTGAAAAATGGAGTGCTTATGATGAAAATTACTATCCTCGGTTCCGGTTCGGCTTATGGTTGCCCGATGTGTTTTAATCAGTGGAATTTGGCTGACCCGCATAATCCTAAAAATGAGCGTACCCGCGCTTGCGTTTTATTTGAGTTTCAAGGTAAAAATTTTTTAATTGATGTCGGACCTGATTTCAGATTGCAAATCAATCGTAACAATGTGCAAAATATTGACGCGGTTTTGTTAACTCACTGCCATTATGACCATATCGGCGGCGTGCCTGAATTGCCGCGAGCCTGTAAAATCTTAAACCATGTCTTGCCGGTTTTTGCAAGCGCTGAAACCATGAGCGAACTGCAAAAAAGTTATGCTTATTTGTTCAGCGGCGCGGAGCCTGATAGCGTGCGCCTTCAGTGGAATATATTGCCTGATTTCGGAAAAGTTAATATCGGCGGGGTTGAATTTGAAACTTTTTGCGTGCCGCATCATAATTTACACAGTTCCGCTTTCAGGTTTGGCGATGTTGCGTATGTTACCGATTGGGAAAGTTTGCCCCCAAAAGCTTTAGAACGTATGCAAGGGCTTAAAATGTTGTTGGCCGAGTGCAATAACGGCGAATATGAGCTTAACAACGGTCACAGCAATATTGCTAAAATAAAACACTATGTTAATATCTTAAAACCGGAGCAGGTGGTGTTAACCCATTTATCGGCAAGGGTTGACTATAATACGCTATCCGCGCTTGTGCCTGAAAACTGGCGTTTGGCGTATGACGGCATGGTTTTGCTTGTTTAAGCAAATATCTTTAAGCTCTTTATCGTTGATTGCAGTTAAATTGCGCAATAATTTCAGGGCTGATTTTAGTCGGCCGCATGCGTTTTAAAAATCCGTTGCACGCGTAATTTACAAAATAGTACAGCCTTTTATACGCAGGCAGATTGCGCTCGTTCCAATATCTTTTCAGCGTGCATTGCGCCATTTTGGCTTTGTTTTTGCTCAGCTGATTTTTTCGCACTCTGTATAATGTTGAAACAATGTTTAAGCCGTAAAATTGTTGGCCTTTTCGTAAAAAGTGCATCCATGTGCGCGCGTCTTCACACAATTCGCGGTCATTCGGAAAATGCACCGCGCCGATTTTTTGGCGGTCAATCATTACCGTAGACATCCCGATTTGAGTGGTTTTCATGTAGGTCGGCAAATTGATACATTCATCAACTTCAACCTTGCCGGCTTCCATAACGCGGCCTTTTTCATCAATAAATGAATAAGCCGTATGTGACAGCGCCGCCTTTTTTTGCTGCATAAACATTAATTGCGCGGCTAACTTGTTTTTTGCCCACAAGTCGTCAGAATCCAAAAATGCCAAATAACGTCCTTGCGCTTTACTTATGGCAAAATTGCGGCAAGCGCTGACTCCTTTATTTTCAGGCAGCGCAAAAACCTTTATTTTCGGATTGTCTTCAGCCAAGCGCCGAGCCTCAGACAATGAACCGTCGGTTGAGGCGTCATCAACAATTATGAGCTCCCAATTTTTGTATGTTTGGTTCAAAACCGATTGAACAGAGTGCTTCAAAAACTTTTGGCAGTTGTAAACCGGAATTATGACTGATACATTGACCATACGCGCCCCTGCAAAATAACATGCCGATTATTCGTCACGTCCCGCATTATTAGATAGGGCAGCTATATTCATTTTAGTTTTAGCGGCGTAATTTGTCATTGCTTTTTTGAATTTTTCAGCGGTCATAAGCGTGTGGTGTGAGGCCGGAACCAACGTGTTGCGCGCCACAACCGGAGTCGGGTCAATATTATCAATCCCCGGCAAATCGCCTCCCGGATGCCCCGGTCTTTCTTTGCCTTCATCTTTCAGGGCTTTTAATTCCGCAAACATCTTTTGATGTTTTTCCAATAAACTTTTCTGCTCATCATTCAGCGTGGGCAGTTGCTCCAAAGTCTGCAATTCTTTTTGAGCTTTTAACCTTTCCGCTGCTTCTGACTTATTTATTTCAAAAGCAATGTCTTTCATAACCCCGCCCATAATATCAGCCGATTCGGGCGCAATGCCGATGTCAAAAAAGTCGCCGTTTTTGCGGGGCTCGCCGGCAAAAACCGCCATAACCGTATTTTTACCGAAACGCGCGTATCCCAAATTGGTGGTGGTGAGCGGCGCTTTGCTTTCCACAATCACAATTTGCCCTTCCTCTGTGCGCTGCGTTTCCGGATTATGAAAGTTAAATTTAACGATTTTCGCGGTTTCAATATCTTTTTCAAATTGTAATTGTGACTGTTTGGTTTGTTCAAGCCCGTCATTTAAATGCTTTTTGGTTGCTTCATCAGTCTCGGGATGATTTTCAATAAAAGCTTTAATATCCAGTTTGTTCAAATCAAACGGAATATTCTTTTCCATCCTTTCGGCTAAAATATCATAAACCTTAAAAACTTCAGGCAATATATTGTTATCTAATTGCGCAAATTCTCCCCAAGCTTGCCTTGACTTTATGTCCGCGGCTTTTTCAGCGCCGCTTGCTCCGTAAATTGCCGTTATGCACCCCGGAAAACTGCTGATATATTTATCAATCGGCAGGTTATATTCGGCATAATCAACCTTGTTAACAATAGTGGCCATTTGTTCGGCGCATTTAGGCAGCTTGCCGTTTTGTAATCCTTTTTGCAAAAGGTACGCGGCGGTTATGGCGTCCATGTCGGAATCTTTATGAATTTGAATTTCTTTAACATTGTGCTCCCGACAATATTTTAAAATATCGTCAAAGTAATCAACAACCATCCGAGTGGCGCATTTTTTAGGCTGTTTGGCCATTGCCGGCAACATATCAATGGTATGGTGGTCAACATGCCCCAATGAAATTGATTTTTTAACAATTTCATCCTGATTGGTCATTCCTTCAAAAGCAGAGATAGGCAGCGCGCCTGTATCAACTACCAAAACGCCTTCTTTGTTAGGGCTTACAACTTCGCCTTTATTTAAGCAGGCGTTAATTTTAATATCCATCATTTTATCTCCGTAAATATGTGTGCCGAAAACATTTTTGCCTTTATATAAAAAAGGCATCCGTGCACGGGTGCCTTTCTATCGGAAATACGCATTTTATGCGACTCTGCCGTTTTTCATTTTTTGTAAATAAGCACTGTAATCATTTTGAATGTGCTCTTTGGCAGCATTGTTTGTGCCGCTGCAAATAACTTTAAAGCTGTTGATTGTAGCTTCTATCAGCTCGTCTTTCCTTGCAGCCGGCATAATGCCTTTTTCTACACCTTGGTTAATCAAATTTTCCGAATACCATTTGATAGCCGTAGCGAAAGTGTCATTGGAGCTTGTATTTTGCGAATTTTTTGCGTGCAGCTTTTCTGACACTCTTTTGAAAGTAGAGGCATTTACATCGTTTTCATTCATTTAGAACTCCTTTGTAAATGTTCAACGACAGCGCTATTATATGCAATTTGATTTTTTTGTCAAGATTCTATGCGCAAAAAATATCATAATTGTTAACAGGGTTTTGCGTAAATAGCTGTAAATAACTGCTTAAATCGTCTTGCTAAAACGGATATTCGCTGTCAAAATATCTTTAGTTTTAATTTGTTAAACAAGGAGTTTGTGCTATGGAATTAGCGATAGTTTTATTAGTTGTTGTGCTGTTGGTTTTAATTTCATCGGTGGTTATTGTTCGCCAAGGTTATGAGTACACGGTTGAAAGCTTCGGACGCTTTACCCGTACTATGGAGCCTGGTTTTCATTTAATGTTGCCGATTGTAGAAAAAATCGGGGCTAAAGTAAACCGCATGGAGCAGGTTTTAGATGTTCCGTCGCAAGATGTAATTACTAAAGATAACGCTATGGTCAGAGTTGACGGCGTGCTCTTTTTCCAAATTCAAAACGCGGTTAATGCCGCTTATCAGGTTAAAAATTTGGACGCCGCGATTTTAAATTTGATTATGACCAATATCCGTACGGTAATGGGCAGCATGGAAATGGATGAGCTGCTTTCGCAACGCGATACCATTAATCACCAACTGCTTTCCGTTGTTGATGAAGCCACTGTTCCGTGGGGCGTTAAAGTTACCCGTGTTGAAATTAAAGACATTCAGCCTCCGGCAGACTTAATTGATTCTATGGCTCGCCAAATGAAGGCCGAGCGTGACAAACGCGCCAGTGTGCTTGAGGCTGAGGGTATCCGCCAGTCTGAAATCTTAAAAGCCGAAGGTGAAAAACAAGCCGTTATTTTAGCCGCTGAGGCGCAAAAAGAAGCCGCTTTTCGCGAGGCGGAAGCTCGCGAGCGCTTGGCTCAGGCTGAAGCTAACGCTACTGAAATGGTTTCAAAAGCCATTCATGACGGCAATCCGCAAGCCCTGAATTACTTTTTGGGTCAAAAATACATTGAGGCTTTGCAAGGCATTGTAACTTCACCTAACCAAAAGCTTTTGATGTTGCCGACCGATGTTACCAATGTGGCCTCATCGCTTGCCGGCATTGCTGAAATTGCCAAAGAAGTTGTTGTTAACAAGAAAAAATAATCCGTAAAATTCACGGCCGCGTTTTTGCGCGGTCGTGAACATATCATATAGCAAGGAAAACAAAATGGAACTTTTTGAATATATTGCCAAAATGACGTATTTGGGCTGGTTTACACTCGGCTTAATATTTGTTTTGTTAGAGTTTTTCGTTCCCGGAACTTATTTAATCTGGTTTGGCTTTGCCGCTTTTGTTATGGGAGCGGTGGTAACTTTTTGCACGCTTACCGCAACCGAAACCTTAGTTTGGTTTGCGCTTATTTCCGCCGTTTTTGCCGGTATCGGTTGGTTTGTTTACGCCAAAATTATCAACAAAACCAAAGTGCCTGAAAAATATAAATATCTTAACGATATGGCGGGTAATTACATCGGCAAGGTTTACAACTTAACCGAAGATGTTACCGATGGCCGCTCCAAAGCCAAAGTCGGCGACACCGTTTGGCTTGTTGAAATCAACGAACCTCTTAAAAAAGGCGATAAAGTAAAAATCACCGGTGTTGACGGAGGAGTGGTGTTGCGGGCTGAAAAATTTGAAGACTAAATAAAACCCTGCGTCTAGCGGGCATCTGCTTGTAACTTTTTTTCTTATGTAACTATTCGTACACGGCAAAAAAATGTTACTGTGCATCTGCCTCGCTATCCGCAGGGTTTTGCTTCACGTCACTCATTAAAGCAAGTCCTTAAAGTATATAGAAAACAGAATAGCGCAGTAATTTTCAGAAGTGCAAGGGGAACAAAAGTCGTCAGCTTGTTTTACTCCCATATTGCGCAAACAAATATTGTCGCCTGTGCACCCTTTATCACCGTAAATGCGGTTTTCACTAACGTCAGAGTCCGTGGAAGTTTTGGCGTAACGTAATTTTATGAACGGTAAATCAGCGGCATTTTCTTTAGCAACATTAAGCATATTGCGGCAGATTTCTATGCTTTGTTCAGAGCCGTATCCAATGTCATATATTAATTTATATTCGGTATAATGATTTTCACCAGGCACCATGCTGGTTACATAATTACTGATAATTTCGTGATTAAATATATCATAAATTATACCATTTTTATAACTCATGCCGTCAGGGATAAGCCCTGCTTGATAAAGCAAACGGTTGCCGCCAAGTGCTCCGGTATTATGCGTGCGGTCTAAATCAGGTTGTATTTGTATGGCAGTGTTCAATAGCATATTGAAACTTTCTGCTTGTTTGTTGAGTTTATATTTGAACATCGCCTTGCTGTACCCCGCAATCGCCCCGACCGACAGAACGCCGATTATCGCGAGCACGCCAAGCATTTCTACCATTGAACGTCCATTTTCTGATTTCATAATAAAAAATCTCCTAAAATTGTTAATTTAAGAAGATTTTAGCTCGCGTTTTTTTTTGCAATATTTACGAGTCTGGGGTGTGTATAAGTTGTATGTAAATTGGCACTATAAAAAATTCCCATCCCGAGGAGGGGTGCCGAAGGCGGGGTGGTCTCATTACTATCTATCAGCGCATTAATTGTTTGTTTTTGTTGAAAAATAATAGCGCTCAAATGTTATTACTATTGTTCCCATGATAACTGGAATAACCCATAGCCGTTTTTTAACTGTTCGGTGCAGAGAGTATGAACATCATTTAAGGTTAAGTTTTTCAAACATTTGTCGTATTGCATATATTCAGCGGTACAAAGTTTATCACCCAATATATACTCAAATTTATTATTAGCGGAACCGGAGTTAGCCGTGTATATCACAATAGTATCTATGTTATCCGCGTTTTCTTTGGCGATGTTTAACGTATTTTGACATATTGCCAGATTTTCAGGAGAGTTTGAGGATAAAAATGAGGATAAAAATGATGAACCGACATCATACATTGAGGCTAAAACTATAGCGCCGCCTTCAATACGTATATACCATGCCTGTCTGAAAACGTCAAAGATGTAGTAACCATCGTTTGTGCTCACCATTTCAGTTGGAATTTCGCCCATTTTAATAAAATATGGAATTAAAGAATCTCTGTGTTGGATATTATCAAAGCTGTGCGCATGGCGGGCAACTGCGTTTATCACTGTGTTCATTTGTTCCGTATGTTTATTGAGTTTGTACTTAAACATGGCTTTGCTATATCCGCTAATCGCCCCGACACTCAGCACTCCGATTATCGCCAATACCCCGAGCATTTCCACCATAGAACGACCATTTTCTGATTTCATAGCTAAAATCTCCTCAAAAGTTACTTTTAAGAAGATTTTAGCTCGCGTTTTTTTTTTGCAATATTTACGAGTCCGGGGTGTGTATAAGTTGTATGTAAATTGGCACTATAAAAAATTCCCATCCCGAGGAGGGGTGCTGAAGGCGGGGTGGTTATTGCACTGTTTTGCAACACATTAATAGTTTGTTTTTATTTGCAGGAACCGAAACATAAACAGTATTTGGCTCTAAAGCACATGCTCATTTTACAAAAGTCAACCATTTTTGAGATATGCGTTTCTCAAAAATAGAAAAATAAGCTGTTTTTGAGATATGAATTTCTCATTTTTAATATAAGTATAAAAAAGCTCACCGTTTGGCGGTGAGCTTAAAAGTGCTGTTAATGTTATTATTTTTTATCAGCTTTTGTTGTTGCTTCAGCCTTGGCACCTGTATCCGCTTTGGCGGGTGTAGCGTCCTTAATTGTGGTATTTGTTTTAGCCGGCTTAGTGTTATTAACCGGCTTATCGTTCTTGACGGTTTGGGCTTTTGCCGCGGTTTTATCCGTTGCGGCAGCTTCGGCTTTTTTCATGGAATCTTTTAAGGTTCCGCCTTTGGCGTTTTCAGCTTTGGCATTTTCATCTTTGGGCTGAGCTTCCACCTCAATAACTTCCGGAGCTTTTTTCTTTATAATCGGGAACACTTTAACCCCGCTGAACATTTCTGTTTTTTCCGGTTCGTCTATGGGTTGAACGGCCTTCGGGTTAATGCGCATCGGGTCGCGTACCGGTTCAAACACCACTTCACCCGTAACCGGGTCTTGATATGTGTCGGCAGGAGCCCATTTTTTGCCCGGAACTTGTGCCGTGGTTGTGGAGGTTTGTGTTTTGGTAACCGGAACTTGCGTTTTAGAAACCGGAGCTTGTGCTTCAGGCTTTTTATCAGCGCTTGGCTCTTTTGCCGCAGGCTTTGCAGCTGTTTCCGGAGCCGCGGCATTTCCACCGGCCAAAATCGGAGCTAAAGGATAAGCGTCTTTCGGCAGGCGCAGCAGCATATAGCCGGAACCGCCGCCGTATGCGGGGCCTGATAAGCCGACTGAATAATAACCGCCGATATAACCGTAATCTAAGTCAATATAATCAATGGCGAATAAGGTTTTAATCGTGGTGTTGCCGATGGTGGTCATTTTGCATGAATATCCGGCGTCTTCTAAAATGATATTGCTGGAATTTTTAACATACACCAAAGTTTCGGCAGGTTTGCAGGTCGGGTGCTGTCCGTTGTAAGTAACATTATAATTAAGCACCAAATTTAATGATTTATTGCCAAGCGATGCCGAAACATCGGTAATTTTAACATCGTCAATGTACATGTTAGCCGGAGTAACGCCGACCGTAATCGGCAACGTGATATAATTTTCGGTGCAAACGTGGCTTGACGGGTCGGCCGTGCAAATTAATGCTTTGTTTTGCGCGTTATTATCCAAAAGGTGCATTAACGAGTTGTAAATGTATTCTTTTGACATTGAAATTTTAGCCGGAGCGCATTGCTTGGAGCGGCAAACAACTACTGAACTCGGCATATTGATATGCGGTTGCCAAACTTCGGCTCTTTGAACTCCGCTGTATGGGCTGTTGCAGGCGGCAACGGCAAACAGCGATGCAATGGTGGGCATACTCAAAGTTATTTTCTTAAACACGGTACAATTCCTTAAACAATTAACCTATTTTATTTGTTAAAATAACCTAATAATATGAAAGAATCGTAAATAAAATTTAAGCTTGCGAAAAAATTATAAATATCTATACTCTTGGTCTCAAGAGGTGAAATATGAAATTTATAGGTTTGCTTGCGGCTTTTTTATGCGCGCTTAATTTGCCGGCAAGGGCGGATTATAAGGCGGTTGACGGTGACAGTCTGATAGTTGACGGCGTAAAAATTCGTTTGGTCGGGATTGATTCGCCCGAATATGACCAGTGGTGCAAAAAAGCTTCCGGCAAAAAGTATAAATGCGGTGAAAAAGCCTCTGAATACATGAAAAAGATGATAGCAACAGGCAAAAAGCAACATCAAAAGATAAAATGTAAAAGCCACGGGACCGACCGCTATAACCGCACATTAAGCGTTTGTTATTTAGGCAAGTTGAACTTAAACGCCGAAATGGTAAAATCAGGATGGGCGGTAACTTATCGGCATGAGATGTTCAAAACTGAAGAATCTGAGGCTAAAAAAGCAAAAAGAGGGGTTTGGCAGGGTAAATTTATGCGTCCGGAACTCCACCGAATGCTTAAAAGATTAACAAAAAGCTAAACTTTATTTAAAAATATCAGAAATTATTATTGACACCGACAAAAAGTTATGTATATTGCAAGACAACGTTTTATGTTTAAATCAAACAAAATTAGGTGAATAAAAATGTACGCAGTAATTAAAACAGGCGGAAAACAATACAAAGTTGCAACAGGTGATGTTGTAAAAATTGAAAAAATCGCCGGTGAAGAAGGTAAAGAAGTAATTTTTAACGAAGTTTTAGCTTTAGATGAAACTGTCGGCACTCCGTTGGTTTCAGGCGCAAGCGTTAAAGCTTTGGTTGTTAAACAGGCTAAAGACGCTAAAGTTATTATCTTTAAAAAGAAAAGAAGACACAACTATCGCCGTAAAAACGGTCACAGACAGTTTGTTACATTGGTTAAAATTACCGATATTTGCGGTAAATAATAAGAGTTAAGGAGATATAAGATGGCACATAAGAAGTCAGGCGGTAGCTCATCAAACGGACGCGATTCTATTGGACGTCGTTTAGGCGTTAAAAAGTTTGGCGGCGAAGCTGTTATTCCTGGAAACATCATTATCCGTCAGCGCGGAACTAAGTATCATGCAGGCTCAAATGTTGATATGGGTAAAGACCACACCATTTTTGCCGTAGCTGAAGGTAAAGTTGAGTTCAAGAAAAAAGAAGATAAAGTGTTCGTTTCTGTTGTTAACGAATAAGATGAACACAATTCAGGCGGAGGGGGTGAAAGTTCACCCCCTTTGTTTTACGGTTAAACGGTTTGATTAAATTGTAAACAGGCTTTTAGGTAATGAAGTTTTTAGACCAAGCAAAAATTTTTGTAAAATCAGGCGACGGCGGCAGAGGATGCGTTTCTTTCCGGCGTGAAAAATACATTGAGTTTGGCGGTCCGAACGGCGGTGACGGCGGCAAGGGCGGCAGCGTTATTTTTGAAGCGGTTGAAAATTTAAACACCCTGATTGACTTTCGCTATCAGCAACACTTTAAAGCGCAACGCGGTCAACACGGCATGGGTTCGGAAATGGCGGGCGCCAAGGGCGAAGATTTAATCATTAAAGTTCCGGTCGGCACCGAAATTGTAGCCGATGACGGCGAAACGGTTTTAGCCGATATGGTAACGGCCGGTCAGCGCTTTATGATTGCCAAAGGCGGTGACGGCGGCCGCGGCAACACGCGTTTTAAAACCTCAACCAATCAAGCTCCGCGTTATGCTGAACCCGGTTGGCCGGGGGAAGAAATGTGGGTTTGGCTTAAGCTCAAAATTATTGCCGATGCCGGGTTAATCGGCTTGCCCAATGCCGGCAAGTCAACCTTTTTGTCGGCGGTTACTAAGGCTCGCCCCAAAATTGCCGACTATCCGTTTACAACCTTGCACCCGCATTTAGGCGTGGCTTGGGTTGACAACCGCGAGGTTGTGCTTGCTGATATTCCGGGGCTGATTGAAGGCGCACATGACGGTGTTGGTTTGGGTGACCGCTTTTTAAAGCATGTTGAGCGCTGCGCTGCGTTTTTGCACTTGATTGACGCCACGGCTGAAGATGTGGTAACCCCGTATAAAACGATTCGCCGCGAGCTTGAATTGTACAAGTCATCATTAATTAACAAGCCTGAAATTGTGGCGCTAAACAAGTGCGACAGTATCAGTGAAAAAGAGCAAAAAGCTAAAATTAAGGCATTGGAAAAAGTTACCGGTGGCAAAGTTTATGCCATTTCGGCGGTTGCTAAACTCGGAGTGCAAGATTGCCTGCGCGCTGTATCTGAATATGTAGCGCGCCATAACCAAGCGTCAGCCGAACCAACTGCCGCGGTTGAGAAAAAGCCGTGGTCGCCCTTAGATTAAAATTGGAGTTAATATCGTGGAAAAACAAGAAGATAAAATTTTAGAAATTGTTAAAACAACCTTATATGACAATAAGGCTGAAGATGTGGTAGTGCTTGATTTAAAAGGCAAAACCTCAATCGCCGAATACATGGTAATAGCAAGCGGCACCTCGCAGCGCCATGTTGCCTCATTGGCTGAAAAAGTGCATGAAAACTTAAAGAAAGCCGGTTTTACCTCTTCAATGGAAGGTGAGGACAAAGCCGATTGGGTTTTGATTGATGCCTTTGACGTGATTGTGCATATCTTTAAGCCGGAAGTGCGCGATTTTTACAGTCTTGAAAAAATGTGGCAGTCAGCCGCTAACAAGCGCAAATAAAAACAAAAGCGGAGAGCAAATTCTCCGCTTTTAATTTATTGCATGGCGTTGGTAATAAAGTAAAATCGGCAATCTTGCGTTTCACATGGCGAGCAAGCGGTGTTAATATCATTAACGGTAATGTTTGCCAAACATTTAACCTCATCAGTGCAGTTTTTATCACCAAAAAATTGCCCATATATAACGCTGCCGTTGTTGTTTTCACTCCCGCAGCGGGCTAAGTCGCCTTTCCATTCTTTGGCTAAGTTAAATAAAGTTGTGCAGAGTTCTTTTTGGTGGCTGATTTCAACTCCGATTCCTAGTTCTTTCTTTTTATTTTTAAAAATCCAGACCAGATTGCGGGATTTATCAAGCGCATATTGAGGAGTATCGTTTAGTGGTTTAAAATAATCCGGCAGCCAACCGGCTTTGGCAAAAATGGACGTATACCAAAGGGTGTTATTTGAATCTGCTTCAAACGTGCTGTTATCCTGCGCTATTTTTTCAATAACCGTGGCGATTAAATGGTTATATCCGTCAACGGCTTGATTCATTTTATACTTCATCATGGCTTTGCTATATCCGCTGATAGCCCCGACCGACAGCACCCCGATAATAGCTAAAACGCCGATCATCTCCACCATAGACCGTCCAGATTGTGTATACATGAGCTGAAATCTCCTCAAAAAGTTAAATTTAAGAAGATTTTAGCTCGCGTTTTTTTTTTGCAATATTTACGAGTCTGGGGTGTGTATAAGTTGTATGTAAATTGGCACTATAAAAAATTCCCCTCTATGGAGGGGTGCCGAAGGCGGGGTGGTTATTGCACTGTTTAACAGCGTATTAAATATTTGTTTTATATTACAAAAAACCGTAAATTAAGTATAATTTTTAACCTTATATTTTCACCACCCCGTCGGCTAGCGCCGCCCCCCTCCTCAGGAGTGGAATTTTTACAGATGTACATAAATTGTGTAAAATAAAACCCCGCGTGAATAATACCATGCGGGGCAAATTTTTATAAAACAAACAAATTATTTATTTTCTTTGTTCTTTTTAGCCTTTTCGGCTTTTTCTTTAACCTTTTGCACACCGTTTTTAGTGCCGGTTTTAACGGTCTCGGTAAATTCTTTAAAAAACTCTTTTAATTCAGGCAGTCTGTCAGCTGAAAAAATTGCAGCCACTGCAATAAACACCAAAACCCAACTCCAAAAACCAAAAAACATTATTTTTCTCCTTGTTGCATCTGATGCAGTATTTCGGTTGCATCATAATTAATTTCTTCAGCGTTGTGCAAGCGCAAAAACTCACCGTAACTTTCACGCTCTTGAGTTAATTGTATTGATTTTTTTGCTTTTTGCAAAACATTTTTTACATTATTAAACCTCTCAAGCGCAATGTCGCTTAAAAATCGGCCGTTTTGGCATATTTCTTGCAAAGAATTAATATCGCCGTTACAATAGCATACAGCATCGCAACCGGCATTCCACGCGCTAACGGCGCGTTCTGTAATATTACCTTTAAGCGCCTTCATTTCAAGTGCGTCTGAAAGTAAAAATCCGTTAAATCCGATTCGCGAGCGTATAATTTCATTAATTCCGCGCTTTGAAAAAGTTATCGGAGCGCGCTCATCAAATTCGGTTACCAAAATATGCGCCGTCATAGCCATCGGGCAGTCATTATTTTTAATAAACGGATAAAAATCTTTTTCCATTTCAGTCAAAGAGCAGGTGATGGCCGGCAGTTGCAAATGCGGGTCGTTGGCGGCGCGTCCGTGCCCCGGAAGATGTTTCAGACAAGGACAAACTCCCGATTCGGCATAAGTTTGCCACATAACCCGCCCCAGTTTGGCCACCTTGTGCTCGTCAGAGCTTAAACAGCGTCCTTTAAGGGCAATGGTTGTCTGCTCATACTCCACATCTAACACCGGCGCAAAGTTTAAGTTAGCGCCGAGCATAAGCATATCTTCAGCAATAATTTTGCAGTGCAATTTGGCAATTTGCTCTGAGCCGGAATCGCCCAAACTTTTAGCCCATGCGTAATCATACCCCAAAGATTTTAAGCGGTTAACCCGGCCGCCTTCTTCATCAAGCGCAATCAGCGCATCGCCGCGCCCGATAACTGATTTAATTTCGTTATTAAGGCTTATAAGTTGCTCTTTGCTTGCAATGTTGCGCCCGAACAATGACACCCCGAGCGGGTTTGCTTTTTCAAGCAAAAACTTTTCATCATCGGTTAATTTGGTGCCGCTGACCGACAAAATGGCGGCAAGAATCGGTTTTTCCATAATGCGCCTACTTTTGTTTTACCAAACAGCTGCCGCCGGCTTGTTTAATTTCATTGCAAACCTTTTCGGCTCCTGCTTTATCGGCAAACGCTCCGACGCGCAGGCGGTATAACATGGCTCTGGCATCGTTGCGGGAGGCGTCAATCTCATGCGGCAGATTTTTAAGCACATCATATTTTGCGGATAAAATTTTCCATGTATCCTCCGCCGCTTTTTGGCTTGCGGAGGCAATCAGTTGCACTTGCCATGCTCCGCTTGTTACGGCTTTTGCTGCCTCAGGCTTGGCAGCGGCCTTTTCTTCCGGCTTAGATTCCGCTTTTGCCGCAGGCTTAACATCAGCTTTAACTTCTGCCGCGGGTTCGGCTTTTTTAATTTCAACTTTAATTTCCGGCAGCTTTTCGGGAATGTTTATTTTTTTGCCTGAAGTTGAGCTTGCCGCTTCAATATGCTCATTAAGCGGTTTAATCGGCAGAGTATCGGTTTTTTCTTCCGGCATATCAACCACTACCGGTTTAGCTTCTTCCGCAACCGCCGGTTTCTCGGGCTCCGGCACAATGGTCGGCATTTTGGGAGCTTCCGGCTCGGGTAAAATGCTCTCAATTTTTTCCGGCGCAATTTCTTTCTTTTCAACCAGATTATAAACCGATTTGTCTTGATCTAAAATTTCCATTCCACCCGGCTCGTTAGGCTGAATTTTTACCGGCGTAATCGGACGGCGTATAACCGGAATTTCAGATGGGTTATTGTCGGCAAAGCGCGGTAAAAGCAAAACCCAACTGACCACACCCGCTAAAACAATTCCGGCCAATGTGCCGATAAATCCGTTGCGCGAACGCTGCAGTTCCGATTGTCTTTCGGCAATGTCTTCTTGCTGCTGAGTGGCAACTTTTTGCCGAAATTCGCTTAAATAATCGTCTTCTTTTTCGTTATTGGAAAATTCCTTAAACATTTTTACACCTTTTATAATTTTGCGGTAATCAAAAACTTTAGCCCAATCATAAAATTAAAAACTTTATAATCCTTTAACATCGGGCTTGCATTAATGTTATTTTTAGCTAAAATCAGCTTATCAATAACCTTTAACCGGAACAAATTATGCGTATTGCCACCTTTAATATCAATTCAATCAATGCCCGTTTGCCGCAATTTATAAAATGGCTGCAAACAAAGGCGCCTGACATTGTTATGCTGCAAGAAATTAAGTGCGAATATAACGCTTTTCCGTTTTTTGAAATTAATGCCGTGGGCTACAATGCCAAAGTTTTGGGGCAAAAAAGTTATAACGGCGTGGCCGTGTTAAGCAAACATAAAATTCAAACCGTGCAAGAAGGGCTGCCGGATTTTGCCGATGATGCCGCCCGTTATTTAGAAGTTACGGTTAAGTCGCAAAACGCTGAAATCAGAGCGGCAAGCATATATTTGCCTAACGGCAATCCGCCGTATAACGCCCCCGATGACAACAGCCGCTTTGAATATAAACTTAAATTTATGGATTCGCTGTATCGTCATGCCGCCAACTTGCTTAAACGGCATCAAAATGTGGTTTTGGGTGGCGATTTTAATGTGATTTTAACCCCTGATGATGTTTATAATCCGGAACTTTTTGTTAACAATGCTCTGTATCGTCCTGAAGTTCGCAAACGCTTAACCGCCTTAAAATATTTAGGCTTTTATGATGCGTTCCGCACGCTGTATCCGTTGCAAAACGGCTACACTTTTTGGGATTACGGAGCCAAATCGTATGAGCAGGATTTAGGTATGCGCATAGACTATCAGTTTTTATCGCCTGGTTTGGCTGATAAGCTTAAAAGCGTAAACGTTGATAAAAGCCTGCGCATGGCTGAAAAGCCTTCGGACCACACTCCGCTTGTTACGGAACTTGATTTGTAAAGGCGCGCTTATGTACAAAATTGTTTGCTTGCTGTTTGTTTTGCTGTTGCTGAATCTGCCTGCCAAAGCCGATGTTATCGGCAAGGTTTATGACACTTTGCAGGCTGATTACATTAACAATATCAGTAACCGCAATATTACTTTTAAGGGGCTCAAAGCCTTAAACAAAACCGATGCCGGCTTTGCGCTTAAAGCCACGGATGAAACACTTTATTTATATTATAATCAACAGCGCAAAGGCGTTTTTGCGCTTCCGCCCGCAGATGCGGCCGCGGCGCAATGGGCGGATTTAAGCCGCAAAATTATTAATATGGCCATAAAGCTTTCGCCTGATGTTGAACTTTATGATTATGAAATGCCTGACCGCTTTGCGCAAGAAGTATTTGCGGGGCTTGACGGCTACTCGCACTATTTTGGCGGCTTTGATGATGAAAAACAGCTTGCGGTAAAGCGCAATTTTGCCGTCCGCAAAGTCGGCAACAATATTTTGCTCATTAAAATTGTATCGTTTCAAAACGGTGTCAGCGATGAGGTTGCCAAAGCTTTGGCCGATTGCGATAATTGCCAAGGGCTTATTTTGGATTTACGCGGCAATCACGGCGGCGTGCTGAATGAAGCGTTAAAAATTGCCGACATGCTGTTAGATGAAGGCATTGTAACGTATACCGCCGCTGAAAACGGACAGAATCCGCAGTATTACACCGCAACCGCCGGCGATGTTTGGCACAATAAACCGTTGGCGGTGTTGGTTGATGGCTTTACCGCTTCCGCGGCGGAAGTTTTGGCGGCGGCATTAAGCGAGCAAAACCGCGCGATGTTAATCGGCACTCAAACGTATGGCAAAGGAACGGTGCAAAATGTGGTAAAAATGGGCGAGGGGCGCGCCATGGCTTTAACTAAATCATACTTTTTTACTCCGTCCGGCGGGCAAATTAATGAGGTCGGCTTAAATCCGGCGGTTTGTACAGGCGGTTTAAAACGAGCGCTGAGCTTGAACGATGCAACTTGCCAAAAAGAAGACCGATTTAATCAGGAATCTGATGTTATTATTGCCGCTGATTACATAAAAAATGAAATGTGATAAAAATTATTGTTGACAACGGCGGCAAAAAATGTATATTACGCCTAAATGTTTTGATTTATAACCTTAAATTAAGAGTAAAAAAATGGCAAAAGCAGTAAAAGTAAAAGTAAAATTAGAAAGCAGTGCCGGTACCGGTACATTTTATCTTGCTGAAAAGAATCCGAGAACTCATCCGGAAAAATTAGTCTTGAAAAAATATGATAAAAAGTCTAAAAAACACGAAGAGTTCGTAGAAAAGAAGTTGAAGTAATCTTTTCAGATAAAAGTTTAAAAAGAGGTACGCGGATGTTGTGCCTCTTTTTTATTTATCTGTTTCAGGACTATACGCCTTATCGTATTCACGTTTTAAGGTTTCGGTCTGAACATCGGTATAGCGTTGGGTTGTGGTTAGGGACGCATGACCCAATAACTCCTGAATGGAGCGCAGGTCGGTTCCCTCAGCTAATAAATGAGTTGCATAAGAATGTCGCAGAGCATGGGGCGTCACAGTATCAGGAAGGCCCATATACGCCCGAATCTTTTGCAACTGTCGTTGAATAATCCGCGGACTTAAACGTTCACCGCGAGCGCCGACAAACAAAGCCTCGCCGTGCTTAAAATTATATGGCGCGGCAGTGGTATAGGCGTTTACGGCTTCAGTGATTATGGGCAACAAAGGAACAAGTCTTTCTTTGTTGCCTTTTCCTTTTATGCGCAAAAATTCACTGTTGGCGTTTATGTCGCCAACGTTTAAGGATAACGCCTCTGAAATACGCAATCCGCAGCCGTATAGCAAAATCAAAATGGCTTGGTCGCGCAAACCTTGCCAATCGTCTTTGGCAAAAGATTTTACCTGTTGTAGCAAGTCTTGCGCGTCAGTAACATCAAGCGCTTTGGGTAAAACCTTTGGCAGACGCGGATTGCTGATTACGCTGATGGCGGAATTTTTCAAGATATGGTTTTTATCCAGCCACTTAAAAAAGTTTTTAACCGCGGAAAGCTCGCGTGATTGTGATGATTTTTCAATGTAATGAGTGGCTCTGAAGCCGATAAAGCGCCTGAAGTCATGCACCTGCATATTGCGCAAAAAGTCAATATTTACCGCATTTTCGCTTGCAAAAAAATTAACAAAACACGCCATATCGCGGGCATAAGCGTCTATGGTATGCTCAGAATAGCGGCGCTCGTTTTTAAGCCACAAAAGCCAATTTACAATGGTGGTGTGCAGTTCGGAGTCGGTATTATATATAATTTCACTTTTCATAAGCTTAATTATAAGCCTGAAAAGTTAAAATAAGTTTATTGCCATTCTATATATAAGTCGCAAGTTTGTTCGTTACATATATGGCAAAGTCCGGCTATTTTATCTAAAGTCAAATTGCGCATGCAGGGTTTGTCGGAGGCATCGCAAAACTTATCGCCGTATAAAGTTCCCTGTGACGGATTATAGCTTCCGTCATTATTATATTTTGTGGTGGTCAGCGCGTATAAATCGGCTGCGTTTTCTTTAGCGGTTATCACAATGTTGCGGCAGAGCTCGGCGCCTTGCGAGGAGGGTTGAAATTTATATCCGATAGCGCTGAAATGTAAATCGTTACCATTTAAATTGTCATGATGATAAATCCAAATATCATTATTGAACATGTCTTTTAATCTAAAATTTGATTCATACTTAAAACCGTCCGGTATCAGGTTAAGCTTTTTAAATAAATCACCGTAATAAGTTACGGCATCGGGGGTAAAATTCAAGCTTCCTTCAAGTTGCAAAGCGTTATTTAACAGCAGGTTAAACCCTTCCGCTTGCTTATTTAATTTATACTTAAACATTGCCTTGGAGTAACCGGCAATAGCGCCGACCGACAACACCCCGATAATAGCCAGAACTCCGAGCATTTCCACCATAGACCGACCATTTTCTGATTTCATAATAAAAAATCTCCTCAAATTGTTAGTTTTGAGAAGATTTTAGCTCGCGTTTTTTTTTTGCAATATTTACGAGTCTGCACTGTGCATAAGTTGTATTTGGTCTGAAATTATTTAACAACTGCCCGCATCGTTTGTCGCTTGATTTTTATCATATATTTGCTATACTTTATACATCTTTGTCGGAGGCATTATGGAACATTTTGAAGAATACAAAAAACAAGGCGAGCCGGAAAAATATAAAAAAGCCGAAAATTGGAGTATTGCAATCGGTTTGCAACAGGTTGACAATTTGATACCTTCTCAATATCTGATAAAAATTGCCAAAGATAATATTGAGGGAAAAATTTCTATTGATGAAGCCGGAAAACAAGTCAGCAGATATTATCAAGAAAATCCGGCAAAAACAGTACAAGAACATAATGAAAAAGAGGCTGATGAGGTTTCGGCGCGTATTGCCAAACTTTTAAGCACGCATACTTTTTCATTTAGTCCGGCTGAATTAATATCTATTCACAAAGTGCTGTTTACAGGCATTTTTGCTAAAGAAATTGCCGGCAAAATCAGAACATACGACATTACCAAAAAAGAACCGATATTAAATGGCGATACCGTTATTTACGGCCGCGCTGACAGTATTATGGAAACTCTTGATTATGATTTTGCACAAGAAAAAAAGTTTAATTATAAAGGATTGTCAAAGCGTGAAAAAGTGGAGCACCTTGCAAAATTTACTTCCGGGATATGGCAAATTCATCCGTTTGGCGAAGGTAACACCCGTACCACGGCAGTATTTATTATAAAATATTTATATACACTGGGTTTTGCAACCAATAATGATATGTTTGAAGCTCATGCCAAATATTTCCGCAATGCTCTTGTGCGTGCTAACTATCAAAATTTAAATAAAGATATTTTTTATACCTTTGAATACTTAAATAATTTTTTTGGAAATTTGTTGTTGGGTGAAAATACACGGCTTGATAACCGAACAATGCAGATAACAGATGGTACTCCCCAGAAAACTACCCAGAAAAACATTATTGGAACTACCCAGAAAATTTTACAAATACTGGCAAATAATCCTAAAGCTACCCGCAAAGAGCTAGCCAATCTTGTCGGACTTACGCCTGACGGTGTTAAATGGAATTTAGAAAAATTGAAAAAAGAAGAAAAAATTCGCCGCATAGGTCCGGACAAAGGCGGCTATTGGGAGGTTTTACAGCCTTAGTTTACAAAAGCCACGGTATTGCAGGTTCTTTCTGTTTTCACCAATAAAAAAATCCCCGTAAAGGGGACTTATTTATTGGTGGGAGTGGCAGGACTCGAACCTTGTCTAGCTTAGTAAGTTCAAGCTTTTACGCCTGCGTATAATGGGCTCCTGCTAGCAAGTTTTTTCTTTATGTAGCGGTTTAGTATACCGCAGAAAAAAACTTGCTGCACATTAGCCGCATTCTCCGCAAGCTTATTTTTGTAAAAGCTTTCACTAACTGCGCGTCGGTCACTTGTTTTGTTGGCTCGCTGCGGTCGCTGCCGCTTTCCTGGCTCGCAAACAAAACTACGCCTTTTGCGGTAAAAACAGCCGTTACTTCGGCTGTTTTTATCCTCAAGCCTCTAACGAGGTCGCAGGTTCTTTCTGTTTTCACCAATAAAAAATCCCCGTGAAGGGGACTTATTTATTGGTGGGAGTGGCAGGACTCGAACCTGCGACCTCTACGATGTCAACGTAACGCTCTAACCACCTGAGCTACACACCCGAAAACATATTTTAACTAGCATATCATATTACCTTTGGCAAGATATTTTTTATAAAAATTTAAGGTTTGTATGATAAAATCCTTCCATGAAAGGAATTTGTCGTGCCTGAAAAATATTGCGAATTTAGCGTTGATTATAAAAAATTAAAAATTTACAATGAACTCGGAGTTGAAAATATTCAATATCCGATGGTGGTATCCGTGCCGCATGCCGGCACGCTTTTTCCGCCGGAATTTTTGGCGCATACGCCTTTGTCAGTTGCCGAGCTCCGCACTAATGAAGATTTATTTGCCGATGAATTGGCAGCTCCGTTGGCTACGCTTGGTATTCCGGTATTAAGCATGCAAATTGCCCGCGCGTTTATTGATGCCAACCGCGATAAAATTGAGCTTGACGCCAAAATGTTTTATGATTATCCCGCCGATAAAATCGCCATTGAAAACAATCGCTGCCGCTTTGGCTTGGGGCTTATTCACCGTATAGACGCTTCCGGTAACCCTATTTATGAAGGGTTACTCTCATATCAGGAAGTGCAAGAGCGGATAAAAAATGTATATGATGTTTATCACAAGCGCCTGCAATACTTAATAAATAAATGCGTTAAAAAATTTGGTTTTTGCCTGCTTTTAGATTATCATTCCATGCCGTCAAAAATCTGCAATATCATCCCTGACAGTCCGCAAACCGACTTTTGCCTCGGAGATTTATTCTCGCAAAGCTGCCCGCCGCAGTATACCGAATTTTTACAGCGGCAACTTAAAGAAAAAGGTTATATGGGGACCGTAAATATTCCATACTCCGGCGCGTTCACAACTTTTAATTATTGTCAGCCGCGCAAAAAAATCTATACTTTGCAATTAGAGCTTAATCGCGGGCTTTATGCCGATGAAAAAACGCTGACTAAAAATGCTGATTTTCAACGCGTTAGCGCCGATGTAACCGCTTGCGTCTGTGCACTTGCAAAAAAAATACTGGATTTTTAAAAACAGATGTGTTATCTAACAACAAAATTTAATTTTTCGTTAAACTTTATTTAACGCAAAGTTAATGTTTTGGTTAACGCCCTGTTATAAGTCTTCTGCCGTTTGTTTAGGCAGTTTGTAAAGCGGAAATCTTTAAAGGAGGGAAGCTTTTTGCTTATAAAGGGAAATATAGGATAACTTTTTATCGTGCTGAGAAGAATACTTTTTTTATTGGTTATTTCTTTAGTTATCGTGCACCCTCTTAAAGCTCAAAAAGAATATAAAACAGACGCATCTATGCCGATTGAGACAGATGTTTCGGAGTTGTGTTCGCTTTCGGCTGCGCGTATGGAAGAAAAATACGATATTAAAGATCATTTGTTGCAGACAATTTCAAGTGTTGAAACCGGCAACTGGAGTTATGATGAAGGTCGCTTTGTTTCATGGCCGTGGACCATTAACGTAAACGGCAAAGGGTATCGGTTTAAAACCAAAGAAGCGGCTATTGCCAAAGTTAAACAATTACAGTCTGAAGGCATTGAAAGCATTGACGTCGGCTGTATGCAGGTTAATTTAAAATATCATAAAAAGGCGTTTGCAAGCCTTGATGACGCCTTTAATCCCGATAAAAATATGGAATACGGCGCCAAATTTTTAACCAAGCTGTACCAAAAACGCGGTACTTGGCAAAAAGCGGCCATGGCTTATCATTCCAAAGTTCCGGCTCGCGGCTTGCGTTACAAAAATAAATTGCTCTCGCGCTTTGAGCAAATTAAGCTTGCGTTGGTTAATGCGGAAGAACAAAATATCTCTTTGTTTTAAGGTGGTAAAATATGGAAAAGTTTGTCAAAGAATACAATATTCGCACTTATGAATGCGATAAAAACCGCAATTTGCGAATTTTGACTTTGATGAATATTTTACAGGATATGGCCGACTCGCACGCTTCCGATTTGCAGTTGGGACTTGAATTTTGCTTACAAAACGGTTTGGCGTGGGTGGGTTCAAATTATCATTTGCAAATTAAGCGCCTGCCGACTTTGCATGAAAATATTAAAATAGTAACCTGGCCTTCGGCTGAAAAGAAAATCGGCGCCGTGCGCGATTTTGCCGTTTATGACGAGCAGGGCGATATGATTATTGCCGCTTCCAGTCAATGGATTTTGATTGATTTTGCCCGCAAACGTCCGGTTTCATTAAAAGAGCATTTGCCTCAATATACCGTTATTAATGAGCGCACTTTAGTAACTGATTTTCCGAAATTGCCGGAACCTGAAAATGCAGACTGTGTTCGCCGTTTTGCCGTGCGCTTTGATGATATAGACATTAATAAGCATGTTAATAACGCGGTTTATCCTCTGTGGGCAAGCGAAGCGGTTGACCATGTATTCAGAGATGAGCATTTCCCGCAGGAGATTGAAATTGCTTTCAAAAAAGAGTGCCGCTTAGGTGAAGAAGTTGAAGTTAAGACCCAAACAGACGGCAATGTTTCGCTCCACAGTGTATCAGCATTAACCGATGGGCGCGAGCTTGCCCGTTTGCGTATCAAATGGCAAAAAATTTAATCTTCGCCTAAAAAATTGTTGATTTTTTTGGTTAAAAAATCAGTGTAATCATAGCCGATTATCAGCATTTGTTGCGGATTGGCTATTTTTTCATACCCTATTTGCTCACCGTCATTTATTTTAACCAACACAATCGCTAACGGCTCATACAGTTGGTATGCGGTGGCAAAATTGTATTCATTGTCTTCCGCATAGTTTATTACAAATAAATTGTAGATGCCGTTGTAAAACTGATTAAAAATTTGTTCCGTAAGCTCAATTGTTTGCGCGCATTTGTCGCAAATTCCCTCGTTGTTGTAAAATATATAAATGAGCGATTTGTTGCGGTTGCCGGTTTCGGCGTTAAAATATTCCGCCAGAGGCTGACTGGCGGGGTAATTACCCTCAAAGGCGGGTTGCGCATGAACGCAAAAAGTAAGGAGGCAAAAAATAAAAGTTAAAAACGTTTTCAATTTTGCCTCCTTAACTGATTTGATTATAAATCAAAGAGGGGAACAAGCTTTGCAAAGCCACTCTTTTTCAGCAGCATTCATATAAGGAGCCAAACAGCTAAGCACTTGTCGGTGGTAACTATTAAGCCAGCTCTGTTCCCCTACGCTTAACATATATGGATTAATCAGGCGTTTATCAATAGGTATTAAGGTTAGGTTTTTGAATTGTAAAAATCCTTCGTATTCCGCTTTTGCGGCATAGGCTAAGTTTTCAATTCGGATACCGAATTTGCCCTCAAAATAAACCCCCGGTTCAATTGATGTAATATAATTTTCTTTTATCGGCATATGGCAGCGCGGGCTAAGCCCGAACGGTGACTCGTGCACATCAGAAAAGTGTCCGACGCTGTGTCCGGTGCCGTGACGATAATCTTTGCCGGATTTCCACAGCGGCAAACGGCAAACGGCGTCAAGCGCCGAAGCCGGCGTGTTTGCGGGAAAAACAGCGCTTGCCAAAGCAATGTGAGCTTTCAGAACTTCGGTGAAGGCTGTTTTAATTTCTTCCGGCGGGGTGCCGAGCGCAATGGTGCGAGTAACGTCGGTAGTGCCGTCAAAATATTGGGCGCCGCTGTCAAGCAACAAAACAGAATTGTTGTTTAACTGAGCGTTGTGTGTGCCGTTCGGTTGATAATGCACAATCGCGGCATTGGCAGCGCTTGCGGCAATAGTGCCGAAACTGTCGGAAAAAAATAAGTTTTGCTTTTGCCGGAATTGTTTTAATTTTTCCACAACGTCAAGTTCGTGCAGCCCGTGCCGATTTTGTTCAAGCCAATATAAAAATTTGGTTACGGCAATTCCGTCACGAATATGCGCATTGCGAAAACCTTCCAATTCAGTGGGGTTTTTGTTAAGTTTCAATTCAAGCAACGGATTGGATTGCAGCTGAACAGTTTTAATATTATGCAGCTTATCAAAAACATATTGCGGAGTGGTATGAAGGTCAACGGCAACTTTTTTACCGGCAAGTTGCTGTAAATCAGTAAATAATTCCGCAACTGGTTTAATGCCGCTAAAAGTGCAGTTATCAGCGTAAGCAAACGCGCTGCCGTCACGGTGCAAAAGCGCAAAAGCGCGCAAAATCGGCGTGTCGGGCAGAGTGTGCGAGCGTAAGTTAAGCAGCCATGAAACTTGCGCCGGATTGCAAATCAGCATAGCGTCGGCAGAATCGCTAAAAGCGTTGGCAACCTCATGGCATTTTTCTTCAGCTGTTTTTCCGCAATATTTAACATCATGAATAAATACGTTTACCGGTTCATCGCTTAAAATTCCGCAGATTAAATCAGGCTCGGCAATTAATGTAAGTAAGGAAGCCCGTTTAATAAAATTAACTGCGGAAACCGGCAGACACCACGGATTATACGCGAGCTTGTCAATATTGTTTTGTTTACACAAATTGAGCACGTCATTAAGCCCGTCGGTGCTGTCAACCACCGTGATTTGCGAGGCGTCCGTCTCTTTCCGCGCCTGAATGGAATATCTGCTGTCAACTAACAACCATGCGTTTTCAGGCGTTATCAGCATAATGGCGGCAGAACCGGTAAAACCGCTTAATTCCATAATCTTATTTTCAGACGGCAAAACATCTTCGCCCCAAAACATATTATTGCGGGTGAGTAAATAAGCCGGTATTTTGTTTTGCTTTAATTGTTGTTGCAAGTCAGATAATTTCATGCTTGTTTCTCCATAATAACGGCGCGCCAGTTGTCAATTTGGTAGGTTTTGACGAGTGATAGTCCTTCTTTTTGATGAGCGGATACCACCCAGTCGGTTTGGTCTTCCACAAATCCGGATAAAATGCAATAGCCGCCTTGCTTTAAGTTTTCAGCTAAATCGGGCGCCATTTCAATTAAGGGACGGGCTAAAATGTTAGCCATGATAATATCGTACGGAGCGTTTTGCGTAATCAGCTCCGCCTGATAACCATCGCTTTGCGTAACTTGTAAAAATTGTTCCAAATTGTTGTCAAAGGCGTTTTGCGCGGTAACATTAACGGCTTCAATATCAATATCCCCGGCCACAATTTGCGGATTGTCTTTAGCCCAAAGCTTGGCGCAGGCAAGTGATAAAATACCGGAACCGGTGCCGATGTCTAAAATTTTTTGATGCGGCGCGTGCAGGGCATTTAAGTCGCTGATAGCCTGCAGGCAACAGCGGGTGGTTTGGTGTGAGGAGCCAAACGCGGTGGCAGCGTAAATTTTAATGGGAAGTTTGTCGGTTGCAGGCGCTTGCGGCTCATGCACGCCGTAAATGCAAAAATCCGCCGCTTCAAACGGAGCGAATTTAATTACATTGGCGGTCAGCCAGTTTTTATTTTCAAGCTTTTCAGTGGTAAAAGGCGGCAAGCTGATATTTTGCGCATGAGCTGCTGAAATTAAATCATCAGCTGAAAAAGAGGTGTCGGCGTAGCCCACATATTCTTCCGTGCCGTCATCGGCATAGTTGCAGGCGGTCACCCCGAAATATTCGTCTAAAAAGTCGGCAAGTTCAGGCGGAGTGGTGCTTTGCGGCGCAAATTTAACCAAAACACAGCTTGAAAATTTGTTATTCATATTTTCTCCGTTTGTTATCATTTTATTTACTAAATCAAGTTATATTACATTTATGCAGATGTTTAAACACTAAAAAAGAGATTATTCCTATGAAAAAAATTTTAGCTATGTTATCGGTTTCTATGCTCGCGGCTTGTGTTTACGCCGGAGATATGGATATTTTCAGCGGACGTAATAAATATTTTCAGGTATGGCAGACTGAAAAGATTTTTTATTACGATTCTAAACAAGGCGAAGAATATTTAACTGAAAGCAAAACCGTTACTGAAGATAAAATTGAGCGTAATCAGGTTTTGGTTACCAAATTAAACGATGTTATGCTCTTTAGCAAAACCCGCCGCACTGATTTTTACGCCTCTGAAGTTTTAACCGTAAACAAAGATGCGGTTTTAAGCTCAAGTTACACTCCGCTCTTTATTAAAAAGAAGAGCAATTATGAGGCATTTGGCGAAGTTTACTTAAAAGGTGAACCGTATTTGTTGGTTCGTCAAAACAAAGCCGGTGACATTTTGTTAATTGACGGCGATGGCAGTGTTTATAATCACATCGGACGCATCGTTGACGGTCGTTTGGCAATCTTAGATATTCAGTTCTTTGTTGAACCGGAAGATGTTGTCTTTACGCCGGTGGTAAATACCCGCGCTGAAAATACTGAAGTTTTATCAGGTTATGAATTGCGCTACAACGGCATTGACGATGGTGTTATGAAGTTTACCTTCACCACCTTCGGCGAAGAGCCGATTGCGGAAGAATACACTTTCCCGTTTGATTCGCAGAATATTGAAATTAACGGATTCAAAATTAACGTAATTTCAGCCGGTTACAACCGTATTGAATATGTAATTTTGTAATTTTTTAATGCAAATAAAACCCCTGAAACTTAATCGTTTCAGGGGTTTTTGTCTGCGGTTAATTGCGTCTCCACATAAGTTGAAACGCCGCTTTACCGCCTTTTACATGATCTGAACAAGTTGTGTAAATATCATCTAATGTTAAGTTTTTAAGGCATCTTCTATTAGCAGAACAATAGTTATCTCCGTATAAATAATGAGAGGTTGCATCATCGTTTTGAATATCGGAATCTGAGTTAGCTGAAGTTGCCGCGATTCTATTTATGCTATCTGAATTTTCTTTAGCGGCAATCAAAATATTCTGGCAGATTGCTAAGCCGTCAGGTGAAGACGAAGATAAAAATGACGAACCGTTTTCAAGCCACGAGGTTAAAAACATGGTTGTATCGGTTGAAGATATAAATATCTGCCATTGCTGTCCGAAAATGTCATACACAAAATTATTGACATTTGTTTTCACCATTTCAGTTGGAATTTCACCCATTTTTATAAAAATAGGGGTTAGAACGTTTGGCGAGCCGTTACTGTGCAGATTATCAAAGCTATGCACGTTGCGCGCAACCGCATTAATCAGCGTGTTCATTTGCTCAGCGTGTTTGTTAAGTTTGTATTTGAACATGGCTTTGCTGTAACCGGCAATCGCCCCAACGCTCAGCACCCCGATGATAGCAAGAACGCCAAGCATTTCCACCATACTTCTGCCATTTTCTGATTTCATGATAAAAATCTCCTCAAAATGTTACTTTTAAAATAATATTATCTCCCGTTTTTTTTTTGCAATATTTACGAGTCTTCGCTGTGCATAAGTTGTATTCGGGATTTTTGCTTGCAACTGTAAAATATATTTTGTAAACTCTGATTTAACAGAGGTGTTTAATGAATAAGTCCGAATTTGATATTAATATTTTACGAAATGCCATAGCCACATTGCAAGAAAGTTGGCAGGTATACACTCGCGAACAGTCTGATGCTTTAATGGCCGGTATTGTTGCCGATTCGTGTGTAAAACGCTTTGAGTATACGCTTGAAACGTCATTAAAGCTTATGCGGCGTTATTTAAAACTTGAGTATGCCAAAGAAGATAAAGAATTAACCGTTAATAATATTTTCCGGCTTATGCAGGGCTATGCCATGATTCCTGATTGGGAAAACTGGAAAAATTACTATGCTCAACGCAATAATACCTCGCATGAATACAACATTGAAAAGGCGCGCGATTTATTGCCTGTTTTGCCGGCATTCATTGCTGATGTTAATTTTTTAATAAACTCGTTTGATAAGGTTTTAGTGTAATGATAGCGGGAGTTTTACCGGCAGAAGCAAAAATTATTGCAGATATTTTAAGCGCCTATAAACCGGAATATAATTTTTTTGCTTACGGCTCGCGTGTTAAAGGCAATTATAGCGCGGTTTCAGATTTAGATATTTTAATTAAGGGGAATCACGCCGTTAAACCTGAACAACTGCAAGAACTTAAATATAAGTTTGATGAAAGCCGTTTGCCGTATATTGTTAATTTTACCGATTATCACCAAACAGAGCCGAGTTTTTATGAACGTATAAAGCCTGATTTAGTTAAATTATAATCCGGTTAATTACCGTTGCCAAGTTATGGCAAGTTCTG
This sequence comes from uncultured Alphaproteobacteria bacterium, assembly GCA_902464275.1. Lineage (GTDB taxonomy): Bacteria > Pseudomonadota > Alphaproteobacteria > RF32 > CAG-239 > CAAFZY01. The sequence continues at coordinate 30,096 of CABQIK010000002.1, read as the reverse complement.
TGCCTGATGCGGAGTTTATGCCGTAATGTTTAGTGCAAAAATCATAAATGTCATTTAAACTCACATCTTTTAAGCAAGTGCGATCTGTATTACAAAGAGTATCACCGTATAGTGTTTTTTGTTTTTCATCACTGGTATTATGGTTGCTGACTGAATAAACTCTTACAATACTGTCATGATTTTCTTTGGCGGCGAGCAATATGTTTTTGCAAATTTCCAAATTGTCGGCTGATTTGGCGGTAAGTGATGATGCGCCTTTAGTTGAATATGATGAAAGCAAAATGTTTTGAGCATCACTGGCGATGAAAATCAGCCAAGCTTGCCCGAAAATATCATATACAAAATTATTGACGTTTGTTTTTACCATTTCAGTCGGAATTTCACCCATTTTGACAAGATACGGCACTATGGTTGTGCTACCGCCGATATTATTAAAGTTGTGCACATTGCGCGCCACGGCATTAATCAGCGTATTCATCTGTTCCGCATGTTTGTTAAGCTTGTACTTGAACATGGCTTTAGAATAACCGGCAATCGCCCCAACGGACAGAACGCCGATAATTGCTAATACGCCGAGCATTTCCACCATAGAACGACCATTTTCTGATTTCATAGCTAAAATCTCCTCAAAAGTTAATTTTGAGAAGATTTTAGCTCGCGTTTTTTTTTTGCAATATTTACGAGTCCGCGCTGTGCATAAGTTGCGCAAAATAAAACCCGCCGGTATAAAATCGGCGGGCTGAATTTAAGTCAAACGCCTTAAATTAAACCAAAATAGTATCAAGCAGCTCTTTGGCGTAAGCGCGCAATTTGGGGTTGCACATCAATGAAAGTTTTAAGTTAGATTTTGCCAACTCGTCATTGGTGCCGCAGTCAAAACGCAAGCCGCTGCACAAAACGCCGGTCAGCGGTTCGCCGCGTTCAACCGCCAAATTAATGGCATCGGTCAAATTAATTTCGCCGTTGGAGCCGTTTTTAACTTCCGGTAAAATATCCATTACCACATTCGGCAAAATGTATGGCCCCATGCTGGCATAGTTAGACGGAACTTCTTCAAGTTTCGGTTTTTCAACCAAGCCGCGGGCATGAACGGTTCTGCCTTCGCGCACCGCGCCGACCAAAGCGCCGTATCTGGTCATTTCTTCACGCGGAAATTCCATAATGTTTTCAACCACGCCGCCGGTTTTTTCATAAATGTCGCAGAGTTGTTTTAAAATTCCTTCACCGTGGAAGTTGATGTAAATATCATCAGGCCACATAACAATAAAGTCGCGTTTGCCGACTAACTCTTTGGCCATTAAAATAGCGTGTCCGTTGCCTAAAGGTTCTTTTTGCTCGGCAAATGAAAACTTCATTCCTTCCGGAATAATGTCTTGCATGGCTTTAAGTAAATCCGTTTTGCCCTTTTTAGCCAAATGCTCTTCAAGCCAGGGGTAGGGGGCAAAATATTTTTCAAACAGATATTTGCAAGATTGGTCACTGTAAATAAAAATAATCTCTTTAACGCCGATTTCACGACAACATTCAACCGCGTATTGAATAATCGGCAGGTTATTTAAGGTTAAAAAACCTTTGTGTAAAACTTTGGTTGCGGGAAGGTTGCGGGTTGATAAACCTGCAACTGGAAGAATACAAACTTCAGGTTTGCAAAACATTTCATACTCCGAATAATTAGGTTAATATTATGTACTAAAATATATCATATATTTTTTATAAAGCAACCGCCATTTTGCAAAATATCAACTCAAAAAAAATACCGGAAGTAAATCCGGTATTTTAATTTTAATATTTGGTTTTTATAGTGCCTCCGCTGAGAGGTTTGTCTTCGGTCAGCGGTTTTAAAAGCGGAGCCGAAGAGTTTTGCTCGCCGAGTTTGTTTTGTTTAACTTCCATCACTTGTTTTCCGCGGGTAATAACACCGGACGGCGCCAACTTTGAACGATATGAAACAATCGGTTTGTTTTGAATATTAGCCGATTCGCTAACCTGATTTTCGCTGTTTTCTTCCGTTTGGTTTTCAATAATTTCTCTTAATAAAGGCTTTTGCGGTTCGGCCGCGGGTTCCGGTTTGGTTTCAACAAGCGGCGTATCCGCGTCTGTTTCTTCAATATTTGCCTCAATATCATCAATGTTTTCTTCTTCAGATTCTGCGGAGTTTTGCTCGTCTTCATGGGCAGAATTTGCGCCTTCTTCCGCGCGCACCAGTTTTTGTGCATAGTCAAACAGCTCTTCCATGTTGGTATTTAAAACATTTAATTCTGCGTTGCTTTTTTCCGAAATTACTTTCATTGCTCTGTAAAGCTTATCAAGCTCGTTAAGCTCTTCGGCTTTTTCAATCTGTTGGCGCAAATCATTAGCCTCTTTGTGCAAATCTTCCAACTTGCGCAAAGAGTCTTCAATATGCGACTTATGGTCGGTAACATGCGGGTCGCGGTCCAAAACAATCAATGAATTAAGCTGCAACAAGCGCAACACATACGAGTTAAGGGCTTGCTGATAATTAACCGCTTTGGTTTGGGCGTTATCATAAATGTTAATAACGTTATTATATTCGGCTCCCGAATGAATTTTAAGATCGTACGCAAAAGTTTCATCAAGTTGTTGCGGCATTTTTTCAAGTTGCGGCATAAACGATTCTAACCTGGCGTCCATTTGCATAATATCATCATCGGTAAAGGTTTTGCGCTGCTTTTCCTGCATCATTTCAAGCTGATTGTTTATGTCAACCACCAGCATTTGATGACTGTTGTATTGGTTTTTAATATCTGAGTTGCTGCTTAAAGGCTTGTATTTTTCAATACGCGGCAAAATCTCATTATCAATCAGCGTCTTAACTTCTGAAACACGTTTTTGCGTTGTTGCCATTTTAGTGTTAAGAGCTTTAATGCGCGCCTCTTCCTCTTTGCGTTTTTGTTTGGCAACTTGTTCCCAATAGGCGTTATATTTGTTAATAAGCGATGAGCCGTCAACCACCAAACGCGGATTGTCAATTTGCCCGGACCACTTAAATTCAATCGGCACAATTTTATCGCGCAGACGCTCAAAAGTGGCCTTAAATGTGGTGTTGGTGTTCCAACTTTTTAAGTTTCCTTGCCCGTTAACATCAATGGTAACCAAGCCTGAAGCCATCAGCGCGTCTTTAAACGAGTAGTTCCCGTTTACAATATTAATTTCGGCGCCGACAACTTCAAACCGCGATTCGCCTTTTTGCAAATTAGAAAACAGCATGTCAAAAAGTTTGTCGGAGCGGGTGCGGGTGCTTAAATCATCTTCAATAAATTCCATGTCCCAACCCTTAAATACGGCGTTGTCAACATCAACCGATATTTTGGCATTAAGCTGATTAAACGCTTCCGCCACTGAAGTTGCCGGAGCTTCAAACTCAGCCTTAGCGCGTAAATCGCCGCCGATAAAGGCATATTTGCTGCCGCCCGCATTGGTAATGCTAAAGTTTTTGAAATCAGCCGAACCTTTAATTACCGGAGTTTTGGAAGTGTCAATTTCAAAAGCGCCGCTGATTTCGCCGCCGTTTTGGTTAAAGCTGAATCTTTCCGCTTTTATATTGCCGTTATGCAAACTTAACGCGGTGTCAAAATTTTTAACCGATTGCGTGTTGTAGCTTAAAGTGCCGATTTTAAATTTGCCGTTTAAGTCAAAGCCTTTCAGCCAACCGTAATTAATTTCGGCCGTTTCAAGCTCTGGTTTGGCAAAAAATGAGCTGTTGTTGGCGGCAATAATCGGTTTGCTGATTTTAGAACCTGTGCCGGTCGGATTGTAAAAAAAGCGATCAAATTCAAATTTGTTGGCGGTGATGTCAGCGGTTATAACGCTGCGTTCCGCTGCTGAGTTAACCGCAATATCGCCTTTAAAATTATCGGTGCCGACAAATGCGTCAATGCCGGTTGCTTTCCAGTTATCGGCCGAGCCCTGAACATCGCCCAAAAACGTAAAAATGTTTGCCGGCATGTTTTTAGGGTTATAATTAAAACCGGTCTGTTGCACAAAACGTGTAAAATCCGATGTTTTGAATTTAAGTTTACCCTTAAAATTAGGTTTGTTCTGATAGCTGAAAATTTTTCCGGCATAAACCGAGTTAAAGCGGTCAAGATTAGTAACGGTTTTAATGTTAATGTCGTTCATGTTGCCGGTAAAAATACCTTTTGACTTAATTTTTTTAGCTTGCGTAATTAATGGCATCTGCGGTACCGGCACGCCGAAAACTTTTCGGAACTCGGCAAAATCAGATGAATTAAAAGTGTATTTAATGTTGTTAAAGGTGGGGCTGACGCCTAAGCCTGAAAGTTGACCGCTTAAATTTAAGTCAGATGCCGCCGCCTGACCGATATTCAAATTATTAATTTTAACAATGCTGTTTTCGGAATCAAGATTAAGCTCTACGTTTTCAAATTTAAGTTTGTTATAAATCAGCCATCCGAATTTGCCTTCAAAATGCACGTCATAATCATTCAAAAATTTTAACTTATTGAGCATAAGTTTAATTTTATCGTCAACAGCGAGTTGTTTTTCATCATCTGAAATCGGCGGTAAATAATTGTCTAAATCAGCCGATTCGCTTTCCGCAATCACAAAAAGCTTGGTGCGTGAATCATTAATAATACCCACAACGCCTTCCGCGCTTATTTTATCCAAATTTACCATCAGAGGCGAAACTTTAATTTGCTTTAAGTTACCCGATAAGCCAAAGTCAATCAAAGCATTGCGATAAGCCATGTCTGAATAAGGTTTAATCTCAATTTTAAGCCAGTTTAACAATTTTAAAAAGTCTTGGCTCATGGTTTTTACCTTAAAATCGTATGAAAGATTTTTTTCGTTTTCAAAAACGGAGCCTTCGGTTCTGAAATCGGTATTGCCGGGCAAAATTGCCGACAGGTTTTTAATTGTTAATGAGTTATTGATTAAGTCTGCCTGTAAATTAAAGTCTTGCGCAAACTGATTGTTATAAAGACACCGCACAGCCTTAACATCGGCAATTAAATCAAAGTCAAATGCCGGTGCAAATTTGTTTTGCATATTCTGATATTTTTTAAGTTGACCTTTAATAACGGCAACAATCGGTTCCAAGTCAAGGTCGGTCATTTCAAAACCGAGTTCAATTTTGGGTTTGTCGTTTCCGTCTTGCGGGGCAAGCGGAATTAAAACATTACCGGCGCCGGCGGTATTGTCGCCGTATTTCAAAATAAAGCTTGAAAGGTCAATTTGTTGCTTGTTGGTGCTGACTTCTATTGAAAAAGCAAGCGGATAATTAAAATCAGACGGTAAAATGTTTTGTCCGCTGAGTTCATTAATAAAATCAGAAGGTTTTTTGGCTTCAACAATAAAATTACCCTTAATTTCGTTGTTGCTCGGCAGCATAGAGCCGTCAAATCGGGCATAACTTTCGCTTGAAGGGTGGGTTAATACCAAATTTAATGAGGTGGCAAAACTTTCCGACAAAGTGCCGAAGGTTAAAGCAAAACCGGCCGGATTATTGTTTTTTACAAAATTACCGTCCACACGATACGGGCCGCGCAAACTTTGGGCGGTAATATCGGCGTTTAAGTTTTGCAATGTCATATCAAGGTTAAGTCCGGGGTTAATAATTTGCACGGAAGCATCTTTCAGCACAACGCTGTTAAAAGCAATGTCAACATTGTCAAATGAGGCGCTGTCAGGGTCATTAATTTCCGATTCCCAGTTAAATTTGCCGTTTTCATCAAACTCCATTAAAATGTTCGGGTTGCGGAGCGACATATTGTCAACCACAAACTTGCCTTGCAACAACGGTACCAAACTTAAATCGGTAATCATTTCTTGAATCACGGCCAAAGGATGAGCGGTATCGGTTGCCGAGTTATAAATTTTTATGTCCTTGGCGCTTAAATACGGTGACGGAAATAATGAAAGCGATACATCGCCGGCAAAAACAATTTTTTTACCGGTAATATTTTCAAATCGGGAGGCAATTTTTTCTTTATGTTGATTCCAGTCAATAGTTGATATATAGGCCGAGATTCCGCCGATAATCAAAGCGATAACCACTATCAATCCGATAAACAATTTTTTCAGCACTTTACAAATCTCCTGTAACAAACATAAAAAGTCTTTGCCAAATATAGGAATAATGTATAATATCCGTATCATAAATCAACTAATTTTTGATTAAGGAATTTAAAATGTCACAATTATCTTTGCTTTTTTCTCAAGCATTAAACGCTCGTAAAAATGCTTATGCTCATTATTCGCATTTTGCGGTCGGCGCGGCAATTTTATGCGCTAACGGCAAAACCTATGCCGGCTGCAACGTTGAAAACATTTCATACCCGTGCGGAACTTGCGCCGAGGCCGGCGCGATTGCCGCCATGAACGCCGACGGCGGACGCTTAATTAAAGATATTGTGGTGGTTGCGGGCGGCGATTCGTTGGTTTCGCCGTGCGGCGCGTGTCTGCAGCGTATTTTTGAGTTCGGCAATGCTGAAACCACCGTCCATTTGGCAGATTTAACCGGTATTAAAAAGTCGCTCAAAATTGCTGAGTTACTGCCGGTTTCATTTAACGAGGGGAGCTTGAAATAAATGATGGCTGATTATGTTAAAAATTTACGTCGCTGTTTGGCTGAAAAAAAGCCTGAAACTTTGCTTATTTTAGGCTCAGGTCTTGGCGGTTTAGCCGATTCTTTGCAAAATAAAACCGAAATTGCTTATAAAGAACTCGGGTTTCCGGCAAGCGCGGTTAAAGGTCATGCCGGCAAACTTGTAGTCGGCGAAATTGCCGGTAAAACTATTGCCTGCATGCAGGGGCGTTTTCATTTGTATGAAGGCTATGAGCCGGTGCTGATTAAAAATGTGATGGCAGCTTTTGCCGCCGTCGGCATTAAAAACTTAATTGTGACCAATGCCGCCGGCTCATTGCGCCCCGATATGCCGGCCGGAAGCTTAATGCTGATAACCGACCATATCAATTTCAGTGGCCGCAATCCGTTGGTCGGCGCCAATGATGACAGTATCGGCCCGCGTTTTCCGGATATGAGCGAGGCTTATAACAAAGCTCAATCAGCTAAAATTAAAGCCGTTGCCGCGCGTGAGGACATAAAGCTCCATGAAGGAGTTTATTTAATGGTTTTAGGACCCAATTTTGAAACTCCGGCCGAGGTAAAAGCGTTTGGTATTTTGGGCGCCGATGCGGTGGGTATGTCTACCGTGCCTGAAGTTATTGCCGCCGTTTATGCCGGAATTAAAGTGGTCGGTATTTCGGTTATTACCAATTTGGGAACCGGCTTGCAGGCAACGGTTCAAAGCCATGCCGAAACTTTGGCGCAAGCCGATGAAGCCTCAAAAAAATTAGCTCGTTTATTACAATCATACATGGAGGAAAAATAGCATGTTTCCGCAAGAAATTATTCGCAAAAAACGCAATAAGCAAAAACTTACGGCAGAGGAAATTAAGTTTTTTGTTGACGGTTTGGTAAAAGGCGAAATTGCCGACAGCCAAATGGCGTCTTTAAGTATGGCAATGTTTTTAAACGGGCTTGATAAAGAAGAAACCGTTGCCTTAACGCTTGCCATGCGTGATTCGGGCGATGTTTTGCATTGGCATGTTGACGGGCCGGTGATTGACAAGCACTCAACCGGTGGTGTCGGCGATAAAGTCAGCCTGATGTTGGCGCCGATTTTGGCGGCTTGCGGCGGTTATGTGCCGATGATTGCCGGCCGCGGCTTGGGGCATACCGGCGGAACCTTAGACAAGTTGGATTCTATCCCCGGTTATAATACGTCCGCCTCTGAAGACGTGTTTGTTAAAACCGTGTCTGAAATCGGTTGCGCCATTATCGGGCAAACCGGCAATTTGGCTCCGGCCGATAAAAAGATTTACGCCATTCGCGATGTGTGCGGCACGGTGGAATCAATTCCGCTGATTACCGCTTCAATTTTATCTAAAAAACTTGCCGCCGGTTTGCAGTTTTTGGTAATGGACTTAAAATGCGGCAGCGGCGCGTTTATGGAAACTCTGCAAGACGCTGAAAATTTGGCGCGCTCTATTGTTGAAGTGGCAAATGGCGCCGGTACCAAAACCACGGCGGTTATCACCGATATGAATCAGGTTTTGGGGCGTACGGTCGGTAATGCTTTGGAAGTTCGTGAGGCGGTGGAATATCTGCAAAACAAAAATCCTGAGGCTCGCTTAGATAAGGTTACTAAAGCTTTGTGTTCAGAGTTGCTTACCTCTTGCGGATTATGCCAAAACAAGCCGGAGGCCGAAGTTAAAATTGCAAAAGCTTTATCTTCCGGCCGCGCTCTGGAAAAATTTGAGCAGATGGTTTATGCGTTTGGCGGGCCGGCTGATTTTGCCGAAAATCCGGATTCTTATTTGCCGCGGGCAGATATTATTCGTCCGGTGTTTGCTGATACGGAAGGTTATGTTGAACAAATGTCGGTTCGCGACATCGGTATGCTGTTGGTCGGCTTAAAAGGCGGCAGAGTCCATCCGGATCAAAAGCTTGATTACGTCACCGGCTTTAGTGAGTTTTGCCAAATCGGCGATTATGTTGACGCCAAAACTCCGCTCGCGCTTATTCATGCCGAAACGGAAGAAGAATTTAACCGCGCCGCCTTTGAGCTTAAACGCTTAATCAAAATCGGGGCGGAAAAAATCTTATCACCGGTTATTTGCGGCAAAGTGGAATAATTTATTTATAAGTTATAAATAACATACAGTTAGTTCCATTGCAGGTATTGCACAAATGGCTGATTTTGTTTAAGTTTAAATCTCGCAAACAATTTACGCCGTTTGTACAGTAAGCGTCGCCATACAAATCTCCTTGCGGAGAATTGTTCATACTGCCGTCATCAGTATTTATATAAGTTACGGTTCGCCATAAGTTGGCTGCATTTTCTTTAGCCGCGATTATAATATTGCGGCAAATTTCCGCGCCTTGCGATGTTGGCAGAAAACCGAAGCGTATAGCTCCATGGTTGTTTTGGTTTGAGTTGTGATGATATATATAAATATTATCTTTAAACCATTTATCTTGTAAATAATCATTGGAAATGTATTCTATGCCGTCGGGAAGTAAGTTTAATTTTTTGAAAATATCACCGTATGCCGTGAGTGTGTTTGCTTCGTATGCCAATTTGTCTTTAATTTGCAAAGCGTTGTTAATCAGCATATTAACCGCCTCTGCGTGCTGATTTAGTTTGTACTTGAACATGGCTTTAGAATAACCGGCAATCGCCCCGACAGACAAAACCCCGATAATGGCAAGAACGCCAAGCATTTCCACCATAGAACGTCCAGATTGTGTATTCATGAGCTAAAATCTCCTCAAATTGTTAAATTTAAGAAGATTTTAGCTCGCGTTTTTTTTTTGCAATATTTACGAGTCCGTGCTGTGTATAAGTTGTATAAATATACGATGCAATGTAAAACAAACACCATTTTATGAAAATCTGCAATAGCATTGCAGATTTTCATAAAGTCATGATGCGAATAATGTATAAAGCTTATAGACTTCCGGTTTTGAAAAGCTTGTAATATTTATAAACCGAGCCGTTCGGCACCGACCAACCAAAATCTTTTTTCATGGCGTTTTCAGTCATCATGTGCATAACATTCGGCGTAAAATAAAAGCATCTTAACGCTTTGAGCAAGGTATCTGCATAGGCGTTTTCATTGTTCTTGAATTTTTGCGCTTTTAAGTTAGACCCGTAAACTTTAACTCCGTCGGCAAAAAATACTTCCGTTCTGAAACCATCTTCACCATCATTAATGGTATCAACCAAACCGCCGGTAGAAGTTGCAATCGGCAGGCTTCCTTTAGCCATGGCTTCCATTTGGGTTAAACCGCAAGGCTCAAAACGCGACGGCATTAAATAAAAGTCAGCCGCAAGTTGCAACGCATAAGCAAATTCATCACGATATCCGCGGAATACAAAAATTCGCTCCGCAGCCTTCGGACAAATCTTTTTAACTGCGTTTTTAAGGTTTTGAAGCATTTTGTATTGCTCTAAATCGCCGGCGCCGCCCAAAACAAATATCGGCCATTCCTGCTTGGTATCCGCTTTTTCGGTTGCAAGCTGAATAATTGCTTTGGCGACAATATCGTAGCCTTTTTGCTCCACCAAACGGCTGGTTGCGCAAACAAACGGAATCTTTTCAGCTTTTTGCGCTAAATTAGCAATATTTTCAAACTGATAAATATCAATCAGCGGAATAACTTTTTGCTTGTACGCCTCATCGGTGGCGATTTTGGCAAGAAGCTTAATGCACTCTTTTTTATTGCTTAATTTTTCTTTTACTGAGTTTTCATCATAAACCTTAAACTTAAAGTTTTGGAAATACTCGTTAATGTGCTCAATTTTTTTGCTGTTCGGCGAAATCAGTTTTTTATCATACCCGTTGACAATGCCGAAAAAGGTGCGATGGTTTTTTCTGATTTTCAAAATATCGCGAAAATCAAGCCCGAAGCCCAGTTCTTTTGAAACTTCTTCCATATAATTTTTTGAAACGGTAACCACGCGGTCAGCCAAATGAAAACTGCCCGACGCCTGATTGTAGCAGTCATAAACAATCAGCGTATTCGGCGTGCGCGGGTTAGAGTTTTTGATTGCTTTGGCATTTTTGAAAACCGCCTGCGCGTTGTGCTCGTAAAGCGAGTTCAAAATTTTGGCGGTGTTCGGATAATCCCATCCCTGATAGCCCAAGTGGTGCGCAATATGAATAATCGGCGTGTTCTGAATCCGCGCGGCAACTTCTTCCGTCATGCTTTTATCGCGTACTTCCATAATGGAGCTGTATTTGCATAATCCGGCCAAAGCTCCGCTGTGCCAGTCATTGGCAATTAAAATATTGGGGCAGGGCAAAGCGCTTTTTACCGAGCTGACACATTCTTTAAGCAGCATATAAACGGCTTTTGAAAAAAAAGCAAAACGCTCAACTTCATTAACCCCATGCTCATTTAACACATAACAGCCGTCTTGTGCCGACGGGTTGGTTTTGTGCGGATTAATGGAAAAAAAGTGCTCATTGTGCAAAAACATATAATTAACATTGTTAAATGAGGCTTTGTAAACCGCCACATTATAAACGGTTAAGTTTTTGCGAGTGCTGATAAACGGCACTTTTAAGGTAATAACTTTTTCGGCGGCAACGGAACGGCCTTCGGCTCCGCAGTAGGTTTTGCCGTCAAACGAAGCGCATTTTTTGCCGGTGTTGCCGATATACATCGGAGTGATAATTGAAATATGATGGTTGTGTTTACCGAAGGTGGCGTTAAAGCTTTCGGGTAATTCTGAGGCAACCATACCCAAACCGCCCCACTTCATAAAAGTTGCGGTTTCGGCCGACATCATCCAAGCGCTTATCTCATTAATCTGCGGCCAATTATTTTTACCTATGCACTGATTTTTAGCCGCTTTTTGCACTTCGGCCAAATAAGCGTCGCGGGTAGTCTGAAAAACGTTTAGCGCTTTTTTCCGATTAAACCCCTCATGTAAAAAACCGTCATTGTGTGTTTGTGTAGTTGTATTCATTATCGCTCTCGTATATAAATAATATAGCCGTTAGTATAATCATTTTATTTGAAAGAACAACATAAAAAATACTTAATCTCTTGACTTGTGAATGTTTAGTCACTAAGTTCATATTATATAAGAATAATGTCTTTTATTTCAAAGAGGATTAAATGAAAAAAGAACACGGATTTACCGATAAAAATCAAGATGCTGATTTAGCCGAAGAGCTTGAAAATGCCCCTGAAACCGAACCTGATGCCGAAAAATGTTCTGAAGAAGCTGATGAACTTGCTCTTGTTAAAGCTGAAAATCAAAAATTGAAAGAAGATTTTTTACGAGCTTTGGCCGATTCGGAAAACGTTAAAAAGCGCTGCGCCGCTGAAATTGAAAAAAACAACAAGTACGCAGTTTCGTCCTTTGCCAAAGATTTACTCGGCGTGGCCGATAATTTGCAACGCGCGTTAGCTGCCGCCGAAGATAACGGTAATGCTGATTTTACGGCGCTGTTAAAGGGGGTTGAGCTTACTCAAAATGAGTTAAATCACGTGTTTGCCAAATTCGGTATTGAGCCGATGCGCGCCATGGGTACGGTTTTTGACCCTAACTATCATCGTGTTGTGCAAGAAGTTGAAGACGCCGACAAACCTGCCGGCACCGTTATTGCCGAGTTGCAAACCGGCTATTTAATCAACGGCCGTATTTTGCGTGAGGCAATGGTGGTTGTATCCAAAGGCGGAAAATAATTTTTTTAACTCCAAGCATTAAAAAACTGCAATTTTGCCGTATTTTTTTGTGAAGTATCGTAAAATTGTAGTTTTTTTATTTTAAATATGTGTTTATACTCTCGTTTATGAAAAAATTGAACCTGTACATTTTAAAGCAAATTTTAACCGGCTTTTTGCTGGTGTCATTTTCATTGCTTTCCATGCTGTGGCTGACACAGTCGTTAAGGTTTGTGGAAATGGTTACCAATAAAGGCCTGCCGCTTTATTTGTTTGTTGAGCTCACTTCCTTATTAATGCCGCGCTTGTTTTCCATTTTGTCGCCGATAGCTTTGTTTGCCGCGGTAATGTTTGTTTATAACCGCATGCAGGCTGACCGTGAGTTGGTAATTATGCAGGCGGCCGGCATCAGTCCGTGGAACAATGCCAAGGCTGCGGTTTATATGGGCTTGCTGCTTTCATTGTTCGGCTTTTATGTGCAAAACAGCGCCATCCCCGAGGCTGAAAACACGTTTCGTAATTTGGAATGGGAAATTAAAAACAACGTTTCGCACTTAATGTTCCGCGAAGGCGAATTTACCACTCTGCAAAACGGCATGACGGTGTTTATCTCCAAACATGAGCCGGACGGCTCCGTGTCGGGCATTTTGTTAAATGATGAAAGCAACCCGCAAAGCCGCGTAACATTGTCGGCGGAGCACGGGCGCATTGTGTACACCGCCACCAGTCCGCGCATTATTTTAATTAAGGGCATGCGGCAAGAAGTTAATCGTGACGGCAGTCAATTTTCATCATTAAAGTTTGACCGCTATTCGGTTGATATGGGCGCGGTTGATGACAAAAAGCTAAGATCGGCGTCAGTGCGTGAAAAATCATTAAAAGAACTGCTTTCGGCAGATAAAGATTCCTCGTTAACCGATGACTTAAAGCGTAAATATATTGTTGAGGGGCATCGCCGCGTTATTACTCCGTGGTATAATCTGCTGTTTGCTTTGCTTGGCTGCACGGGGCTTTTAATCGGAGCTTTTAACCGCCGCGGACAAACCAAAATTATCTCGTTTTCGGTTTTGTTTATGATTTTAATTCAGGGCAATGACCTTATTTTGACCAACTTGGCCGGGCGCTCGCTTTATTTTGTGCCGGTATTGTATGCTAACTGTCTGTTGCCGTTTGCCGTGTGTTTATATTTGCTGTTCTTTTATTCGCCGTATACTTTTGCCCGTAAACGCAAACCACAATTTGAGGCTGATGTTTAATGAAAAGTTCTGTTAAAAAAATATTTTTGCTCTGTTTATGTTGCGCCGCGTTTAACGCGGCTGCTTCCGTTGCCGATAATGACGAAAAAACGCCGGTAGCAGGCGAAGTTCTTAAAAAAGCAAGCGTTAAACCGTTTGTTAAAACCGAACCGTTAAATTTGACTGATTTGGCTCCGCAAAAATCTGATGAAGAGCCCAATATTTATTTTAACGCCGATGAACTGATTAATGATGACAAAAACAAAGTGGTGCAGGCTATCGGCGATGTGGTGGTCAAGCGCGAGGGCTTAACTCTTTATGCCGACAAGCTTATTTACCGGCAGTCAACCGACAGCCTGCAAGCGGTGGGTAATGTTCGGCTTGAAGAGCAAAACGGCAATGTGGTTTATGCCGATAATGTTGAGCTTTCCAACAAAATGACTCGCGCCGAAATGAACAAAATTAAAGCCGTTTTGCAAGACGAGAGTAAATTATGGGCAGAGCACTTTCATAAAAAAGAAAATAATAATAAGGTAATGCGCAAAGCCGTGTATACGCCGTGTGATTTTTGTGAGGGTTCTGAAAATCCGCTTTGGCAGATTAAGGCTCGCAAAGTTACCCATGATGCCGAGTCTAAAGATATTAACTATAATGATGCGTTGCTTGAGTTTAAGGGCGTTCCGGTATTTTACACTCCGTTCTTTTCACATCCTGACCCTACGGTAAAGCGGCGTTCCGGTTTTTTAGTACCTAACATCGGCAGTAGCAATTATTTGGGCGGAACTTTGCAGGTAAATTATTTTTGGGACATCAATCCGCATACCGATGTTTTGTTTTCCCCGATTTTTACCACCGATAAAGATGTGGTTTGGGGCGGTCAATACCGGCAATATTTTAATAAAGGTTACGTTGATATGTCGGGCAGTTATTTGCGCGATAATAATGATGCGCGTCCTGAAAACCGCGGCAACCTATTTGCTTATGGTCGCTACGAAATTAATGATTATTGGGTTGCCGATACTAACTTGAATTACACGTCAGATACGCTTTATTTAAAAGAGCTTGATTTGGAGCACGATGATGACGCGTGGTTAATGTCTAATGCTCGCTTGCAATATTTTAACAATCGTGATTACGCCGCGATTGAAGCTTATTATTACAAGTTAATCAGTTATGATTTGCGTCGCAGCAATAATGATGAGTATGAGCGCCGCAAGTATAATCGCCCGTTTGTGGCTCCGGTTGCCGATTATGAAAATATCAGTGATGTAAACTCGTTGGGAGCATACTGGAAAAATAATTTTAGCATGGCTTCAGTTTATCATGAAGAAGATACTCAAACTCAGCGCTTATCTATGATTAACGCGTGGGTGCTGCCGTGGACAAGCTCTTTCGGCGAGCGCTATAAGATTCAGGCATCGTTAAAATCAGATTTGTACTATGTTGATAAATATCAGGCTGCAAGCCGTGATAATGCCTATAGCGGCGAAGTAATCCGCACATTCCCGCAGGTCGGGGTTGAGTGGCGGCTTCCGTTTGTAAAGGCAACTGAAAACACCCGCCAAATTTTAGAGCCGATTGTTGTTGGTGTGTTGGCGCCTAATGGCGGTAATATGCCCGATAAAATTCCTAATGAAGACAGTGAAGACGTTGAGCTTGACGATACCAACATTTTAAGTTTAGACCGTTATTCCGGTTATGACCGCAACGATACCGGCAGCCGCGTCAGTTACGGTTTTAACTGGAGCTCGTACGGAAATATTATGGGGCGCACCTCCGCCTTTATTGCGCAAAGCTATCAGTTCAGTGATCATAGCAGTTTTACAGGCAATATTGATAACGAGGGGCATTTTACCGATTATGTCGGACGCATTTATGCCGCGCCGTCGCAATATTTAGACTTGGACTATCGTTTCCGCCTAGATAAAGACGACCTAAAAATTCAGTACAGCGAGTTGGGTGCGCGGCTCGGCAACAGTATGCTGAGCTTATACGCCTCATATATTTACCTGCAGGAAAATCAAAATTCATCAGAGTACTTTAAAGAACGTAAAGAACTGTATACTTCCGTAAAGGCGGCTTTAACGCGTGACTGGTCGGTGAGCGTATACAATCGTCAAGATTTAGCTGACAGTCGCCGCGGTTCGTTGGAACATGGCGGCAACTTGATTTATGAGGACGAGTGCTTTATGTTTATAACCACGGTTAAACGCTCTAATTCAAACAACCCTGAATTAGATGACGGTTATGAATTTAATTTTACTTTTTATCTTAAAACTTTGGGCGGCTTGGGCGCCTAGTATAAGGAGAAAATTTATGTTGCGATTGCTAATTGTTTCGGCGGCGGTTTTATTTAGCTTTAACGCTATGGCAGAGCAGGCGGATATTGAGGCTATGGACGCGGCGGCGCGCAGCGCGCAGGGCTCGTCGGTGATGTTCAGGGCGCAAAATCCGCAAGAGGCTATGGCGCGCCGTGAAGAAGAAATCAGACGCCGACAAGCTTATGAAGAGCACATGCGCCAAGAGGAAGAGGCTCGCCGCGAGGAGCAAATGCGCCAAATGGAAGAAGAACGCCGCAAAGCCTTGCGACCGGTTAATTTGTTTGGCAACGGCTTAAAAATTTTTGCGGAAGTCAATGGCGAAATTATTACCAGTCGCGATATGCAGGATAGGGTAAATGCCTTTGTTGCCACCACGCAAATTCCGGTTAATAATCAAACCAAAGATATGATAATCGGCAAAGTACTGCAGTCGGCGGTGGATGAAAAAATTAAACTGCAAGAGGCGGAAAAAAACGGCGTTAAAATTACGGAAGCCGATTTGGATAAAGGCATGGAAAATTTTGCCAAAGCCAACAACGTTTCAGTTGCCAAACTTAAAGCAATGTTGGCTCAGGCTGAGGTTAAAGAGAGTGTTTTCCGCTCGCAGATGAAGGCAGAAATGGCATGGACGCGCTTGGTTCAGCGTAAAGCGGCGCAAGAAGTTAATATTTCGCATTCTGAAATTAACAGCGCCATGGAAGCGGTTGCCAAAGACATAAAAATCCAAAAGTTTATGGTCTCTGAAATTGTTATTCCGCAAAAGCAGGCGGCGCATATTTCTGATTTGGTTGAAAACTTGCGCCATGACCCGCGGTTTGAGCTGTATGCTATGCAGTTTTCGCAAAGCCCGAGCGCTCCGAACGGCGGCAGACTTGGTTGGGTTAACAAAGGGCAGTTGGCGGAACCCTTGGAAAAAGCGCTGTTAAAAATGAAAGAGGGTAATATTTCAGCCCCGATTTTACTTGGTACAGATTATTATATCTTGCGCCTTGAAAAAGTTTATCGCCCCGGGATTGACAAAGTGCCGGAGGTAACTGAAGCAGAAGTAAAAGCCATGCTTGAAAATAAAAAGACTGATGAAGTTGCCACTAAATATCTGCGTGATTTGCGCAACCGCGCTATTATTAACCGCAAAGATTAAACTAAAAGCGAGACGGTTATGGAATTTGCGCTTTCATTAAAGGAAACGGTTGAGCAGTACGGCTTAATGGCTAAAAAATCATTAGGACAAAATTTTTTGCTTAATGCCAACATTACCGATAAAATTATCCGCCTTTCGCTTGAAAAACAGGGCTTAAAAGATTTTAGCTCCCGCTATGTGTTTGAAGTCGGTCCCGGCCCGGGAGGGTTAACCCGCGCAATTTTGAGCAATAACCCCTTAAAATTAACCGTGGTGGAAATGGACGAGCGCTGTATTAAAATTATGGAAGACTTGCGCGATTCGCTTAAAGTTCCGCTTGAAATTATAAACGCCGATGCCTTAACCTTAAACTTTGCCGCTATGGAGCAGGCGCCGCGGCAGGTTATCAGCAATTTGCCGTATAATATTTCCGTGCCGTTATTGACCGGATGGCTTAAAAATATGCGGGCTTATGAAGCCTTAACTTTAATGTTTCAAAAAGAAGTTGCGGAGCGGATTATGGCAGATACCGGCACCAAAAGTTATGGTCGCATTTCCGTTTTGGCGCAGCTTATTTGCCGTATCAGCAAGTTGCTTGATTTAAATCCGGAATGCTTTGTTCCGGCGCCCAAAATTTGGTCAAGCGTGCTGTTGTTTCGTCCGCTTGCCGCAATTCCATCGGCTGAATTGCTAAATAAGGTTGAAACGCTGACTGCCGCCGCTTTCGGGCAGCGCCGAAAAATGGTGCGCCAAAGCTTAAAGTCAGTTGTCGGTATTGAAAATGCCTGCCGCGCTGCCGGGGTGGAATTAACCGCGCGGGCTGAAAATATCACTCCCGAACAATATCTGCTCATAGCGCAAAATTTATAACATTTTGTCAAAAAAATAACTTGATTACTGCTCGCGGCTGTGTTAGGTTAATAACCTAAACCAAATTTTTTTTTAATTATGAATAAACAAGAAATGAATGTAGTTCTCTCTGAGAGCTATATCTGCAGAAAACTGCGGATGAAGGATGGAGCCTTTAAGGATATGTATGAGCGCTTATTCTCTGAAGGCAATGTTGAACAGTACCGTTTAGCGGTTTTAGACACGCCGCTGACGCTTCTGAATCCTGAGCTTGTCGCCCATTTCAAAGATGTTATCGGTCGTCGGTACAAGTTGGAACAAACCAGAAGACTGCTGTTTCCGCGTCCTACGATTCGCCAGTGGTTGTTTGACCTCGCCGGCGACTATCAGCCGGACGATATTCTGGACTACTTCTCTCAGGCTTCCGGCGCCAAAGTTTCAGAGTTGCGTACTTCCGGTATAGAGAGCACCTTGCTTGACAGACCGTTCGTGATTGATCTGGTTGATCATCTGGAAGAGGTTACCGGCAAAGTTCTCCACAACCCGAAAGAGAAGTATTACCCATTGAGGTACCTGGGCAATGTGAAATTCACTGACCTTGCCGACTACTTCTCGCCAAAGGGGTCTGAAAGAATTAACGTTATCCGCCGCCACTGTGGTTTGGTATAAACCGGCGGCTTGATGCAAAGTAAAAAGAGGATGTTTCATAAAAGAACTCCTCTTTTTTCTTTTTTAATCTAATCAATTTTATTAAAATAAAACCAGAAATTTATGGTGCAATAGTCATAATCCGCATTGCATGACTTTGAACATACATACTGAAAGTCATTTATGCTTACGGTGTTTAGTTTTTTAGGATAGCCGACGTAATTATCCTGCATACCATCACCCGTCCGCATTACATACCATGAACCTATGTGTTCACTCCATGGCTGCATGGTAACAAGTGTTTGAAGAAAAATTTATCGGTTGTTTTGTTGCCGCTTAAATAAGCCGCCCGTAAAATTATTGGCTTGTTGCGTTTTAGTTAAATCAGCGCTTTCGCTCTGCGCCTGTGTTTT
Source organism: uncultured Alphaproteobacteria bacterium (assembly GCA_902464275.1). GTDB lineage: Bacteria > Pseudomonadota > Alphaproteobacteria > RF32 > CAG-239 > CAAFZY01. The sequence continues at coordinate 11,281 of CABQIK010000002.1, read as the reverse complement.
AGCCGCGTTATCAATTCGTCCGCTGAGCGAGAGCAGTTTGTTAGGGTCAGATAAAATTTTGGCAACTGTCTTTTGGCCTTTTTTCTGACTGCCGGGTAACGCGTCGCTGATTTGTTTGCCTTCTTCCAAGCTGAATCCGGTATTGGCCTTGGTAACCTCATTGGCCGTTTGCATACTTTTTTCTGAAAGCTGAATTTCCGTATCCTGAATATACTCTGAAAATTTTCCGGCCTTAATCCCCAGCTCTTTTAACTTGGGGTTATCGTCAAAAGAATCAAACATTTTGTTAACGCGTGCTCTGTAATCTTTTTCATTGCCGATAATTAAACCGGCGGTATTTGTATCTTTAGCGCTGTTGATGTGTTGCGCAATTTGCTGTTCATAATTCTGCTGATGATTTTCCTGCCACATTTTAACGGTGCCTTGCGCCATCAATTTTTTAGCTTCTTTGCTGTCCGGATTAAGCCCGTTGGCAACGGCATCTTTATAAAAATCATATCTTTTGCCGCAAACGTCAAATTCTTTTAAAGCTTCTTCTTGCGGCATTCCGGATTCTAACGCGTTTTTATAGTTATGATTGGCCAAAATCAGACTGGCCATATTAGCGGAACATTCGTCCCAACAATTTAATTTTCCGTATTCGGCGGCGTTTAATCCGGGAGCATAAGTATTGTTTTTGTCATTTATAAGGTGCTGATTTTCATGCGCCGCAACGGCGGCAACCTCGCGCGGGGCTTTGTTAACCAGTTTGGTTTGGTACTTTTCGGCAATTTGTTGCGCGGATAATGAATTGTCCGTATTGGTGTTCAAATTTTTAACGGCGTTTTCAATTTCTTCCGCCGTTCCGGTATAAACAATCTCGGTAATGTTTTTATTGTCGGCAGAATAAGCTCCCGCCGTGATATGCCCGTTGTTTTGGTTATAATCATCAATAAAATCTTGGGGAGTAATGATTTTTGTTTCATTTTCGGGGGCGTTTTTAAAAGCTTCTTTCTGAAAATCTTTATATTCTTTTTGGGCTTCTTTGGTGCTTCGTTCATCATACGAGATAACGCCGTTGCTTCCGAGCGTTTTATCATCGGCAATCACGTAGCATTCGTTGTTGCCTTTGCCGCCTTGCAAATACATAAAGCGCCGGTTTTCATCAATCGGAATAACAACTTCTTTCTTTTCGCCCTTTATAAAAGATTCTATATTGTTTTTTATTTCTTGCTTTTGCTCTTTTGAAACTTGAGCAGAGGCATTGGCCGCGGTTGCCATAACCAAAACCACCGATAAGGATGTGCTTTTGGCTCGTAAAAATTTTTTCAAAGATTCTTTAGACATGGCAATCTCGTTTGGTACTTTGCATCAACTGTTATTATCATAACATAAAACCCGCGGTATTGCAATATCTGAATTAAGCGCTTGTCAGAGCAAAACAAAAATGTTACATTAAAGCGTTTTTAAGGGAGAAACAGATGAAAGTTCATATTTTAGCCATCGGAAAATGCAAAAAAAATTCGCCTGAAGCTATGCTGATTGCCGAATACGTTAAACGCTCTTCATGGGATATTATCATTAAAGAAAAAGACAATTCCAACCAAGCGGATGAGGCGGAGTTTTTAACATCTTCAATTCCGCACGGGGCTAAAGCAGTGGTGTTAGATGAACGCGGCGAAAATATTAAAAGCACGGAGCTTGCCCGCAAGGTTGAAAACTGGATGTCGGCTGGTTGTTCCGATATTTGCTTTTTAATCGGCGGCGCCGACGGACATCTTGAAACAACCCGCAAGCGTGCCGATATGGTGCTTTCATTCGGTAAACTGACTTTGCCTCACATGTTAATGCGCGCGGTTTTAACCGAACAGATATATCGTATGCAAACCATTATCAGCGGCCATCCTTATCACCGTGAATAAGCCACAAAAAAACTGCCTGTACGGCAGTTTTTCTGATATTATAAAACACATTTTTTTAGGGATTAACGAGTTTGCTGCTCTTTCATCTGAACAGCGGTATTGTTATTTTCAGACTTTTCCATGTCAAGCGAAGCTCTCAACCTCAACAGTTGTTTGGTGGGTTTGCCGTGTTTAAAATAAGGCTGAGCAATGCGCTTTCCGTGGAATTTTGCCTGTATAGTTGCTTTACTCATTTTTTTATCCTTTCGTGGAACGTTTTGTCTATCTTAAGCATAGTTTTTTGGTTTTGTCAAGTATTTTTCAACAAGTTTTTTAATAAATTCACAGGTCATGTAAAAAATTAGTGCAAAGGCAAACTTTTTCAGCTACATTAAGCGTGTTTATAATTAAAGGGGCGGAAATGTCTTTATTTAAATCTGTTGCCACCTTTGGCGGTTTTACTTTTGTCAGCCGAATTACCGGCTTTTTGCGTGATATGGTGCTCGCTAACATGCTTGGCGCCGGCGCGGTTTCTGACGCGTTTTTTGTTGCGTTTAAATTACCTAACTTGTTCAGAAGTTTGTTTGCGGAAGGGGCTTTTACCAGTGCGTTTGTGCCGCTGTTTTCGCAAAAGCTTGTCTCTGACGGGCAAAAAAAATCTATGTATTTTGCCTCGCGCGCCATTTCGCTTTTAGTGTTCTTTTTGGCTGTTTTTGTGCTGTTGTTTGAGGTTTTTATGCCGGCTGTGGTGCATGTTTTGGCTCCAGGCTTTGCCGGAGACGCCGGTAAAACCGAACTTGCTGTTTCATTATGCCGCATAACATTTCCGTTTTTGTTGTTTATATCCGTGGTTTCGTTTCAGGCCGGAATTTTAAACTCGCTTGAAAAATTTGCCGCTCCCGCCGCGGCGCCGATAATCTTAAATTTAGGCATGATTGCGGCGGCTTTTGTGTTTGTTCCTTTCAGTATAACTCCGGCGCATGGTTTTGCCGTCGGCATTACTTTTGCCGGTTTCCTTGAAATTTTGTGGCTTTCTTATTTTTTGCATAAACAAAATGTGCGCATAACTCCGTATTTGGCAATGGGTAAAATAATGCGCGATTCGGAAATTAAAACCTTGTTTAAGCGCATTGCTCCGGGAGTGGTCGGTGCCGGAATTTACCAGATAAACATGGTGGTTGATACCATTTTGGTATCATTGGTCGGCACCGGTGCCATTTCATGGTTGTATTATGCTAACCGCTTGCAGCAACTTCCTTTGGGAGTGGTCGGCGCCGCCATCAGCGTGGCTTTGTTGCCGATTCTGTCCAAGCAGTTAAAAGCGGGCGACCGCAAAGGAAGCGAGCAGTCGCAGAACAAGGCGGTTGAGTATGGAGCCTTGCTCTCATTTCCGGCCGCGGTGATGATGATTGTTTTGGCCGCTCCGGTTATTAACATTTTGTTTGAACACGGAAAATTCAATGCAGAAGATACCGCCATGACCGCTATGGCGGTGCGGGCATATTCGGTCGGACTGCCGTGCTATGTGCTTGTAAAAGCCTTAATGCCAAACTTTTTTGCCCGCGGCGATACGGTAACTCCGGTAAAGTACAGCGCGGTAGTGTTTTTAACTAACTTAATTGCCTGCTTGCTGTTGATGAGGCCTTTCGGCCATGTCGGTATTGCCACTGCCACCACCGTGGCGGCGTTTGTATCGCTTGCGCAATATCTGCGCGGCCTTAAAAAGCGCGGGTTTTGGCAACTTTCGCCCGAGCTTTGCGTTAAAATACTTAAAATTGCGTTTTGCTCTGTTTTTATGGGGCTGATGGTTTATGCCGCCGAACTTGGTGTTAACCTGATTATCGGCAACTGGTTGCGGCTCGGTACCATGTTAAAATTGTGCTTATTGGGCGTCTTCGGCATTTTCGGGCTTGCAACTTTTTTGATTATGGCTAAAATAACTAAAGTGCTGGATATTTCTGAAATTTTGAAACTTTTTTACAAAAGGGGGCATAATGCCAAACAAACAGCAATGGAAAACCGTTAAACTCCGCTTGGCTGAGGCTTTAGAAGTTATCGGCAGGCTTAACCCGATTACGGCTGAGCGTGTGGCGGAATTTTGGGATTTTATTAAGCGCTCGTGGAAATCAATCGCCATTATTTTACCGGCGGTTTTGGTGCTTTATTATATAATCGGCAGTTGGGCAACCGATAACATTAACAAAACTCCGCTGGCCGAAGTTGCCATGCCTGAAAAGGGTTTGGCGGTTGCCGATTCGGTTGCCAATCTTATCAGCCGTGAAGTTGATGACCACTTGTGGACCCCTAATTTGCCGATTATTTTTCCGGGATACGTGCTTGACAATATGCCGCAGTTTCAGCGCGGGATTATAAAATCATTAAAAAATACCACGATGGTTTTATCGCGCGGATACAGCTCTTCAGAGCTTGCCAAAGCGGCGGAATTGCTTAAATATCCGGCTGATGTTTGGTTGCTTTCTAAAACTGAAAATCTTTCGTTGGCGCCGTCTTCGGGCGCGCAATATCGCAAAGCCCGCAAAGCTTTGCAGCGCTTTAATGAGCAAGAGCTGCAGCCGCTCGGGTCTTCCGATGAACTTTTGCAAAAGCTGCTTGCCGTTATTAACCGCGATACCGGCCGCGTTATGAACAAGCTTGAAACGGAAGTGCGTGAACACTCCACCGATTGGTTTGATAATGCCGCCGATGATGTGTTTTATAATGCTCAGGGGCAGATGTACGCTTATTATGTGGTGTTAAAAGCTATGGCCGCTGACTTTAAAGCGCAAATTTTACTTGCCGAACAGTATGAAAATTGGACAATTTTAACCAAAACCTTTGAAGACGCTTTGGCGCTTAGCCCGAGCGTTGTTCGCAACGGTGAGCCTGACAGCGTGTTTGCGCCTAATCATTTGCTGATACTTAACGGCTATGCGGCTAAAATACGTTATCAATTAAACATAATCGCCTCAGCTTTGCAAAACATTCGTTTAGGAAACAAAAATGATAATTAAAACGGAAGCAACCAACAATCCGAACGTTAAAAATTTTTATCCCGAGCAAAAACTTGCCGTATCCTCCGATTCTGAATTTGCCGATGCCAAAGCGCTCCGCAAGTCGCCTTTGGCCGAAGCAATTTTTGACTTAGGCGGAGTTGAAAGCGTTTTAATTGCTCCCGATATGGTCTCAGTGGTTAAAACCGAGGCCTCTTCTTGGGACGATTTATCTCCGCAAATTATGGCCGAGATATTAGATTTTGTTGCCACTGGCGCCGATGCGGTAGTGGCTTTGTCCGAGCCTGAAAGCCCCGATAATTTAATGAAAAAAATTTCAGGATTGGTGGCGGCGCGTATTCGTCCGGCCTTAAACAAAGACGGCGGCGATATTGCAATTAAAAAATTTGCGGGCGGAGTGCTGTATGTGGAACTGACCGGAAAATGCGCCGGTTGTCCGTATGCCATGCGCACGCTTAAAGACGGGGTTGAAAAAATCTTAAAAAATTATATTCCTGAAGTTACGGAAGTTCGTCCTTTTTCGGAAGATGAGTGATTAATATTTGCGCAAAGGTAAGCACATGATAAAACAATTTTTAACCTTAATAATTTGTTGCCTGATTTCGGCTTTTGCCTTTGCCGCTGAACCTAAAACCGCCGCTGATACCGATGCCAAAATGAACATTACCGAAAGCGGCGTTTATATGGCTGATTTTACTACTGACGAGCTGCAAAAAATGTTTGCGTATTTGCAGTATGATGAATATATCAATCCGGCCGGAAACGAATATCCGCGCATTTTTGTAAAAAACATTCCGGCTGATTTTGCCTCTATGGAAGACGCCACCGTGCGCAACCGCCTTTTTATCCAAATTTTAATGCCGCTTGCGCTCAAAATTAACCAAGAATTTTTGGAAGAGCGCGAAAATTTAATGGCGTTGCAGGAGGCTTTTGAGGCTGACCGCGATTTTCAAAAAACCGATATGTACTATCTTGAAAAAATGGCAAAAAAATACGATGTGAGCACTCCGTTTAAGGATACTCGCCGTTATACGCTGATATTAAACGAGTTAATCCGGCGCGTTGATGTGGTGCCGCCCTCAATTTTGGTGAGCATTGCCGCCGTTGCCACCGATTGGGGAACATCGCGCCTTGCGGTTTTGGGCAACAACCTGTACAAAGCTCGCGATTGGTATACCGATAAGGGCTTAATTCCAATCGGTGAAGATGACAATTCGTACCGTTACACCATTTACCCGTCGCTTGAAAGCAGTATGCGCGCTTTTGCGATTAAAGCCAATTCTAACATTAATTTTGAGCAGTTTTGGAACTCGCGGGCGGAATCGCGCCGCCGCGGCAGCGTGGTTTACGGCAAGCGCATGGATTGGACGTTTATCTTAAACAGCAATTTGCAAAATTATGCCGGTTTGCTTGATTACGTTGTAACTTACTACCGCTTTTTTTATTTAGACGAAGCCACGTTGGAGAATGAATATGAGTTTAAAGATTAAGCCGGTTTTGTGCCGCGCCGGAGTTATGGATAATTACGCTTATATTATCACCGATGAAGCCACCGGAACAACGGCGGTGGTTGATGCTTCCGAGGCGGAACCGGTAAAAATTATGTGCGAGGCCTTAAAGCTTAATCCGTCATACATTTTAACCACTCACCACCATTTTGACCACGTTGGCGGCAATGCCGAACTTAAAAAACGGTACGGTTTAAAAATTGTCGGCCCCGAGGCTGAAAAAAAACTTATCGCTGACCTTGATATAGCTCTTAAAGACGGCGATGAATTTTTTTTAGGGCAAAGCAAAGCGCGGGTAATTGCCGCTCCCGGACATACGCTCGGACACATTTTGTGGTATTTTCCCGATGACAAGGTTTTATTTACCGGCGATGTTTTGTTTAATTTGTGCATCGGCGGAATTTTTGAAGGCACTCCCGAGCAAATGTGGAACAGCCTGCAAAAAATTAAAGCTCTGCCTGATGACGTTGCCTTTTATGCCGGACATGAATATACGGCGGGAGCTCTGCGTATGGCTATGGCGCGCGGGCAAACTCCGGCTCTGGAAAAATATTTGGCGTCGGCATATTCGCGCCTGACTGCAAAAACCCCCGATAAGCCGATTACGTTAGGGCTTGAAAAGCAGTGCAATCCGTATTTAATGATTAATGATAAAGAACAGTTTTTGCAAATTTTTAAATAAGAGGGAACGGTATGTATTTCAGTTTAAATAAAAAAATTTTTTATACGTTTTTTGTATTTTTTATTTTTATGGCCGGGCTGTTCTTTTCAATGTTTTTGAACATATACAGCAAAAAATATCAGGAAGATAAAAACTCTATCTTTTTGCGCAATCAGTACGTTATGGAGCTGTTGTATGAAAATATTGCCTTGCGCCGTGAGCTTAACCGCGCCAATGTTACGCTATCCCATGAGAGTGAAGCGGTTGTAAGCGGCGACTTGGGGCAAAAACAGGAAGAACTTTCGCGCGAGCAAAAACTTAATCAGGATTTGCAAAAAAATTATGACGAGCGCACCAAAGCTTTCACTGAAGGCGCCAAAATAATTGCCGTCAGCTCGTTGCTCTCGTTTCTGTCAATCATGATTTTGGGCTTTTTGCTGCAAAAATGGGTAATTGTGCCGATTAAGCGCCTGACAGATGCCAGCAAACTCGTTTCCGGCGGTGATTTTTCGCACCGGATTCTGCTTGGCAAAAAGCAAATATTTTTTGATGAGTTTGACACGCTCGCCAAAACCTTTAACACCATGATTGATAATATTGAAAGCAACATTACCGCCATTAAAAATACTGAAACATTTTTGCAGTTATTGATTGATGCCATTCCTGACGGTATAAGGGTGATAGACCATAATTATAATGTGGTGTTGGCTAACAAAGCTTATTTTAAGCAGTTTAAAACTCAAAACACTGATGAAAATGTTAAATGTTATGAAGCCTGCGGATATAACGAGCCTTGTCCGCTTGGTATGTTTACTTGCCCATTGCGTGAAATTAAACACGCCGGTTCAAAGAGCATCAGCATTATTCAAACCGCTAGCGATAGGCCGCTTTCAATTAATGCGGCGCCCCTAAAGGTTAAAAGCACAGCGTTGCCTGATGATTTTTATATTGTGGAATCTATCCGCGATTTAAGTGACGATATTCGTTTTTCACATGAACAAAAAATTGCCTCGCTCGGCTTTTTGGCAACTTCCGTCGCGCATGAAATGAAAAATAATTTAGGCTCTGTGCGTATGATTTTAGAGGGCTTATTGGAAACATCATTTAAAGATTTACCTGAAGGTTCAAAAGAAAAAAAATATCTTAATATGATTTATAACCAAATAGTAAGCAGCATTGAGATTCCGGAGCGTTTGCTCAAATTGGCTCATTACAGTACTGATGAGCAAGAAGTTTTTGATATTCGCCCGAGCATTGAAGAGGTACTCTCGCTGCTTGATTATGAGGCAAAACGCAACGGAGTTACGGTAGAAGCAGATTTTAACAGCGCTGAAAATAATATTTTAGGCAGTGAGGCAGATTTTAAGATGATTATCCTTAATTTATCGCAAAATGCCTTAAAGGCCATGCCTTCGGGCGGCACTTTAAGTATTAAAACCTCAAAAGACAAAAACAGCGTGGCGGTGGAGGTAAAAGATACCGGCGTCGGCATTGCCAAAGATAAATTTCAGCATATTTTTGAACCGTTTTATTCCGAAGGGCGCAGCAGCCGCCATCAGGGCACGGGGCTGGGGCTTGCCATTGTCAAATCGTTGGTTGAAAAGTTTAAAGGCGAAATCAGCGTCAGCAGCGAAATTAATCAAGGTACAACTTTTTTGCTAAAATTTCCAAAATCTAAAAGAAAAAAATTGCAAAATTAAAAAATAAAGGGTATACCGAAACAAATTGAACTTATATGTAAAGGATTTTTTATGAGTAAAGAAGAACTTTTGGAATTAACCGGTGAAGTGATTGAAAAACTGCCGAACGCCATGTTCCGTGTTAAACTTGAAAACGGAGTTGAAATTTTGGCGCATACCGCCGGCAAAATGCGTAAATTCAGAATCCGCGTGATGGTTGGCGATAAAGTAGATATTGAAATGACCCCTTATGACTTAACCAAAGGGCGCATTACTTTCCGCCACAAAGATTAATTTTAAAACCTGCGCATGCAGGTTTTTTGTTTATGGAGGCTTAAATATGGAAAACGGGCAGAGTTATGAAGCTAAAAAATTAAGTGCGGCCATAGAGCATTGCCAAAGCCGTCTTGCCGATGAAAATGCTACCGCGCTTGAAAAACAGGCGATGGCCTTTTATCTTGCGGAAATTAAGCAAATAACGCCTTGCGACGATGAACATAAATTCCGTAAATTTGCCAAAGGCATTGGCGGCAGCGGCGATACGGAAGTAATTAAACCGTATGTGGTGCGCAACTCAAAAACCAATCAACCGGCGCAAAAACCTGACGGAAGTTTGGTGGTTATTAAATGCGTGTTTACCGATGTTAGCCGCTATCTGCAAACGGTTATGAGCGAAAAAGCCGAAACCCTGCGCAGCTCTGACGGGGTGCGGGCGCTTAATGATGCCGACCAACAAAAATATGCGGCGCCGGATCCGTACGCTTATGCTTTTCAGGCTATTTTTGACGGCCGCGATTAACCTCTGATTAGCCACCAAATGGCAGTTTCAACGGCTGAAGTTGCGCCGGCTTGCGCTGTGCAAATTTCGTAAATATTATCTAAAGTTACATTTTTTAAGCATTTGCGGTCAGGAGTGCAGAGATTATCACCGTATAGATAAGCTGATTTTGCCGATGACGTACCATGACCGCTAGCGGTGTTAAGATATGAAATATTACCGGAATTTTCTTTGGCAAGCATAATAAAGGTGCGGCATCTTTCCAATTCGTCGGCTGATTTGGTACTTGGAGTATTATAGCTTGAGAGCAATATGTTTTTACTGTCTGATGACATCGCAATCACCCAGCGCATACCGAAAATATCACGAAGATATTCTGGGTTAGATGTTACCATTTCGGTTGGAATTTCACCCATTTTTACAAAATATGGCGTTAACGAAGTTGAGGAGCCGTTTTGCGAGTAAATATTATCAAAACTATGCGCATTGCGGGCAATGGCATTTATCACAGTGTTCATTTGTTCTGAATATTTATTGAGTTTATACTTCATCATCGCCTTGCTATATCCGGCAATTGCCCCGACGGACAGGACTCCTATTATCGCTAAAACTCCTAACATCTCCACCATAGACCGACCCGATTGTATATTCATGAGCTAAAATCTCCTCAAAAAGTTAGTTTTGAGAAGATTTTAGCTCGCGTTTTTTTTTTGCAATATTTACGAGTCTGTGCTGTGCATAAGTTGTATTTAAATCCGCAATTTAAAATTCCACTTCTATGGAGCATACCGGTCTTTTAAAATTCCCCTCTATGGAATATGCCGGCCTTTTAAAATTCCCCTCTATGGAAGGGTGCCGAAGGCGGGGTGGTTATATTATTATTTCACAACAGGATAAATGTTTGTTTTAGAGTATAAAAAACGTAAATTGAACCTACTTTCCAACCTTATATTTAACCACCCTGTCGGCTATCGCCGCCCCCCCTCCTCAGGAGTGGAATTATTTGCACCCTGCATAAGTTGTAAATTTAGCAAAATCAGTTAGTATTCAATGGTGATATAAAGAACCATGGCGCAACCTATTGATGAATCGCAAGAGTCGCACATTTTATCTATTTGGACAACCGAAGCATTGCGTAACAGATTTGTCGTGTTGCCGGAAATATCGCCGTATAAAGTGCTGTCAGTGTAATCCATGGCTTCAGATGAAATTGAGCGAACCTCAAATGTGTGAATATCAGAGGCATTTTCTTTGGCGACAAGCGCAAAGTTGCGGCAAATTTCGCGGTCACGGTCAGTCATTTTATTGCCGGTACGGTTAAACCATGTTTCTATGTAATAATAAGGATAAAAAGAGCCGTCTGCACGTTTTCCCGTAGCATAGCGTAAATAATACTTATTTTTAAAAACGTCAGTAATTTCGCTATTTGTATTATTATAGATTACGCCATCGGGCAGTGAGCCTGTCTTATAAAAAAAGCCGTTTAAACCGGTTGTATCTCGTTCTGCTTCACCATAATGACGGCGTAAATCAGGATAGAGTTTTATTGCCTCATTTAACAGCATGTTAAAACTTTCGGCGTGTTTATTGAGTTTGTACTTGAACATGGCTTTGGAGTAACCGGCAATCGCCCCGACCGACAAAACCCCGATAATCGCAAGCACGCCAAGCATCTCCACCATTGAACGTCCGTTTTCTGATTTCATAATAAAAAATCTCCTCAAATTGTTGCATTTAAGAAGATTTTAGCTCGCGTTTTTTTTT
>CABQIK010000001.1 GCA_902464275.1 uncultured Alphaproteobacteria bacterium | reverse complement strand
TATCTTCTTATTCTCCCGTTGTCAACAATTATTACAGTATTATGTAAACAATCTGTCTATGGAGGGGTGCCGAAGGCGGGGTGGTCACACTACTATTTAACATCAGGTTAAGTGTTTGTTTTTGTTACAAAATCTGAAACATAAATAACATATAAACTTATATTTTCACCACCCCGTCGGCGTTCGCCGCCACCCCTCCTCAGGAGTGGAATTTTTGCCGCTGTGCATAAGTTGTATTTGTTTTAAATCAATGAGCGTATCCACTCGCGGATTTTTTCATATTTTATTTTATTTATGCCTTCATCGGCAAAAGCCTGAATCAAAATAGCGCGGGCGTCATCTTCCGCAATTCCGCGTGATTGCAGGTAAAACATTTGCTCTTTGTCAAGCTCTCCGCAAGCTGCGCCGTGCGAGCATTTAATGTCATCGGCAAAAATTTCAAGCTCCGGCTTAACGTCAATTTCCGCTGTATCGCTCAATAGCAACGCGCGGTGTAACTGATAACCCTCAGTCTTTTCCGCCATGGGCGCAATATGAATTTTGCCCTGAAAAACGCCTTTGGCTTGTCCGCCGACAATACCCTTAACCAACTGATTGGAACGAGTGTATGAAGCCAGGTGTTCAATATCGGTGGTGGTATCAAGCGTTGCCCAGCCGTTCATTTTGTAAACGGCGTCAACTTCAGCTTCCGCTTGCTCTTCTTTTAGCACAACGTGCGTTTCTTGCCGCGCCAAATCAGCGCCGGTTTGCAGGCAAAAGCTTTCATATTTGCCGCCGGCTTTAACCGCAACCGCATTAAGGGTTATGTGCACGGCCTTAAAGGCCTCTGCTTGCGCTTTGTAATGATTAAGCAACGCATTGCGCCCAATAAAAATTTCATTTACAATGTTGTTAAAATAGGCTGATTTTTCCGCGCCCGAATAATGATAATATTCAACTACGGTTGCTTTAGCGCCGTTTTCAAGCAAAATCACATTACGCATATTGGCAAAAATTTTGTTTTCGGCATGGGTGTGGTTAATAAGCGCAATCGGCTTATCGGGGCAAAACTCGCGCGTAATCCGCAACAAAACGCCTTGTTCCAAATATGCGGTGTTTAAGGCGGCAAACGGAAAACTGTTCAGCTCAAAACTTTTGTTCAAATGAGTAAACAATTCGCCGTCCGCGGCGGCGTCAAGCAGGCTCATAACCTCAACTCCGTCCGGCAAATGAAAGCAATCTTCTTTGAGTTTGCCGTTACAAAAATGAATTTCGTATGCGTCAAAAGGCAAAACATGATGCCCGCAACTGCAATGTTGATGTTCATGCTCACATTCACAGTCATGATTCCCGCAACAGCAATGCCCATCATCGCCAGTCGGTTCTATTACAAAATCAGCTCCGGCAACTTCACGCACACGAGTATATTTCCAAGCCTCGGTTTTAGGCGAGGGCAGACCGACTTCGGCAAAGGTGGCGCGTCCTTGCTCGCGTAAAATTTCAAGCTTGGCAATCTCCGCTCCTTGCAAACAAACGTTTTGCAACAAGCCGCCGCAATTATTTTGCTTTGAGTTTTCCATTTACGCTTTGTTCCTTATAAATTCGGCATAACCGTTTTCTTCCAACTCTAAGGCCAAGTCTTTATTGCCTGATTTAACAATATGTCCGTCGGCAAACACGTGCACAAAATCAGGCACAATATAATTAAGCAGGCGCTGATAGTGTGTAATAATCAACATGGCGCGCTTTCCGTCACGCAATGAGTTAATGCCGTCGGCAACTACTTTTAAGGCGTCAATATCCAAGCCGGAATCCGCTTCGTCCAAAATTGCCATTGCGGGCTTGAGCATAGCCATTTGCAAAGTTTCCATACGCTTTTTTTCACCGCCGGAAAAGCCGACGTTAACGGCGCGCTTTAACATCTCGTTGTCAATGCCGAGTTTTTTACCTTCCGCGCGCAGAATTTTAATAAATTCCATCGTGTCAAGCTCAGGTTCATTGCGGTGTTTGCGCACAGCGTTAACCGCATATTTCAAAAAGGCTGAAACCTGCACTCCCGGAATTTCAACCGGATACTGCATAATTAAAAATAATCCTTCGCGGGCGCGTTCTTCCACGCTCATCGCAGTTAAGTCTTTGCCCTTAAATTTAACGCTGCCGGAAGTAATTTCATACCCCGGTTTGCCGCACAAAACATAAGATAATGTTGATTTTCCGGCGCCGTTCGGTCCCATAATGGCGTGAACTTCACCCTCATTAACGGTTAAACTGAAGTTTTTGATAATTTCTTTATCGCCGACTTTGGCGCACAAATCTTCAATTTCAAGTACCGGAGTTTTAGTCATGGTGCTCATTCTCCCATTCATCAAGCCGCTTGGCTATTTTTAAAAGTTTTTGTTTTTTATAATCTGCAACCTGAGTGTTTATGTTATAGCAACATTTTAATTGCTCTAACATAATTTCAACATCGGCGGTTTCTTCAATTATCTCACTGATATTGTCTTTGCCGCGGTTGACATTTTTCAGAATCTCTTTAATGAGCTCGCTCATTTCTTCAATAACCTGCAACATTTGAGGGTTTTTGCCCCAAGTTTTTAATGCTCTGTGATAAATATCCATTATCCTACGCTCCCTTCTAAGCTGATGTTAATTAATTTTGCCGCTTCAATAGCAAATTCCATCGGCAGATGCTGCATAACTTCTTTGCAGAACCCGCTCACAATCAGGCTGACGGCTTCTTCTTCTGAAATTCCGCGCTGACGGCAGTAAAACAGTTGTTCATCGCTGATTTTTGAGGTGGTGGCTTCATGCTCAAGCACGGCAGTTCGGCTGCGGTTTTCAATATAAGGCACGGTGTGCGAGCCGCAAAGCGAGCCTATCAGCAAACTGTCGCATTGCGAATAGTTGCGGGCGTTATCGGCTTGCGGCGCCACTTTAACCAATCCGCGATAAGTTTGGTTTGAATATCCGGCGGAAATGCCCTTAGATATAATCCGCGACGAGGTGTTTTTGCCGATGTGAATCATTTTGGTGCCGGTATCGGCTTGTTGGCAGTTGTTGGTAATTGCCACCGAATAAAACTCGCCGACAGAGTTGTTGCCTTGCAAAATACACGAAGGGTATTTCCACGTAACCGCGGAGCCGGTTTCAACCTGCGTCCATGAAATTTTGGCATTATCGCCGCGGCACGCCGCGCGCTTGGTTACAAAGTTATAAACTCCGCCTTTGCCGTCTTTATCGCCGGGGTACCAGTTTTGCACGGTGGAATATTTAACTTCGGCGTCTTTTAACACCACAATTTCAACAATCGCGGCATGAAGCTGATTTTCATCGCGTTGCGGAGCCGTACAGCCCTCTAAATATGAAACATAACTGCCTTCGTCGGCAATAATTAAAGTGCGTTCAAATTGTCCGGTGTTTTTGGCGTTGATGCGAAAATAAGTTGAAAGTTCCATCGGGCATTTTACACCTTTGGGAATATACACAAATGAGCCATCGGTAAACACGGCGGAATTAAGGCAGGCAAAAAAGTTGTCGGTAAACGGCACAACCGAACCCAAATATTTTTGCACTAAATCAGGGTGGTTTTTAACCGCCTCTGAAATTGAGCAGAAAATAATGCCTTGTTCGGCCAGTTTGGCGCGGTATGTGGTGGCAACCGAAACGCTGTCAAATACGGCGTCAACCGCAACCACTCCGGCCAAAGCTTCTTGCTCTTTAAGCGGAATCCCGAGCTTGTTATAGGTTTCAATCAGCTTGGGGTCAACTTCGTCAAGGCTTTGGGGCAAAACTTTTTGTTCCGGCGCCGAATAATAGTGCAAATCCTGATAATTTATTTTGTCGTAGGTTAATTTTGCCCATGACGGCTCTTTCATGGTTTTCCAAAACTCAAACGCCTGCAAACGGCGGTTAAGTAACCATACCGGCTCGCCCTTTTTGTTTGAAATCAGGCGGATAATATCTTCGTTTAATCCTTTAGGTGCGGTTTCAGAGTTAATATCGGTTACAAAACCGTATTTATATTTGTCGCCGCTTTCATCAATTATTTCAGGTTTTTCTGCCATTTATTTTAATCCTTCAAGGTTTTTCAGCATAAGCAATTGCAATACAAAAATCAAGGCTTTTTAACTAATATTTAGCTATTTGGTGCAATACTTACAATTCAAGAAAAGGAACTTTATGTTTGGGAGAATTTTAAAGATAGCGGCACTGTGTCTGATGCTTAGCGGATGTTATTTTTCCGACGGCGGCATCAGAATGTTTAACAGCGGGGTTTGGTTTGGCGAAACTCCGTCAACTGTCAGTGTGCGCAAAGGTGATACGCTTTACAGCATTTCGCGTCGTTATAATGTTCCGCTTAAAAATTTGATTGAGGCTAACAATTTGCGTCCGCCGTATAATTTAAATGTCGGACAAAATTTACGCTTGCCGGCGGCTCAATATCATATTGTTAAAAAAGGCGATACTCTTTACAGCATTGCCCGCGAACATAATGTTGATGTGGCGTCATTGACTCGTAAAAACAATTTAGAGGCTCCGTACACCTTATATGTTGGGCAAAAATTGGCGCTTTCCGGCTCTGTTTCCGGTTCTTCATACAAGCAGGCAAGCACGAAAAGTTCAACAACGTCAAAAGCCTCAACGACAACCAAGCGCGCCGCGCAAACCTCAACCTATACCCCGCCCAAGAACCGCACCGCCAAATTTATGTGGCCGGTCAAAGGCACGGTAATTTCCGGTTTCGGCGTTATCGGCAAAGGGCGCAAAAATGACGGAATTAATATTAAAGCCGCGCGCGGAACGGCCGTAAAAGCCGCTGACAAAGGCACGGTTGCTTATGCCGGCAACGAACTTAAAGGTTTCGGCAACTTAATTTTAATTAAACACCCCGATGGATGGATAACAGCATACGCCCATAATGAAAAACTTTTGGTGCGCAAAGGGCAAAAAGTGATTAAAGGCGAAAAAATCGCCACGGTCGGAAGCACCGGCGGCGTTAACAGTCCGCAACTCCATTTTGAGGTTCGCGCCGGCAAAAAAGCCGTCAATCCGCGCAAATATTTGCCTTAATTCAAACTCAAACATTCAGATAATCGTAAAATAATTGTTAAAGACTGTGCAATTTAATTTGTATCGGCAAAATTTTGGTGTATATTCACGGCAGTATTAAATTTTTGAAGGAGAAAACGATGTTGATTAGCAACGCATGGGCACAAGCCGCAGCGTCAGGCGCGTCCGGGGCTTCGCTCACCGGAACAATCATTCAGATGCTTGCGATTGTGTTGGTGTTCTATTTACTTTTGATTCGTCCGCAGCAAAAAAGGATGAAAAAACATGAGGCAGAATTAAAGGCCATCAAAGCCGGTGACAAAATTTTAACCGGCGGCGGGTTGTACGCAACGGTCGTTGCTGTTCAAGGCGATGATTTGCTGGTTGAAATTGCCCCCGATGTTGAAGTAACTTTGCATCGTTACACCGTTCGTGAAGTTGTTGCCGATGCTGCTGAAAATTTACATAACAGTGTAAAAACAGCGGCTAAACACAAAGCTAAAAATAAAACTAAATAAACAGGGTAAAATAAGATGTATAAATTATCAAAATTCAGAGTAATGATTATTCTGACCATTTGTTTGGTCGGCATATTCTTTGCTATCCCGAATATTATGCCTAAAAGCGTTAAATTACCCGGTTGGTGGCAGCCGGTAAGCCTGGGGCTTGATTTGCAGGGTGGCTCAAATTTGTTGTTGCAGGTTGACTTTGACACTGTAATGAAAGACAGAATGTCAACATTGGAAGATTCCGTTCGTCAAACCTTGCGCGAACACCGCATTCGTTACCAAAATTTATCTGCCGACAGCAGCAGCGTTAAAGTTAAAATTGATAACTTAAACGCCCGCAATCAGGCTATGGGATATTTCCGCAAACTTGAAGACGGCTTAAACGTTGCTGTAAATGAATCCGGCACCATTGAAATTAAATATACCGATCAGGCTTTGGCACAACTGCGCGCCAGAGTTCTTGACCAGTCTATTGAAATTGTCCGTCGCCGTATTGACGAGTTGGGCACTAAAGAGCCGGTTATTCAAAGTCAGGGTATTGACCGTATCGTGGTTCAGCTTCCCGGCGTGCAGAATCCTGAAGAAGTTAAACAGCTTTTGGGTAAAACCGCCAAAATGTCATTCCACTTGGTTGATGACCGCACTAATGCCGCTGATGCCAGAAGAGGTAAGTTAAACAGCGCTTCCCGCGTTGTTAGCGGTATGGACGGCGGCGAATACGTAATTTCGCGTAAATCGGTTGTCGGCGGTGAAAACTTGGTTGACTCGCAAGTCAGCTTCCAAGACGGCGGCGCGGTTGTAAGCTTTAAATTTGATAACGTCGGCGGTCGCAAATTCGGCGAGGTTACCAAAAACAACATCGGTCGTCAGCTTGCGATTGTGCTTGATAATGAAGTTATTTCCGCTCCGGTAATTCAGTCGGCTATTGTCGGCGGTAGCGGTGTTATCACCGGTAACTTTACTTCTGAAGCTGCTAATGAGTTGGCAATGTTATTGCGCTCGGGCGCTTTGCCGGCACCTCTTGAAGTTTTGGAAGAACGCACGGTTGGCGCAGGTCTTGGCGCTGATTCTATTCAGGCCGGCGTGTTTGCTTCCGTTATCGGTTTAATTGCTGTGGTTGTATTTATGATTGCGGCTTACGGCTTGTTTGGTTTGTTTACAACCGTTGCCGTATTTATGAACCTGTTCTTAATGCTTGGCGCTATGAGCTTTATCGGCACAACATTAACGCTTCCGGGTATTGCCGGTATTATCTTAACCATCGGTATGGCGGTTGATGCCAACGTGCTTATTTTTGAACGCATGCGCGAAGAAGTTAAAAACGGACGCTCAACCAAAGATGCCGCGGAGGCAGGCTTTACTGAAGCTTGGAACACCATTTTGGATTCTAACTTAACCACTTTGGTTGCGGGTTTTGTATTGTTCTGGTTTGGTACCGGTCCGGTACGCGGCTTTGCCGTTACTTTAACCATCGGTATTATTACTTCAATGTTTACATCGGTAACCGTAAGCCGTTTGATTATCGCTTACTGGATTTCCCGCTATAAACCGACCAGATTACCAATTTAATTGCAGAGGAATATAAGATGAAAATATTTAATTGGGTAACCAAAGATACCAATATTGACTTTATGAAAGCGCGTAAAATTGCGTATGCTGCATCAATCATTATGGTTTTGCTTTCATGCTATTTTATGGTATTTAAAGGCTTTAACTATGGTATTGACTTTTCCGGCGGTATTTTAATGGAAGTTAAGAGCGACCATAAAATTGACCCGAATGAGGTTCGCAAACAATTATCCGGAATTGGTCTTGATGAGCTTACTTTACAAACCATCGGTGAAAACGGCGATGAAATGCAAATTCGCACCCAAACCGATGACAACAGCGAAGACGCTCAACGCATTGCCGTTGTTAAAATTAAAGAAGCTTTAGGCAGCGGGTACGAATATCGCCGTGTTGAATCGGTCGGTCCGCAAGTCGGAGATGAGTTAAAACGCGCCGGTGTGGTTGCGTCATTAATTGCTATTTTAGCTATTTGCGCTTATATCTGGTTCCGCTTTGAATGGCAGTTTGCCTTTGGCGCATTGGTCGGTTTGTTCCACGATGTTTTAATTACGGTGGGCTTGCTCTCATTGTTTGATTTTGACATCAGCTTAACCACCGTGGCCGCGGTATTAACTCTTGCCGGTTATTCGGTAAACGATAAGGTTGTTACCTATGACCGTATTCGTGAAAACTTGCGTAAATACAAAAAAATGTCGCAATATGACTTGTTAAACAAGAGTGTTAATGACATTTTGTCACGCACCATTTTAACCGGTTTAACCACCATTTTTGCCTCGGCGGCATTATTTGTGTTCGGTGGTGAAGCTTTGCGCAGTTTTTCGTTTACCATTTTATGGGGCGTAATTATCGGAACATATTCATCAGTTTATATTGCTTCGGCAGTGTTGAATTTGTTTGATTTACGCAAAACCCAAGAAGCGCGTGAAAAAGACGTTAATCCGTTCGGCAATGTGTAAACCATATTGCAAACTTAAAACAAAAGGCACCGTTTTGGCGCCTTTTGTTTTAAGTCATATCTTACTTGTATGTGCGCAGTATTGAATGCACAATACGTGAGATGTCCGGGTGGATAAAGCTCGGGTATTTGTCCCATGCTTGTTTGTAAAGCAAGGTTACCGCGGTGGCAGCATTCACGAAACCGATTCTTTCATTTATCCGCATTTCGTTCCAGAGCTTAATCATAGTTTTCCGATCTTTAGGGAATACTTCCTTGAAAAGCTCATCGTAAAAACTCTCAACCGGCGCGGGACCTTGGTTCTTTTCATGGGCGGCAGTAACTTTTTTAAGTCCGTCCATGATGCGCAACAACTTTTCTTGCTTTTCATCCGAGAAAAATCTGATGATAGCATTTTTTTGCCATGGTTTCATAAATCATTATATTAAGGGTTCATAATTATTTGTCAGTGTCGCCATTTATGACATAAAACACGCTTTTTGTCAATAATTTTATTTATTCTGCCATAAAATAGCCATTTCGCTCTGCTCTTGTGTTGATGGCAAGCTGCAAGTCTGGGCAATGTCATCAAGCGTTATATTGCGCAAGCATTTAACCGAAGAGGAGCAGTTACTGTCCCCGAAATATTGTTTAAGGTTGCCGCTACCGCCGTTAAGATAAGCGTAATATATATCGCCGCTGTGTTCTTTAATAAGGTTAAATACGGTCTGACATAAATCTAAATTTCCTTGCAAATTGAGGTAATAATATAAAATAGTCACATTCGGCACACCGGTTGTAACATCAACGTTACCCGGATGATAGGTAACATATAATTGATTACCGAAAATATCGCGTATATAGCCGTTATTATTGTTTTGTTGAACCATTTCGCTTGGAATCTCGCCCATTTTAATTAAATACGGCAATACGGTTGTATTTGAAGTCAGGTTATTAAAAGCCTGCGCATTGCGCGCCACAGCGTTAATCACAGTATTAATTTGTTCTGAAAGTTTGTTAAGCTTGTATTTTCTCATAGCCTTAGAGTACCCTGCAATCGCCCCGACGCTCAGAACTCCGATAATTGCCAATACTCCAAGCATCTCAACCATTGAACGTCCGGATTGTGTATTCATGAGCTAAAATCTCCTCAAATTGTTAATTTAAAGAATATTCTAGCTCGCGTTTTTTTTTTGCAATATTTACGAGTCTGCACTGTGTATAAGTTGTATTTTTGTTAATAAAAAATTGATAAAATACTGTAAATATAAAGCCTCAAATGGCATAACGGAGGCAGAATATGAAACAAATTAGTCAAGAACAGGTAGACAAGGCTTGTTATTTAATAGCGCAAAAAATCAAAGAGCGCTCTCCGAACGGTTTTGTTCTGGCGGCTGTTTCCCGCGGCGGACTGGTTCCGGCAACTATCATATCGCATTACTTAAAGCATAAAGATATTCGTTTTATTCGTCTGTCATCATATAGTGATGAGAGCAAAGAGCAAGTAACCATGCTTGATACCACATCGGATGAAATTATCAATGACGCCAACACCTATATTATTGATGATTTATGTGATAGCGGCGAAACGGTGCAATATTTGCGTGGCAAATATCCGTTGGCGCAAGTTTATACGTTGATAAATAAAAACCCGAAAATCCAGCCCGACTATTTTCCGATGTCTGAGCCTATGGGTGTGTGGATAAACTTTCCGTGGGAACCCGAAGACCGTGAATAAAACTTGTTATTATTTACGAATAAATTTTATACGCGCATAAAAAAAGACCTCATAAAGAGGTCTTTTTTTATTGGTAGTGGAAAGCTGTCAACACAATAAAAGCTATTTGATTTTATCGTAGACACTCTGTATGAGTACATACAACATTGGAATGATAAACAAACCGCCGAATGTACTGATGAGAATTCCGTAAAATACCGTATAGTAAAAATTTATCATTATTTATTATTTTGTTGTTTGTTTTTTGTAATCTGCAGTGCAAAAAAATAATAAAATAAACATAATATCCACAAAATCAGGCAGTCGCTAAGCGTCATATAAAAACTTGCGTTCATTTGATTTAGGCGCACCAATCCGTGCATTGCCGATGTTGATGGTATAAGCTTGGCAAATAAATTGACAGCAGCCGGCATGGCCTCAAGCGGCCAAACAAAGCCGGAGAGAAAAATAAAAGGCACAGATGACGGTATCAAAATAAAAAAACAGCATTCTCTTGTTTTGCAAACAGCGGATAATGTTTGCCCTAAAAATGCAGTAGACAGCAAAAATGGAATTAAAAATAAAAGCAGTTCGAAAATATTACTGCTTGCCGGATAGGCGGCTATCAATGGAAATAACAAAAAAAATATCAAAGCATAGATTAAATAAAGACTGGCATAAGCTAAACCACGGCCCAAAACTAATATAGCCGCGTTTTCATTGTCTTTTTGCTTGCGTTCTTCGCGTGTGCCGAATAAAATGCCAATACCAATGAGCATTGTTTGCTGCAAGACCAAAATAAGAACCATAGGGTAAATATAGTTTTGATAACTGCCAACCGGATTAAATAACGGTATTTGAATAAAGTCTATCGGATTTTTAATTGCATGTGCTTGTTGCTTTTTAAATCCTTGTTTTGTCAAAGATTGAATTTCCGTTTTTGCACCAATAGCAGAAAATACCTCGTTAATTCCGCCTGTCAACTGTTTATAGATGATTAAATATGCACTGTCCAAATAAGCAGCAACTATAGTAACTTTGCCGCGTCTGATATCGTGAGCAAAATTTTTGGGTATGACAATAAATGCGCGGATTTTATTTTGATAAAATGCGGTTTTTGCTTGCTCCAGATTATCGTAAAATTCAGGAACTTTTATCATTTCATTGGCATTTAAGGCGCGGATAACATTCCTTGAAAGTGCACTGTTGTCTTGATTGATAACGCCAATCGGAATTTCGCGCGCAATATGATTATGAAACGGCGCAAGATAAAAAATACTGTATAAAAACACCGCACCAATCATAATTAAAGCCGCTCCACGGTCGTTTAACATATTGTGCCACTCGCAGATAAAAACTTGTTTAATTTTATTTAAATTCCAAAGCATAACGTTTTATCTCCAACGTGTTTTTTTAAAAGCGGTAAAGCGCACAATCCTACAACAACAAAAGCGAACAGCCAATAAATATACGGCATATCATAAACAAAGGGTATGCCTTTTAAAGCTTGGTCGACAATTAAAGCTACAAATGGTCTGATTGGTAATATTGCGCTGTATACTTGCACAAAGGCTGGCATTGCAAATGACGGAAAAGTCATACCGGCAAGCGAAAATCCCAGAGAAGTATAAACACCTCCCAAACTCATCGCTGTGCGGCAGTTGTGAAGTATTGTAACAAATAGTGTTCCCATAAGTTGATAGGCTAAAATAAATAAAGCTATGCCTATAGCTGTAAAACCGATATTTCCGGCAAATGGCGCATTATAAAACTTGATATATGCTCCGTAAGTTCCGATAATAAATATGTAAAATAACAGAAAGTAAGGCAATAATTTACCGAATACGGCTGTTATAATACAATTGTTTGCGGTTTTCTGCCAATTTTCGGTTGTGCCGTACTTAAATTCCGAACCAACTGTCCAAATCGCAGTTAATGTAATAAGCACTTGAAAAATATGCGCTATCAATGAATACATTAAAAAGTAAGAATAGTTAAAATACGGATTGGATTTAATGCGTTCATCAATACGAATTAAGCTCGTTTTATCGGTAACAATTTTAAGCGGCTTGCCTTTTTTAGCATATATACTGGCAGTCAAGCCTATTAAGAGTGTTTGTATGGTAGTTTTTATATCACGCGTTATCAAGCCACCGACAGCAATCATTTGGTTATTATAATAATATAGTAGTTTAGGCTGTTTTTGCAGATAAATGTCTTTTTGAAAGTTTTTGGGTATAATAATCAGAGCATAAACTTTGGCACTTTTTAATAAATGTTCTCCCTCGTTTGGGGTTGCAATTTTATATTTTACAGCGACTGCCGGAGCGGCATTGATTGAACGAACAAAGCTGCGTGAAAGAGAAGACGAATCTTCATCCAACACGGCTATCGGCAAATCTCTAGCTACTCCGGATATAAATGTCGCCGTTACCAATGTGATAAATAAAAATGGCAGAACAAAAACAGAAAACAGCATAAAATTGTTATTTTTTAAAGCATAAATTTCTCTTTTAAATACTTTTAAGAGAGCGGTCATATTTTATTGTCCCACTTTATTCCAATCTACAATGACGGACATTCCTGCAATTAAACCGCTGACAGACTCTAGCGGACGGGCGTGTACTTCAAAAGTTTTCAGGTCAAAATCACCACGGATTTTAGTTGCTCGCCAAGTCGTATAGTTGCCCATTGCACTAATGTAATCCACTTTAAATGGAATATTTTTCTGCCCAACAGCAGGAATATCAACTTTGAAAACATTACCTAACTTGATTTTTGCAAGCAAATCTTCACGCAAGTTGAAAACCGCCCAGTTATCTGTAGTGTCAATCAACGTAATAATCGTATATCCGGCACTGACCAATTCACCTTCTTCAACGCTGATGTCTCTGACTTGTCCGGTGATAGGTGCCGTGATAGTATTTTCATCTGTATAAGATTGCACTTCTTTGAGTTTATTTTCTGCTTGTTTTAGTGCCGCAAAGGCATTGTCATAGGATTGTATGGAAGCAAATCCTTTTTCTTTTAAAGGTTTGATACGATTAAAAGTTTGCAATGCTAAAGTATAAGCGGCTTCAGATGATTGTTTTTGCGCTTCTATATCAGGAATATCAAACACAAGCAATTTTTGCCCTTTGGTAACAATATCGCCTTCTTTAACCAAAATATGCTTTACACGACCGGTAATTTTGGAAGATAAATCCACCTCTGTGGTATCTATTTCCCCTTGCAATATCAATTCATCGCTATTTGGCAATATAAAAATATAAGCACCTACCATTGCACATATAACGATAGAAATTGCTAATATATATTTCATTTTCATTTTTCTTTCATTTACTAATGGTTGTCATATCAACTGATTGACATAATAATTCTTTTATGTTTATAATGTCAACAATCATTTATTATAAAGGTGCAAAAATGAGTAAAATTAAAGCAAACCACTATACTGAAACGCTGATTTATTCAATTGATTTAACATTAAAAAAACTGAAAGTGGAGTTAAATCAATATATATCGTCATTATCACCGCATATTACATCAGAACAATTCGCAGTGCTTGATACAATTTATGGGCAAGATAATATTTGCCAGCAAGATGTGGCTAAAATTTTAATGAAAGATAAGTCTAACATTAAAAGATTGGTCGAGATTCTGGAAGAGAAAGCATATCTTATACGCTCTGTCGGACGTAAAAATAATCGTTTGGTAAATTATCTGACAATTACCGCAGAAGGAAGAAATGTTATTGATATAAATATGCCAAAAATCAAGCAGTTTCTTGAAAATCGTCTGCAAAATATCTCCGATGAAGAGCTTTCTTTGCTTAAAAATATTATTGCGAAAATTTGAAAAAAAATAAGCGAAACAAAATTGCCGGCGGAATAACGTGTTTTAATCGCAAGGTCAGGGGAACACGGCGATACAGAGCGGAGTGATTTAAAATGAAAAAAGAGGAAGTATAAACTTCCTCTTTTCAACTTGGTAGGCGCACAGGGATTATTCCGCTACGCTTCATTCACTGCGCTCATCGGCTGTCGCCGACCGGCGTACTTCCGTCCGCCTTTCGCTTGTAGTCTGTCTGGCTCGTAAGCTCTGTCCAAAGGGCAATCGCTAACTCGCTGCGGTCACTTGTTTTGTAAGCTCGCTGCGGTTGCTGTCGCTTTCCTTGCTCGCGAACAAAACTACGCTTTCGGCGATAAAAAAGCAGATAACAGCTTTTTTATCTTGAAACCCTTTTTCCAGGGTTCTTATCCCTACGCGCATAAAAAAAAGACCTCATAAAGAGGTCTTTTTTTTATTGGTAGGCGCACAGGGATTATTCCGCTACGCTTCATTCACTGCGCTCATCGGCTGTCGCCGACCGGCGTACTTCCGTCCGCCTTTCGCTTGTAGTCTGTCTGGCTCGTAAGCTCTGTCCAAAGGGCAATCGCTAACTCGCTGCGGTCACTTGTTTTGTAAGCTCGCTGCGGTTGCTGTCGCTTTCCTTGCTCGCGAACAAAACTACGCTTTCGGCGATAAAAAAGCAGATAACAGCTTTTTTATCTTGAAACCCTTTTTCCAGGGTTCTTATCCCTACGCGCATAAAAAAAAGACCTCATAAAGAGGTCTTTTTTTTATTGGTAGGCGCACAGGGATTCGAACCCTGGACCCACTGATTAAGAGTCAGTTGCTCTAGCCAACTGAGCTATGCACCCATAACCATAAATCGGCTTAACTATAACCTCATAATTTTTTTTTGCAATATCTTTTTTGCGCCTGAATGCAAATTTTTGCTCTTTTCTTTCAGGTTTGTGTTGCATATTGCAAAAAATCACGCTAAATTTTCTTTAGTTTTTAAGTTATGAGGTGAACTATGAGTAAAATTATTGAAAAAATTAAATCAAAATTCGGCATTAAAAAACCGGAGCCCTGGTACAAAAGAACCTTAAAAACAGCGGCTTCCGTTATGGATATGAAGCGCCGCAACAAGTTTATAACCTTTTTTGTTTTGTTATTTGTCGCGCTTTATTTTTGTATGCCCTCAATGGAAAGTATTGTTAAAAAAGTTGTCCACAAATACGGCAGTGAAATTACCGGCACTAACGTGTCATTGGGCGGATTAAGCATCAGCCCGACCAAAGGTATTGCCTCTGTAAAACGAATCAAAATCGGCAACCCTAAAGGCTATAAATCTAAAAATATGTTTTACTTAAAAGAGCTTAATGCCAAGCTTAACATTTCATCTTTAACCGATGATACCATCATTATTGAATCTATCAATATTGATAATCCTGAAATTACCTATGAAATGAAAACCTTAACCCAAAGCAATATTACGGAAATTTTAGATAATGTTAAGGCTAACACCGCTAAATCGGCATCTGCCTCTAAAAAAGATACATCAGCTAACACAGATAAAGGCGAGGGTAAAAAGGTTATTATCAAAACTTTAACCGTTACCAATGGTCAAATTGCGGCGGTGGTTGGCGCCGGTTCTGTTAAAGCCCCGATTAAGGTTGCGTTGCCGACTATTCAGATGAAAAACATCGGACAAGAAAAGAAAGGCGCGAGCGTGGCTGAAACTATCAGCACGGTTCTGACCAAAATTTTGCAAACCGCTTCACAGACTGTTGTTTCAGCTAATTTGAGCGAGCTGAAAGACGCTTCCTTAAATGAGCTTAAAAATGTTGGCGATAACCTTAAACAAGGTGCCGACAGTCTTAAAAACACCGGTGAACAAGCCGCGGAAAGTATTAAAAACTTAGGCGGATTGTTAAAGTAATTTAACGACCTCTTATTAAACAAGCCCTGAATTTTCAGGGCTTGTTTGGTATTATTTGTACAAAACATACAATGCACAGGCTCTTTCATTGCAGGCGTTGCAAAGATTGCCGATTTTGTTTAAGTCTAAATCACGCAAACAAGCTTTATTTCCGCCGCAATAAGCATCTCCGTAAATGTTTCCGATGTACTCGCTATTATTGTCATTATAGATTTTAGACGTTTCCAACAGCCATAAATTAGCGGCATTCTCTTTAGCAGCAATTGCTATGTTACGGCAAATTTCCGCACCTTGCGCCGACGGGCTGAACATAAACTGAATACCTCCGAAATTTTGGAAATTACCTTCTATAAGATGATATAAACTAATTCTGCCGTTAAAATATTTATCTTCCAGATGATTGATGGCAGAATTATAAACTATTCCGTCTGGCAGTAAATTCATTTTATAAAACAATTTGTTGTAGTAAATGAAGTTGGCGTCATTGTTTTTTACGGGGCGCTCAAGTTTGTCTTTAATTTGCAGCACATTGTTAATCAGCATATTAACCGCCTGCGCATGCTGATTTAGCTTATATTTCATCATCGCTTTGCTGTAACCGGCAATAGCTCCAACGCTTAAAACCCCGATAATAGTCAATACGCCAAGCATTTCCACCATAGAACGACCATTTTCTGATTTCATAATAAAAATCTCCTCAAAATGTTACTTTTAAATTATATTATCTTGCGTTTTTTTTTTGCAATATTTACGAGTCCACGCTGTGCATAAGTTGTATCGGCTAAATTAAAACTTTATGTTTGGGTTAATTGAAAGCCCTTAAAACAAGATTACTTCAATAACGCGTAATTTAATTTTGATTTTAAGGAGAAAAATAATGATACATGGCGTTCGTTACCCTACATTGGCATTTCACACCGGCGGCGCCGGACAATCCGATGACGGCATTCCCCCGCAGCCGTTTGAAACGTTTTGTTACGATTCGGCGTTGATGCAGGCCAAAATTGAAAACTTTAATGTAATTCCGTACACTTCTGTATTGCCGAAAGAATTATACGGCAATATTGTGCCGGTCAACAAAGTGGTAAATCAGTTTAAGCATGGCGCGGTGCTTGAGGTTATTATGGCCGGAAACGGCGCCAACCTCAATGAGCACAAAGCTATTGCCACCGGCGTCGGCATTTGTTGGGGTAAAGATAAAAAAGGCGAGCTTATCGGTGGTTGGGCGGCAGAATATGTTGAGTATTTTGACACTCCGATTGATGATGAAATTGCCGAAGGTCATGCCCGCATGTGGCTTAATAAATCGCTTAATCACGAGCTTGAAATAAGAGGAGTTGAAAAACACAGCGATTTTCAAATTTTCCACAATTACTTAAACATCACGCAACAATTCGGTTATTGTTTAACCTGTTTGGGCTTTTTGAACTTTGAACATGCCGAGCCTGCTAAAGCCGAATAATTTTAAGGGGCGGAAAAATGTTAAAAATTAAGCAAAAAACACAAGGCGCAACACCGGCGGCAGGGGCAAAACCCTCTGCCGGCTTGGGCGTATGGGCGCTGGCGGCGATTGTTGTCAGCTCCATGATTGGCGGCGGTATATACAGCCTGCCGCAGAATATGGCGGCGGGAGCTTCGGCCGGTGCCGTGCTGTTGGCGTGGATTATCACCGGATTCGGCGTTTATTTTATTGCCAACACTTTCCGTATTTTATCGGAAGCCAAACCTGATTTGACCGCCGGTATTTATATGTACAGCCGCGAGGGATTCGGCTCTTATGCCGGATTTACCATCGGTTGGTCGTATTGGTTGTGCCAAATTTGCGGCAATGTCGGCTATGCCGTAATAACTATGGATGCTTTGAATTACTTTTTTCCGCCCTATTTTGCCGGAGGAAACAATTTAATTTCCATTATCGGCGGTTCGCTCTTAATTTGGGGCTTTAACTTTTTGGTTTTGCGTGGCATTAAACAAGCCACCATTATCAATATTATCGGTACGGTCGGCAAAATTGTGCCGTTAATTTTATTTATTTTAATTGTGCTGTTTGCGTTCCACAGCGACAAATTCAGTTTTGATTTTTGGGGCGAAAATATGGCAACCCGCGCTAAACTCGGCGGCTTATCCGCGCAGGTAAAAAGCACCATGCTGGTTACTTTATGGGCGTTTATCGGCATTGAGGGCGCGGTGGTTATGTCTAAGCACGCCAAAGCCCCGCAAGACGTGGGCAAAGCAACATTGCTCGGCTTTTTGGGTTGCTTGGCTATCTATGTTATGCTCTCATTATTGCCGTTCGGATATATGACGCAGGCTGAATTAGCGGCAGTGCCGAACCCTTCAACCGCCGGAATTTTAGAAAAAATTGTCGGTTCGTGGGGCGCGTGGTTAATGAATATCGGTTTACTGATTTCCGTTTTATCAAGTTGGCTTGCCTGGACGATGGTTACGGCGCAAATTCCGCAAGCTGCCTCAGAAAACGGCACTTTCCCGAAAGAATTTTCCTCTGAAAATAAAAACGGCGCTCCGAATGTTTCATTATGGGTCACCAGTTCGTTAATGCAGGTGTTTATGCTGTTGGTTTATTTTTCGGGCAATGCGTGGAATACAATGCTCAGCATTACCAGCGTGATGGTGCTTCCGGCTTATTTGGCAAGTTGCGCTTATTTGTGGAAAATTTGCGAAGACCATGAATATCCGACCACTGCTTATGTGCGCCGCTCTATGGCATTAATCTCCGCCATAATCGGCTCGTTGTATGCGCTGTGGCTGATTTATGCCGCCGGTTTACAATATTTGCTGATGGCAATAATCTTTATGGCTCTTGGTATTCCGGTTTATATTTGGGCGCGCCGTCAAAACAGCAAAGGCGAAAAAGTGTTTACCAAACATGAACTGATTTTAGCTGCGGTTTTGGTAATTATTGCCTTGTTTGCTGTTTATGCGATGGCAACCGGTATTGTCAAAGTCTAAATGGACAAATTTTGTTTGACAAAATGCATTGGAGCTGTTATAAAAACAAATACTAGTGATTTTTATGTTGAATTTTAAACAATATCATTATGAGAAAAAATTTAATAGAAATCCTCAAAAGCAACGATTACCGAGGATTTAAGGAGCTTTTAGGTTCCGATGAAATAGGCAAGGTATCAGAGAATGAAGAAATGGAGTTTTTCAAGACTGCTCCTGCGCACTGGCAGAAAGCATACCTCCGAGTGACCTGGTTGCGTCCGCAAGCTGAAAAGTGCCTGATGATTACCGGCTCGCAAGAAATTCTGAAATGGTCGTACAAAGAATGGGGCTTCTGGCGCGAAAATGTGCTTTGGGCATTTTTTACCGCATCGCCGTCAACCGCCGCAAAAGTCCTGAAGTGCTTTGACGAGTACCCCGGAGCCGAGGCTGAACTTGCGATGGTGCGCCGCAATAACGTCAATCTTCTCAAGGCGTGGCTTGAAAAATATCACTCCCTTAGTGAAGATTCTGAGCGCTATCTGGAAGAACATCCTGAGGTGCAAAGCCTGAAGAGCGAATATGTAAACTACACGCTCATGAGGCAGGCGGAGCAGCTCTAAATCTAAGCAATTAAAAAGGCTTCTTGGCAGAAAACCCAAGAAGCCTTTGGCTTTTTAAATTATACCGATTACATATCCAAAGCTTTGCGGTAAGTATCCAACAAAAATTCCTGTTCGTCGCGGTCAGCGGCGTTCATTTTGCGCAGTTTCAAAATAGCGCGCATAATTTTAACATCAAAACCGGCGCTTTTGGCTTCTGCAAAAACTTCGCGAATATCGGTGGAAATTTCTTTTTTATCTTCTTCCAATTTTTCAATACGTTCAATCAGTGAACGCAATCTGTCGGTAGCAATACCTCCAACTTCAGCCATTTTTATCTCCTTTTATAAAAAATTAAAAAATTGTTGTTAAAGACGTTAACAAAAATGATTATATTTTACAAGTAATAATTTTTGTTATATATGGTTAAAAAAAGAATTAAGTAAAGGAAAATATTATGCCTGAAAATACTCATACCAAAATTTTAGCCACGGTCGGACCGGCCACTTCAACCCGCGAAATGCTTGAAAAACTGGTTGATGCCGGCGCTGACGCTTTTCGTTTTAACTTTTCGCACGGCACGCATGAAGAACATGCCGAACGCTATAATGTGGTGCGCCAAATTTCCGAATCGCGCAACCGCCATATTGCCATTATTGCCGACATGCAAGGTCCTAAGTTGCGGGTAGGTCGGTTTAATGGCGGAAAAATCACCTTAAAAGAAGGACAAACCTTTGTGCTTGATTTAGATGAAAAATTAGGTGATGAAACCCGTGTAAACCTGCCTCATAAAGAAATTTTTGCCGCTATTAAGCCGCATGATATGCTGCTGTTAAATGACGGTAATATTGAACTTGAAATTATCTCTTGCGATTCGTCGCACGCGGTTACCGGAGTTAAAGTCGGCGGCGAGCTTTCAGACCATAAAGGCGTAAATTTACCTAATATATCTTTGCCTATTTCCGCCTTAACCGAAAAAGACCGCGCAGATTTGGAATTTGCCTTAAATCTTGGGGTTGATTGGATTAGCTTGTCATTTGTGCAAAAAGCGCAAGATGTTAAAGAGGCCAAAGAAATTGTTGCCGGCCGCGCTTTAATTATCTCAAAGCTTGAAAAACCGAGCGCGATTACCGAGCTTGATGATATTGTTCAGCTTTCCGACGCCATTATGGTTGCCCGCGGCGATTTAGGCGTTGAATGCCCGATTCAGACCGTGCCGGTACTGCAAAAACGTATTTTGGCCTCATGCCGCAAATATGCAAAACCGGTGATTGTGGCAACTCAGATGTTGGAATCTATGATTAACGCTCCGATGCCGACTCGCGCCGAAGCTTCCGACGTTGCAACCGCAGTTTATGACGGCGCCGATACGGTTATGCTTTCAGCTGAAACTGCGGTCGGTAAATATCCGGCCGAAACCGTCGGCATGATGCACAAAATTATTGAGCAGGTTGAACATGACCCGCATTTCAGCGACTGCATGTTAAAATGTGAAAAAGAAATTTGCGAAAACGAATCTAAGGGTATTACTTATGCCGCCAATGAACTTGGTAAAGTTTTGCCGCATGTTGCCGCGATTGTTACTTATACCGCTTCAGGCTTCACCACTTTTTCAATGGCGCGCGAACGTCCTAATTTGCCGATTTTAGGCATAACGCCGAGTATTGCGGTGGCTCGTCAGCTCGGCATTGTTTGGGGCGTGCGCAGTTTTGTAAATACTGAAGTTTTCCAAAGTTTTGATTTAATGGAAGAAACTGCTATTCATTATGTTAAGCTCTGCGGTTACGGCAAATCAGGCGATTATATTATTTGCACCGCCGGTTTTCCGCTTGGTCGCAAAGGAACAACCAATATGCTGCACACGGTTCGTATTCCGTAACCGGCCGCGCATGACAAAAAGCCGCCACTTAAAAATGGCGGCTTTTGTTGTATAAAGCAATTAAATAACCTGTTCGCGGGTTTTCTTTAACACAATTTTCGGAAAATCTTCCGCTACTTTACCCAAATGCCATGCGTTGCGGGCTAAAAAGACTATTGCGCCGTCATGGTCGTGAGCAATGTTCATTTGGTTAGCGTCCATAAACTTTTGCAGTTGGTCTTTATCATCGCATTCAATCCAACGCGCGGTAAAGTATTGCGTGGGTTCAAACATAACCGGTATGTTAAATTCGGTGCGGATACGGTCTGCCATAACTTCAAACTGCAAAACGCCGACTGCGCCGACAATCCATTCTGAGCCGATAATCGGCTTAAACACACTGGCACCGCCTTCTTCGGCAATTTGCTGCAAAGCGTTGCCGAGGTGCTTTGATTTAAGCGGATCAACCGCACGGACTGATTTTAAGAGTTCCGGAGCAAAACTAGGAATACCGGTAAAGTGCAATTTTTCGCCTTCGGTTAAAGTATCGCCGATGCGCAGATGCCCGTGGTTCGGAATGCCGATAATATCGCCGGCGTAAGCGTCTTCGGCAAGTTCGCGCTCTTGCGCCAAAAACATAACCGGAGTCGGAACTTTAATGCCTTTGCCGGTGCGAATCTGAATTAAGTTCATTCCGCGTTTAAAATGCCCCGAACAAATACGCATAAAGGCAATGCGGTCGCGGTGTTTAGGGTCCATGTTAGCCTGAATTTTGAAAATAAAGCCGGTAACTTTGCCCTCAGAAGCATTAACAGTGCGTTCTGCCGCCGGTTGCGGACGCGGAGAAGGGGCAAAATGATATAAACCGTCCAAAATTTCACGCACGCCGAAGTTATTAATTGCGCTGCCGAAAAATACCGGAGTGAGCGCGCCGGCCAAATATTGCTCCAAATCAAATTTCGGGCACAGCTCGCGCACCATTTCAACGTCTTCACGCAATTTGTTGACGGCGTGTGCCGGAAGCAGGGCGTCAAGCTTGGGGTCATCAAGCCCTTTGCATGTTTCAATCACGGCGTTTACTTGCGATTTGTCGCCGTTTTTATTCATTAAAATAAGCTGGTCGTTAATAATATCATAGCAACCTAAAAAATCTTTGCCGCTGCCGATAGGCCAGCTTGCCGGCGTAACGTCAAGCGCCAAAGTTTTTTCAATGTCGTCAAGCAGCACAAACGGGTCAAGTCCTTCGCGGTCAAGCTTGTTGATAAAGGTTAAAATCGGGATATTACGCAAGCGGCAGACTTCAAACAATTTTTTGGTTTGCGTTTCAATACCTTTGGCGGAATCAAGCACCATAACGGCTGAATCAACGGCAGTCAGTACGCGGTAGGTATCTTCTGAAAAGTCTTCGTGTCCCGGAGTATCCAACAGGTTGAAAGTAATGTTTTTATATTCAAATGTCATCACCGAAGAGGCAACCGAAATACCGCGTTCCTGCTCAACCTTCATCCAGTCGGAATGAGCGCGGCGGTTTTCGCCGCGGGCTTTAACCGCGCCGGCTTGCACAATAGCGCCGCCGAATAGCAACAATTTTTCGGTTAAAGTGGTTTTACCGGCGTCAGGGTGTGAAATAATCGCAAATGTTTTGCGTGGATTTACTTTGTTTTCAGACATTTTTACATCTCGTTATGTTTAAGCTTATCAATTAATTGCGGGCATATTATAAAATTTTATTCAACAATACAATACTTTTATAATTTTTCTTGA
Organism: uncultured Alphaproteobacteria bacterium; assembly: GCA_902464275.1. GTDB lineage: Bacteria > Pseudomonadota > Alphaproteobacteria > RF32 > CAG-239 > CAAFZY01. Next base: position 134,695 of record CABQIK010000001.1, on the reverse strand, counting down.
TTTAAATAAAATTTTAGCTAGTATGCAAACAGCAAAGTAAATCAACCGCGGGCGTGGTGAAATTGGTAGACACGCCAGACTTAGGATCTGGTGTCGCAAGATTTGTGGGTTCAAGTCCCTCCGCCCGCACCATTCGCTTGCGAATGGATTAACCAAAAGAGTGGAATAAATGAAAGTTACAGAAACAAAATCTAAAGGTTTGAACAGAGAATATCAGGCCGTAATTCCGGCAGCTGATTTTGAAAAAGAAATTGACGCCAAACTTGATACTTTGGCCAAAACAACCAAACTTCCGGGTTTTCGTCCGGGCAAAGCTCCTAAAGCTATGCTTAAACAAAAATACCGCGCGTCGGTTTTGGGTGAAGTTTTAGACGAAATGCTGCGTCAGGCCGCTGATTCTATTGTTAAAGACAACAAGTTGCGTCCGGCCGTTATGCCTGAAATCAACTTAAAAGTCTTTAAAGACGGTCAGGATATTGAATTTGACGTTATTGTTGAAGTATTGCCTGAAATCAAACTTGGTGATTTTTCTAAAATTGAACTTGAAAAGCTTACCGCTGAAGTTCCGGCTGAAGAAGTTGAAAAAGCAATCCGCTATGTTGCTGAAAGCCGCAAAGAAAACGTTAAAATTGCTGAAGACCGCCCGACCAAAAAAGGCGACATTGCCGTTATTGACTTTGTCGGCTCGGTTGACGGAAACGAGTTTAACGGCGGCAAGGGCAGCGCTTACCCGTTAGAGCTTGGCTCCGGTTCATTTATCCCCGGATTTGAAGATCAGCTTATCGGTAAAAAGGCCGGTGACAAAGTTGATGTTAAAGTTACTTTCCCGAAAGAATACCACGCTAAAGATTTAGCCGGTAAAGATGCGGTTTTTGCCGTTGAAATTAAAGAAATCCGCGAACCGAAACCGGTTGTTATTGATGATGAATTTGCTGTAAGCTTGGGCGAAAAAGATTTAGATTCATTGCGTGCCAAAGTTGTTGAACGCATTAAAGCCGACTATGAAATTGCTTCTAAAATGAAGTTAAAACGCGCTTTGCTTGACGTTTTGGATAAAGAATACAGCTTTGATGTTCCGCAAAAGCTGACTGATGCCGAATATGACGGTATTGTTAAGCAATATGAACAGGCTAAAAAATATAATCAGCTTGATGAATATGAAAAATCTAAAGATGAAAAAGATTTGCTCGCTGAATATAAAGAAATTGCTTCCCGCCGCGTAAAATTGGGCTTGTTGCTTTCCGAAGTAGGTATGAATGCCAAAATCAACATTGCTCCTGAAGATATTAACAAAGCCATCGCTGCCGAAGCCCGCAAATATCCTGGGCAGGAAAAGGCCGTGTTTGACTACTATTTGAAAAACAAAGAAGCGGTTGAAGCCTTAAAAGCTCCGGTTTTTGAAGAAAAAATCGTTGATTATATTTTAGGCCAGACTAAATTAAATGAAAAAGTTGTTCCGGTTGAAGAACTTTATTCATTTGATGAAAAAAAACCGGCGGAAAAGGCAAAAGCTAAGTCCGGTAAAAAAGCGGACAAATAAGACCGAAACACAAAATAAAAGCGGCGCTTGCCGGTAAAAGTGCCGCTTTTGGTTTAAACGCGCTGTGTCAGCCTTATAAACAATAAAATTTATTGACTTTTGTGCAAAATAAGGTTGATATATTTAGCGAACTGAAATAAACTGAAAGAGTATTCAGGTATTAATTTTTAAAATATACGAGGAAAAATTATGAAAATTACATTGACAGGCAAACAAGTTGATATTGGCGACAGATTGCGCAAGCATGTTGAAGATGCTATTGAAAATTCTGTAACAAAGTATTTTAATGCTCCAATTAGCTGCACGGTTGCTTTTTCAAAAGAAGGCGAAGAGTTCAGCGCTGAAGTTACGGTTCATCCTGCAAAAAATATGGTATTAAAAGGTTCCGGTATTGCCGGCGATCCTTATTCGGCATTTGATAATGCCAATGAACATATTGCTACCCGTTTGCGTCGCAACAAAAACAAATTAAGCGACCATAAGAGCAAAATCGGTTTGGCGGAATTGGCTTATCAGGCAGTGTTGCCGTTGCATGAAACCGATGAAGAACTTGATGTTGATGTTAATGCTCCGATTACCATCGCCGAAACCGATGCCAACATTCCGGTTTGCACTGTTTCAGAAGCTGTTATGTATATGGATTTGGTAAATGAATGCGCCATTATGTTCCGCAACAGCTCTAACGGCCATATCAGCATGGTATATCGCCGTAAAGACGGCAATATCGGTTGGGTTGAACCGAAAGCAGACAAATAATTTAAGGATTGTATATTGATGAAAATCTCTGATATTTTGCCGTTGAGCAATGTTTTAACCGATGTTAAAGCCGCTAACAAGCGTCAGCTGTTGCAACAGTTGTCTGAAGTTGCGGCCAATGCGGTTAATACCGATGCTCGCACGGTAACAGATTCGGTCTGGGAACGTGAAAATTTAGGTTCCACCGGCTATGGAGGCGGCACGGCTTTTCCGCACGCCCGCATAGACGGTCTTGAAAAAGCGACTGCGGTTTTTGCGCGCTTATCCTCCCCGATTGAATTTGATGCGGTTGACGGCAAACCGGTTGATTTGGTTTTTCTTTTGGTTTCGCCGGAAAACAGCGGAGCAGACCATTTAACCGCCTTGGCGGCAATGTCCCGCGTTTTGAAAGACCCTGATGTTTGTGAAAAGTTGCGCCATGCCCGCAGCAAAGAAGAGGTTTTTGCAATCTTAAACAACTAAACTCAAGCCCCGAATTTTTAAGTTCGGGGCTTAAATTTTGCACATTTTATATGCGATGTGTTATTTAGCTTATTTCCACAAAATGCCGACAGAACACTCCCCGCCATTGCAGCTTTGGCAGGCTTGTTCAAGCTTGTTAATATTTAAGTTTCGCAAGCAGATGCGGTTTTCGGTGCAATAGCCGTCACCATAAAAAGTATACAAATTAGCTGAGAGGTGTTCGCTATCGTCGGGGTAAATTTTATAGGTACGCACGAAATAAAGATTAGCGGCATTTTCTTTGGCGACTTTGAGAATATTGTAACAAGCTTCTAAAGTGTAATCAGAGCCGGCATTTCCTATCCAAAATAAAATGCCCGCCATACCCGGATTGCCGGCTTCATAGAATACTCTGATTGAGTTATTAAAGTGTTTGTCTAATAAAAGATAATTGTTATTGGCTTGAATTATGCCGTCGGGCAGTAAATTGAGTTTATTTAACAAAGTGGCATAATCGGTTATGCCGGTTGCGTTACGCGGCAATTTATCTTGAATTGAGAACACGTTGTTAATCAAGATATTAACCGCCTGAGCATGCTGATTTAGCTTATATTTTAACATCGCCTTGGAATAACCGGCAATCGCCCCGACGCTTAATACTCCAATGATTGCTAAAACGCCAAGCATTTCCACCATAGACCGCCCTGCACACAAGCTGTCACTATCGGGCTTGACCCGATAATCCACCCCTATGTTGTCATTCTCAAACTTGACCCGATAATCCAGGTTGGACAAAGCAGCAAATTTATTAGACCTGGACACTCCGATCAAGTCGGAGTGTGACAGAGAAGGGGTGGACTTTGGGTTTACATCAGAATCTGATAATTTGGTATTTTCTGATTTCATAATAAAAATCTCCTCAAATTGTTGCATTTAAGAAGATTTTAGCTCGCGTTTTTTTTTTGCAATATTTACGAGTCCGGGGTGTGCATAAGTTGTATAAATTACCGGAGATTATCTTTTTTGATGAAAGCCGCTTGCCGTATATCGTTAATTTTACCGATTATCACCAAGTAGAGCCTAGTTTTTATGAACGTATCAGACCCGGTTTGGTTAAATTATAAACTGATTTTACCGCCGCCAATTGATGGCAAGTTCTGTGCCGGTAGGCGAGCTTATGCCATAATGTTTAGTGCAAAAGTCGTAAATATCATTTAAGCTTAAATCGTTTAAGCAATTATAGCCGGAACTGCAGTAAGCATCGCCATATAAACGTTTGTCTTTTTTTTCCTCGCTGTTGTGGTTGCTGGCAGAATAAACTGAAATAACACTGTCATGATTTTCTTTAGCGGCGACTAAAATATTTTTACAAATTTCCAAGTTGTCGGTAGACTTGGTAGTAAGTGATGATGAGCCCGCTGTTGAATATGATGAGAGGATAACATAATCTCCATCGCCACTGATAAAAATCATCCACGTTTGCCCGAAAATATCATGAATATGTTGAGAGCCGGATTTAACCATTTCAGTCGGGATTTCACCCATTTTAATAAGGTATGGAGCTAAAACAGTTCCACCTTGCTTAATGTTATCAAAGTTGTGCACATTGCGTGCCACGGCGTTAATTACGGTATTCATCTGTTCGGCATGTTTGTTGAGTTTATACTTCATCATCGCTTTAGAATAACCGGCAATTGCCCCGACGGACAAGACCCCGATGATTGCTAAAACGCCAAGCATTTCCACCATAGAACGACCATTTTCTGATTTCATAATAAAATCTCCTCAAATTGTTGCACTTGAGAAGATTTTAGCTCGCGTTTTTTTTTTGCAATATTTACGAGTCCGGGGTGTGTATAAGTTGTATTTAAATCCGCACTTTAAAATTCACCTCTATGGAGGGGGCGAAGGCGGGGTGGTCACAAGCCTATCTAACAACACGCTAAATGTTTGTTTATTTTTATTGTTTTACACAAGTATCATTTTGTAATACATATCCGGCATTACAGTCAGTACATCTTTTGTAACTGCTATCAAACGGGCAATAAATATAATGTGAGCAGTTTGCCGTATTGTTTTTTGTATATCCTAACGTGGAGCAATCACCGGCGGCATTTGTGTTTTCAGCGCATCCGCTGGCTGAGCTGTAATCATTTTTACAGGTCAGGGCAAAAACATTGGCAGAAGCGAATAAAGCCAAGGCTAAAACCGCTCCGAAAGAAAATTTAAACTTCATAGCGCAACTCCTTACATATTCATATAAACAATATTATAATCGTTTTTTATAAAATATGCAATAAAAATAGCAAGTAATCAGGCTTGAAAGAAAATAAAGATGTCACAACGATCTTCTGAATTGCAAGAAGAGCAAAAATCATCAATTTCTTTAATTCCGGCATTGCGTAATAGTTTGTTTTTATTGTTTTCGCCTGCATCGTTAGTATCACCGCGCAATACGCTTTGGTCATACAAACCGTTATCGGCATTGCTGTTAGAAGAGCGCAACTGCAAACTTGTAATATTGACGGCATTTTCTTTGGCGGCGATAATTATGTTGCGGCATATCTCAATAGAACGGGTAGTGGCAACATTGTCTGTCCGCTCCATTTGCCATGACATATAATATTCATTACGGTTATATTGTGAATTGTAATAGTAGTATATTTGAATTTTATTTTTGAAAGTATCTTCTATGTATGGATTCTTAAAAACCATACTGTCCGGAATCAGGTTAAGCTTATAAAATATTTCAGAAGTAATTTGTGTTCCGTTAAATGCGCGCGATAATTCTGGTCCGAGCTGAATAACATTATTAATCAGCGTATTAAAACTTTCGGCGTGTTTGTTAAGGCGATACTTGAACATTGCTTTGCTGTAACCTGCGATAGCGCCGACGCTGAGCACACCGATAATAGCCAAAACGCCGAGCATTTCCACCATAGAACGACCGTTTTCTGATTTCATAATAAAAAATCTCCTCAAATTGTTACTTTTAAAATAATATTATCTCGCGTTTTTTTTTTGCAATATTTGCGAGTCCATGCTGTGCATAAGTTGTAATTATAGCCGCAATTTAAAATTCCCCTCTATGGAATATGCCGGCCTTTTAAAATTCCCCTCTATGGAGGGGTGCCGAAGGCGGGGTGGTTATTGCACTATTTTGCAACAGGCTAACTGTTTGTTTTATAGTGTAAAAACCGTAAATTAAGTATACTTTCCAACCTTATATTTTCACCACCCCGTCGGCTATCGCCGCCACCCTGACTTAGGAGTGGAATTTTTGCCGCTGTGCATAAGTTGTAATAACAACATATTTAAGACAATATTAAACAGATGTTTGGTTTACCGTTGCCAAGTGATGGCAAGCTCTGTGCCTGATGCGGAGTTTATGCCGTAATGTTTGGTGCAAAAATCGTAAATGTCATTTAAAGTTAAATCTTTTAAGCAAGTGCGTCCGGCTTGACAATAAAGGTCACCATGTAGATATTTTTGTTTTTCATCACTGGTATTATGGTTGCTGGCAGAATAAACTGAAAAAATACTGTCATGATTTTCTTTAGCGGCGACTAAAATATTTTTACAAATTTCCAAGTTGTCGGTAGATTTGGTAGTAAGTGATGACGAGCCCGCGGTTGAATATGATGAGAGGATAACATAACCTCCGCCGCTACTGATAAAAATCATCCACGTTTGCCCAAAAATATCATGAATACTTTGAGAGCCGGATTTAGTCATCTCAGTCGGAATTTCACCCATTTTGACAAGATACGGCACTATGGTTGTGCTGCCGCCGATATTATTAAAGTTGTGCACGTTGCGCGCAACCGCGTTTATCAGCGTATTCATCTGTTCAGAATGTTTATTGAGTTTATACTTGAACATTGCTTTGCTGTAACCTGCGATAGCGCCGACGCTGAGCACACCGATAATAGCCAAAACGCCGAGCATTTCCACCATAGAACGACCGTTTTCTGATTTCATAATAAAAAATCTCCTCAAATTGTTACTTTTAAAATAATATTATCTTGCGTTTTTTTTTTGCAATATTTACGAGTCTGCGCTGTGCATAAGTTGCATATCAAACAAAAAAAGTCCCGCGCATTTTTTATACGCGGGACTTAATATTAAGCTGAAAGCCTTTGTTTAATAAGGCAAGGCTGCTACACTTCAGGAACAGAAGCTTTAGTGCGTTTTTCCTCACTGACCGGAGTTTCTTTGTTTTTATCAACTTTTTCACCGTTCAGCACGGCTTTAATTTCATCACCGGTTAAGGTTTCATATTCCATTAAAGCCTGCGCCAAAGTTTCCCAATCTTTTGCTTTTTCACGCAAAATCTTGGTGGCGTTGGCGTGTCCTTCGGTAACCAAACGCTTAATTTCAGCGTCAACCAACTTAGCGGTATCTTCGCTCATATTTTTGTTTTGTGTTACCGAACGTCCCAAAAACACTTCACCGGAATTTTCTGAATACAGCACCGGACCCAATGTATCGCTCATGCCCCATTCCGTAACCATAGACCGAGCCAAATTAGTGGCGGCGGCAATATCCGATGACGCTCCGGAAGTTACTGCGTCATATCCGAATTTCAGCTCTTCCGCCACGCGTCCGCCCATTAAAATGGTTAAACGCGAGAGCATTTTGGCGCGGGTGTATGAGTATTGGTCTTTTTCCGGCAACTGCTGAACCATGCCTAAAGCCCGACCTCTCGGAATAATCGTGGCTTTATGAATCGGGTCGGTTTCCGGCACATTCAATGAGCAAATGGCGTGTCCCGCCTCATGATAAGCGGTTAATATTTTTTCTTTTTCATCCATAGCCATAGACTTGCGCTCATTGCCCATCAAAACTTTGTCTTTGGCATCGTCAAAATCTTGCGCGGTAACTTTGCGCTTGTTTTTACGAGCCGCCAACAATGCCGCTTCATTTACCAAATTGGCTAAATCAGCGCCAGAAAACCCCGGAGTTCCGCGAGCGACAACCGCTAAATTAACGTCTTTGGCAAGCGGCACTTTTTTTACGTGGACTTTTAAAATTTCTTCACGTCCTTTAACATCAGGGTTGGTTACCGTAACCTGCCGGTCAAAACGCCCCGGACGCAATAAAGCGGGGTCTAAAACGTCAGGTCGGTTGGTGGCGGCAATCAAAATAACATTTTCATTGTCGTCAAAGCCGTCCATTTCTACCAACAACTGGTTTAAGGTTTGTTCGCGCTCATCGTTGCCGCCGCCTAATCCGGCGCCGCGGTGACGACCTACCGCGTCAATTTCATCAATAAACAGCAGGCACGGAGCGTTCTTTTTGGCTTGAGCAAACATATCGCGCACACGCGATGCGCCCACACCGACAAACATTTCCACAAAATCGGAGCCTGAAATGGAAAAGAACGGAACATCCGCTTCGCCGGCAACCGCTTTGGCAAGCAGAGTTTTACCGGTTCCCGGAGGGCCGACTAACAACACGCCCTTAGGGATTCTGCCGCCCAAGCGCGAAAATTTTTGCGGGTCTTTCAAAAAGTCAACCACTTCTTCAAGTTCTTGCTTAGATTCGTCAGCGCCCGCCACATCGGCAAACGTAACTTTTTTGTTGTTTTCAACCAATCTGGCGCGTGATTTGCCGAAACTCATGGCTTTGTTGTTGCCTGCGTTGGCCTGGCGCATAAAAAATACCCAAACCCCGACTAACAGTAACATTGGAAACCATGAAATTACAATTCCCCAAAAGGTGCTGCCGGCTGTATCAATCGGTTTGGCTTTAACTTTAACGTCATTATGGCGCAAAGTTTCAATCATGGTCGGGTCGTCAGGGGCGTAGGTGTAAAATTTGCGCCCGTCGGTGGTGGTGCCGTAAACATCGGCGCCTGAAACCGTAACTTCCGCAATTTTTTTGTTTTCAGCCTCATTCATAAAGTCTGAAAACGCCATGGTATCATGGCTGACACGCTGATTGTTGCCGCTGATTGCGCCTGCAAATGAGGTAACGGCCAAAAAAATCAAAGCCCATATAATAAAATTTTTACTAAACTTCATTAAATCAATTCCTTCAACACGGATTGTCCGCTTAAAAATAAGCCGGAAAGTTCATCTTTTTTATATATAAGGTGTTTGCGCTTAAAACTCAAGTATATTTGCAAGGTTTATCCCAACCTGCCGAAGCGCAATTTAAATACGCCGTCTTCATAGCCCTGAATAGATTTATCGCTCTCGGCTTTTTGCAAGCGGTACATAGTGTATGCAACATATTCTTTTTCACGCTCAATACCCAGATAATGCCGCCCGAGTTTTTTGGCGGTGACCGCGGTGGTGCCGGAGCCGGAAAACGGGTCAAAAACCAAATCGCCGGCGTTGCTTGAGGCCAAAATCAGTTTGGCAATCAGTTTTTCGGGCTTTTGCGTGGGGTGAGGGGTGTTTTCGGGCATTGACCAAAACGGCACCGAAATATCGGTCCAGATGTTAGAAGGCGAGGTTAAACGCTGTTTTTGTCCGTCTGTTTCGGTCCAATCTTTGGGAGTTCCGCTAAAATCACGATACGGAGCAAGCACGTTGCGCGTTACTTTAACCGCGTCTAAATTAAAAGTATAATTGTCAGATTTTGTAAAAAACCAAATATCTTCTAAGCAGTTTTTCCAGTTGTTTGCCGCGCTGCGGCCTTTTTCGCGCTCCCACGAAATGCGGTTTTGCAACACAAAATATTTTCCGGCAATTTGCGGAATGGCAAGCGAGGTTTTCCAATCGGAACAAATATAAACCGAGGCGTTGTCTTTTAATATTCGCGCCGTTTTTTTAAGCCACTTATTTAACCATTGTTGATATTCTTTAAAATCCATGGCCTTAAACAGATTGGTGCCGAAAACTTTGCGCATATTGTACGGCGGGTCAACAATCATTAAGTCAACGCATTTATCCGGAAGATAATTAAGCGCCCGAAACGTATCCTGCCACAAAATTTTATCGCATATATCGTCTGCGCCGGCCGGAGCCGAAAGCTTAACCGCTTGCGCCGCATATTGCGCAATTTGTTTGTTGTTTAGGGTAATGGTTCTGTTTTTGGGTGCTTTTTCAGTCACTAATCTTCACCGAATTTGCAGTTGACCAGATTAGAAATAGCTTCCACGGCCTCTTTAGCCTGATTGCCTTTGGCATGCACATGAATAACCGTGCCTTTGGCGGCCGCAAGCATCATCAGCCCCATAATTGAGCATCCGCTGACTTCCTGCCCGATACGTTCAACCGTAATTTCAGCGTCAAACGGTTCGGCGCATTTAACAAACGCAGCGGCGGCGCGGGCGTGCAATCCTTTTTGATTTTTAATTTCCAAATCAACATTAATAACGCCGTTTTCGGCAGTGGTGGTATCTGAGCTCATTATTACTGCCCTAACAGCTGTGAAGCAATGTTAATATATTTTTTGCCTGCTTCCTGCGCGCCGATAACGCTTTCTTTGAGCGAGCAGTCTTTACGCAACGAGGCAAGTTTTATCAGCATCGGCAAATTGGCGCCGGCCAAAATTTCAACATTGGCTTTGTCCATAATTGAAATTGCCAAATTTGAAGGCGTTCCGCCGAACATATCGGTTAACACCGCAACGCCGTTGCCGGTATCAACATTGTTAACTTTTTGCAAAATTTCGCTTCTGCGGCTTTCCATATCGTCATCAGGTCCGATACATACCGCCGCCACCTGTTTTTGCGGCCCGACCACATGCTCCATGGCTGAAATAAATTCTTCCGCCAAATGTCCGTGAGTAACTAAAACTAATCCGATCATTATTTTACACCGCCTGTCCAAGTTCTGATTGCGCCGAACTGCTTAATAACATCAGCGCGGCTTTTGGCTTTAACCAGTTCATCGGCGCGGGTCTGTTTGCCTTTGAACACAATTTCTTCCACATTATCAACCGGAACGCCGTAAACGCGCTCAACCACATCGCCGGTCAGCTCAACAATCATCACAAATTCAGCTTCGGCAAGCACATTTTTGGTCTCTGAATCAATATTATCTAACCTAACGGCCAAACGATCATCACGTTTTAAAAGCGCGGTTTGCTTGCCGTCAAATTCTAACACCGGATTAACCGGTGAGCCGGAACGAGCATCAATAAAAACGGCGAGTTCACCGTATTTATTTTCAATAATCTCGTAAAAATCCTGCTTTTCAATCAGGGTGTAATATTGATTTTCCATAGTGTTTCCTTAAATCAAATAATGTTAATTTTAAGCTATAATAGTACGTCTGTTTCAGCCTGTCAATTTAGACTTATAATTTATCGTCCTAAATCTAAATTTTTCTTTTTCACGGTGTCATTTTTTTGTTTGTTTTTTTCTTTGGGCTGTTCAAAGTTTTTAAGGCGGAGTTTGTCTTTGCCGGTTTTAAAACGCTCTTTGCGCTTTTTAACGTCTTGCCCTGATTTTTCCAAAATCAGCTCCGCAAGTTTAATTTCATCAAGCTTTTCTTCGCCGGCCTTTACCACATCGCGCATATCCAAATTTTTGGCGGCTTCTTTTCCGCCCATTTTTTCAATTTTTTTAATACCGCGCGCGGCTGAAATAATTTTGCCGTCTTCAATTTTGCCTTTAATGCCGAGTTTGCCCGAAACTTCTTTTTTTATAACTTTTTCTTGCATCTCTTCAGGTCTGAAAGTTGCTTCCTGCATGCCGCTGGCAATGGCTTTGCGGCTGATTTCGCGCAGTCCGCTTTCACGCGCCAAATTGTTGGCAATGTGCAACGCTTCCATTTTACCGGCGGTTTGCTGCATATTAACGTTTTCCATGCGCTGTTTTTGGTAAAACAAACGCTTTTCGTCTTCATTTAAGGCATTGAGCAACGGGTTGTCTTCTTCTTTGGCGTATTGAATCGGCGCAAAAATGGTGTCATTTTCCTCATCATCCTCCTCATCATCGTAAACTTCGCGAATTTTTTTACGCAGTTTTTTCAAACCGGCGGCCAAATTTTCAGGACGATTCGTTTTGTGAGGCTGATTTTTTTTGCGGGCATTATAATTATCTGCTTCTTTGGCGTTTATGCGCAAAGAAAGACGTTCGTTTTTATCAAACCCGTTTTTTTTCCAATCAAAAACGGCTTCGTCATCTTCTTGAGATTCGTCGTCACGATTAATAGCCACGTTTTCCTCTTCGGTTAACAATTAAACCCAATGTAAATAATATGACATATAACGCTCCCGATGTCAAAATTAATTTACAACATATCTTATCATTAACGATTCGTCGGGCAGTGTTACCGGAATAACGTTAACTTTAATTCCGTCGGCGCGCTCAAGCGCAAAACGCGAGCAGGTGTTAATAAGCTGCGCCATCATGCCTTGCTTTAAATTTTCCCAGTTTGCGGCATTGCCGAAAAATATTTTTTGTTCTTCAAGCACATCTGCCAAAAAGAATGATTTTTGCAGTTTTTCGGCATTGATTTTCCATAAGCTCTGATATTTTTTGTTAAAATATTTCAGGCGCTGATCCGAGCTGAAAATAATAATAGCATCGTCAACGTTGTCTAAAATTTTTTGTTGCACGTCAACCATCTCGTTTACCGTGCGGGTTGCGGCAAGCCGGTCGGAAACGTCTTCAAAAGCAAAAATCAGTCCGTTGGGGTGCGGGGCAATCATGCGCCTGAACGTGCGTCCGTCCGGCAGGTGTAAAAGTTTTTCTTTCGGTTCAATCAAATCCTTAAAAACTTTTTCTTCGTTGCGGCAATATGAGCGAAAATCGCTGACCTCTTCAAGCAGGCGGTTTTCCCTGATTTTATCCAAAAATTCGCCGTACGAGGGACTGCGTTCCAAAAATTCGGCGCTTAAATTCCACATATTGGCAAAGGCTTTGTTATGAAAAATAAGTTTTTGCCGCGTGTTAAAAATGGCAAAGGCCGTGCCCAAAGCCGACAAAACTTCAAGGTGCGCGTTTTGATGAATGGTAAAAGTGCGCTTAACTTCATCAAGCTCGGTAATGTCAAGCAACGCGCCCGCCGTGCCGATTCTGTTCAAATCATTGCCGCGGTGGTACGGAGTTTCAGTCAGCTCAAAATGTTTGGATTCTCCGTTGATAACCAAGTTAACCGATTTGTGCTGAGCTTTGTTGTGAGCTTGCGCGTTTTGCGCCAACTCGCGGGCAACGGCGGCGGTTCCGCCAAGCTCGTTTGCCGATTCGCCCTGCGGTTTTTCCACTCCTGCAATTTCATTATATTTTTTGTTGCTGATAATAATGTTTAAGTTTTCATCGCGCAGCCACAGCGGAATATTCAGGGTGTTAATTAAAGTTTCCAGATTGCCGAGCTTGGCTCCGAGCAGTTTTTTATCTTCTTCCAAGCGGTTAATTTTGAGCATGTCTTCGCTTAAATCTCTGAACCAAAGCATGTCGCAATAAAGGTTGCCGTCGGTTCCGTTAATGCGCGCCCCGAAAATACTGATACTGCGATTAACGTTTTTAAGCATAAAAGTATCTTCAAACGGCACGCCTTCATCTTGCATTAAGGCCAGATATTTGGCAATTTTTTTGGCATCGTCTTTATAAAAAGCTTCCATAACATCGGCAAAAGATGATTGGGTACCGCCTTTGAGGTTAAGCATTACCGCCAAGCGCCTTGAACAACGCTCGCGCACGGTTTTGCGCGGGTCTTTAATGCGCTCATCGGGGTATACAAAGGCAAAATAACCGTCTTTTGAGGCGTATAAAGTTTCGGCGTAACGCTCGCGGTCTCGATTCAAAAAATAGTTTTTTTGGCGGAGTCGGGCAAGGCTTATTTTTAATGAAACCACAATCACAATAAGCGCAATCCCCGCCGCAAAGCAGAAGTAAAGCATATCTTTTAACTGGTCGGCACTCATATCTTTTTCCAAAAAATGAAATAATCGTTGTTTATCCTGAAATTCTATATTATAAAAGCAAATACGCAAACTAAATTTTAGGGTAGTGAATAAAAATGTTTACATTGGCGTTTGATACAACCTCAAACTTTTGCTCATTGGCATTGTTTAATGATAATAACGAGGTTGCTCGTTTTGAACAAGAAATGGATTTCGGGCAGGCGGAAGTTTTAATGCCGCAGATTGCCGCTATGTTACGCGAACATAATTTAGAATTTAAAAACTTAAATTTGGCGGTGGTTTGCACCGGTCCGGGCTCATTTACCGGCGTGCGCTCTTCCGTGGCGGCGGCCAGAGCGTTTGCGCTTGCGGCTCCGAGCGTTACGGTTTGCGGCGTTTCGGCGTTTGATACTTATGCCGCTGATTTTGCGCCGGAAGAATTGGCTGAAGTTAACGTGGTTTTAATTGAAACCAAACGCGAAGACTATTATGTGCAGTATTACGATGCCGCGCTCAACAAGCTTTCAGAGCCGGCAACATCGTTTTATGATGACATAATCCGCGCTTTGCAAGGTAAATCGGTTTCGTTTGCCGGCGACGGGGTGGAGCGCTTTTTAAACAAGCCGAGCGGTTTGCATCTGCATGCGGTTAAAACTCATTTTAACCCGCCTGTTGACAAATTGGCGTTAATCGGTATAAAAAGATTCTTAAATAAAACCACTGATTTTCCAAAGCCTTTATATTTAAAAGCGCCTGATGTCTGTGTAAAATAAAAATAAAGGTGGAAATTTGGTAAAATAAGCGGTATTTATCAACAAAGATAATTGTTTTTAACAGTAAATAAAGAGGAAAAAGTGACTAAATCAGAATTAATTGAAAAAATTGCGGCTAAAAATCCTAATTTGATGCTTCGCGATGTGGAAAGAATTGTTAACGTTGTTTTTGATAAGATTATTGATACTCTTGCCAAAGGCGACAGAGTTGAATTTCGTGGTTTTGGCGCGTTTTCGGTTCGCAAACGTTCGCCGCGCGTTGCTAAAAATCCGCGCACCGGTGAAAAGGTTAATGTTGAAGAACGCTGCATTGCTCACTTTAAAACCGGTAAAGAATTACACGAGCAGCTTAACTCTAAGGCTTAAATTTTAAGCCTCAGCCGGCAGCCGTTTTAACACTATTCAGAGAAAGGGCTAAATTATGAATTTTATCAGACATTTAATTGAAATTCCGTTGATACTTGTTGTAATTATTTTTGCCGTTATTAATAACGACTTTGCAACATTTAACATTAAGCCCTTTAATCTGGATATTACCGTTTCGTTAAGCGTGCTGATTTTGGTGCTGTTTTTTGCCGGCTACCTGCTTGGCAGACTTGACGCTTTTGTGGCTAATGCTCCGCTCCGCGCGCAGCTTCGCCATCAAAAAAAGGCCAACAAAGCCCTTAATAAAGAGCATGAAAAACTGCATGAAAAATTTTCAAGTCTGCAAGAAAATTTTGAAGTTTTAAAACATCAGGAGCCCAAAGAACCAAAGGTTCCGTTCAAAGAAAAAGTCGCGGGCTTTTTCTCATTCAAAAAAGACAATTAAAACATAAGGTCATATCATGAATTGGTTTACCGATATTGTTCGTCCTAAAATTCAAAAGACGACGCCGAAAGAGATTGCCGATAATTTATGGGTTAAATGTCCGGCGTGCAATCAAATGCTTTTTTCCAAAGAGCTTAAAAAATCTATGTATGTTTGCACCTCGTGCGGACATCACTTGCGTTTGTATGTTGATAAGCGCTTAAAAATGCTCTTTGATGATGAAAAATACACTGAAATTGCGTTGCCGGCCATGCAGGACGACCCGCTTAAATTTAAAGATACGCAAAAGTATACCGACCGTTTGCGCACTTACCGCAAGGCTACCGGCAATCAAGACGCCGTTAAAGTTGCCCGCGGCAAAATCGGCGGAACCGATAGCGTGCTTGCGGTTATGGATTTTTCCTTTATGGGCGGTTCAATGGGTACGGCAGTCGGTGAGGGGATTGTTACCGCGGCCGATATTGCGCTTAAAAATAAAATCCCGTTGATTACGGTAGCCTCGTCAGGCGGCGCGCGCATGCAGGAAGGTATGCTTTCATTAATGCAGATGGCGCGCACGGTTGCCGCAGTTAATTTGCTTAAAGAAAACGGCGTTCCGTTTATTTCTGTTTTAGCCGACCCCACCACCGGCGGTGTTTCAGCCTCGTTTGCTATGCTTGGCGACGTTAATATGGCGGAAAAAGGCTGTTTAATCGGTTTTGCCGGTCAACGCGTTATAGAACAAACGATTCGCGAAAAATTGCCGGAAGGCTTTCAGCGCGCCGAATACTTAAAAGAGCACGGTATGGTTGATATTGTGGTTGATCGCGCGCACATGAAAGAAGAACTTGTTAAAATATTAACTATTTTAACCAACAAAAACCGTCAACCGATTGTAAATAAATAGTTCTGACGCACCGACTTAATCGCCGGTGTTTTGCTGATTAGGCTCATAATTCCATAATACGGAAAAGAAAAAGCTTTCCTTATTTTGGCAAGTTGAACAAAAATCATTAATTTTTTGCATGGTCATATTGCGTATACAGTTGTTGCCGGAGCAATAGTTGTCGCCATTATATCTTTTTATTGCAGTATTTTGTCCGTCTTGCCAACAACTGATGTTAATTTGCATTAAATTATCGGCATTCGCCTTAAAAGTGTTTACCGCATTCATGCAAACATCAAGCTCATAATTATTGCTGAGAGTAAGTTGATAATACGAGCCGCCGGTGCTTTCGCGCACAGCATATAGGGCGATAGTTGAATTGAGGGCGTCGCTTAAAGTGTTATTATTTTTAATCATTTCTTGCGGAATGGCGTTCAGCTTTTTTAAAATAGGAATCAATGAAATACGCTGATAACCACTACCCGAGGCTCTGCCTAAATTTCCTCCGAAAGATAAAGCGCTGTTCAAAATACTGTTAATTTGCTCTGCCTGTTTGTTGAGCCGATATTTCCGCATAGCCTTGGAGTAACCGGCAATAGCTCCAACACTTAGCACTCCGATTATCGCTAATACCCCTAACATCTCCACCATACTTCTTCCTGATTGTGTATACATGAGCTAAAATCCTCTCAAAAAGTTAGTTTAAGAAGATTTTAGCTCGCGTTTTTTTTTTGCAATATTTACGAGTCTGCGCTGTGTATAAGTTGTATCTCAGATACAAAAATCCCCGATTGCCAATGCAAGCGGGGATTTTAATTTTTGTACCTTAAAATTATTTGGCTAAAATATCCAACAGTTTTTTATTGGCGGCTTCAATGGAAGTGTTATCAAACACCGCAACTTCACTGGCCAATCTGTCCAAAGCCTGTTCATAAATTTGGCGTTCGCTGTATGATTGTTCCGCCAAATTTTCATTGCGATATAAATCGCGCACAACCTCGGCAATGGCAACCGGATTGCCGGAATTAATTTTATTTTCATATTCCTGCGCGCGGCGAGACCACATGATTTTTTTAACTTTGGCTTTGCCTTTTAATGTTGCTAAAGCGTTATCAATCGTAGAGGCTTCTGAAATTTTGCGCAAACCGACCTGTTCCACTTTTGAAACCGGAATACGCAACGTCATTTTGTCTTTATCAAAATTAACGACCAACAACTCTAACTCACTGCCGGCAATGGTCTGTTTTGAAACATCCGAAACTTTGCCGACGCCGTGGGTCGGATAAACAACATAATCTCCGGAATTAAATACCGGAGAAGGTACTTTTTTCGTACTCATAACATCTCCTTAACGTGATTTTTCTTTAACAACAAACCGACTATATCACATTTTTAAGTCTAAATCCAGTCTAAAAATTAATATTTTTTAAATTTTTGTTTTCGGAAACAAATTGGTTTGTCGTAAGGCCTCGCCGATAACCATTACCGCCGAAACCGCCACATTAATGGAGCGGGCGTGCTCATTCATCGGAATTAACAGCTGCGCGTCGGCGGTAGCATGAACTTCCGGCGGAACTCCGGCGCTTTCGCGTCCCATTAAAATAATATCATTGGGCAAAAACTTAAAATCAGTGTACGGTTCAGACGCATGTGTGGTTAAAAGCACGATTCGCCCATACTCTTCAGGGTGCTGCGCCCGATACGCCAAAAAATCTTCCCAACAGTTATGGCGGCGGTACTGCGCCATATTCAAATAATCCATACCGGCGCGGCGCATGGCTTTTTCATTAAACAAAAAACCGCACGGCTCAATAATATCAAGCGGCAAATCAAGGCACGCTCCCAAACGCAGAAGCGTGCCGGTATTTTGCGGAATGTCAGGCTGAAACAATGCTAAGCGCATGTTTTTATGCCTTATTGCTGTTTGGCGTTTGTGTTTTGACGCGCAAGGTATAAGGCGCCGAAATCAACCGGAGTGAGCATAAACGGAGGCAGGCCGCCTTCAACCAAACACTGAGTAACCACATTGCGGGCAAACGGGAACAAAAGTCTCGGGATTTCAACCGCTAAAACCGGTTCAATATGTTCAGCCGGAACGTTTAAGGTAACAACTGCGGCGTATGAAAGTTCTAAAATAAACAGTTTTTCGCCTTCAATATCGCCGTTTAAGGCAATGTTTAAGCAAACATTATGATTATTATTCGTAAGTTTTTGCGACTGAACGCTCATTTCAACTTTAAGCTCAGGTTTTTGATTCATTTTCGCAAAAATCTCCGGCGCGTGCGGAATTTCAAGTGACAAATCTTTAATATATTGATTATTAATCAAAATCGGCGGTTGCGTCATATTGGCTTCCGGCTTTTCTTCATCAGTCATGGTGTTATCCTTAAAAAACAGTTAAAACAAAAATTAATATCCTTGTCATACAGTAAATTGTGCAAGTAGTCAAATATAATAGTTGATAATTGGGATAAAAGCCCCTATATTACACTCAGGTTTTTGAAAATGAGGGATAAATATGTCAGCTTATTTGGATATAATTTTTTTACTGATTGTCGCAGTAGTAATTTTTGCCCGCTTGCGTAATGTGCTCGGCACCCGCCCTGAACAAAGCCATGAGGTCAGAATTGTTTCGCATGAAGAATTTGAAAAAATCAAGCAAGAGGTTGAAAAAATAATCAATACTTCTGAATCTGAGGCAGAACAGCCGACCGACCCCGCAAATTTGCAAGGGGTTGATAAGGTTTTATACCAAATTCCTAACTTTAACCGCAAAGATTTTTGCGCCCGCTGCTCCAAAGTTTTTGAAATGGTGTTGTCCGCGTTTGCTGCGCGTGATGAAGAAACGCTTAAAATGCTTACCGGCAAAAAGTTATTTGACGGGTTTAAAAAAATTATCGGTGATCGCGCTGCTGAAGGCATTACCGCCGAAACCGATTTAATCAAAATTGATGATTTAACCATTGCCGATGCCAAAATTTCATCAAAAGGCATAGCAAGCATTGCGGTAAAATTTATCAGCGAGCAGATTAATTTGCTCAAAAATGCCGCCGGTGAAGTTATTGAAGGCGATGAAAATTTTGTGCAGCAGATTACCGATGTATGGACTTTTGAAAAAGACATCAACTCTAACACTCCGGTATGGTTATTGGTTTCCACAAAGAAAAATTAATGAAAAAATTTGGTCTTTTACTACTGTTTGCTTGTTTGTCCGCTTGTTCGTTTGAAAGGCGCACTTCTCCGTCTGCCGTTATCGGGGCTGAAACGGGGGTGGAGCTTCAACCGTCTTCATATAGTCAGCTTAAAAATTTTAATCATGACAATTTACACGAGGCGATTCCCGCGTTTGCCAAAAGTTGCGAGGCGGTTGCCGTTAAACCTGACCTTTTGCAAAAAGCGCAAATTAAAATCACGCCGGAAGCGTATTTGAGGGCTTGTCATCGGTTTAGAGCGCTCAATATTACCACCGACAAAGAGATGCGGTCATTTTTACGAGAAAATTTTCAACCCTATCTGGTTTTGTATAATTTAAATGATAAAGGCAAATTTACCTCGTATTATGAGGCGGAACTTAACGCCTCGCGCCAAAAACACGGCAAGTATAAATACCCGATTTACGGTCGTCCGAATGATTTATTGGAAATTAAGCTGCGCGATTTTGATAGTTCCTTGCCTGATAAACGCCTGCTCGGCAGAATGCAAAACAATAAGATTGTTCCATATTACACCCGCGCTGAAATTGAGCGCAACGGGCTTAATGCTCCGGTTATTTTGTGGGGCGATGACGCGGTTGACATTTATTTAATGCAAATTCAGGGTTCGGCGGTGGCTGTGCTTGATGACGGCAGCAGTGTTCGGATTCGTTATGCCGATAACAACGGGCATAATTTTGTCGGTATCGGCAGTATACTGCTTAAAAAAGGCTTGCTTAAACCGGGCGAGGCGTCAATGGATAAAATCCGCGACTGGTTAAAAGCCAACCCGCAAATAGCGCAAGTTAATATGGATGAAAATCCGCGCTTTATTTTCCATCGTATTTCCGATGCCGACGGGCCGGTCGGAGCGCTTGGCGTTTCATTAACTGCCGGTCGCTCGCTTGCGGTTGATAACGCTTATATTCCGCTAGGCTCGCTGCTTTGGCTTGAAACCACGGCGCCGGACAATGAGCCTTTGCAAAAACTTATGCTGGCGCAAGACATCGGCGGAGCCATTAAAGGTGCAGTTCGCGGCGATTATTTTTGGGGGCACGGCGAAGAAGCTTTGCTCTCGGCCGGAAAAATGAATGCGGCAGGACGCTATTATATTTTAATTCCGCGCGGTTCCGAGGTTAAAATTGGCCAATAATGAAATAAAAATCAGTGACGCCGATAATGAGGCGTGGCAAGAGGCGGTAAAAAATATTGACCCCATGCCGCATAAATCGGTTGCTCTGCAAAGCAAACCTAAAACAGGCTTTAAGGCGGAGAGGGAGCAAAACGTTCCGCTCAAACTTTATCATCATAAATTAGAGCTTGGCACTACCGCCGATATTGACGCTAACACCATGCGCCGTTTTAAGCGTGAAGAGTTTGCGGTTGAAGCGTCGCTTGATTTGCACGGCTATACTGAAGACAGGGCTTATGACGCGGTTTATAAATTTGTGACCAATGCGTATTTAGCGCGTAAACGCTGTATTTTAATTGTGACCGGCAAAGGGCTTCAGCACCAAGATGAAGATGTTTTTGCTCCTAAGGGCGTGCTCAAAGACCGTGTTCCGCAGTGGCTTGCGCAAGATAATTTAAAACAGCTTATACTTTCGTATATTCACCCGTCGCCCAAGTTGGGCGGTAGCGGCGCATTATATATCTTGTTGCGCCGCCATCGTGATTAAGCTTAAACTTTATACGGAATTTTAGAATAAATAAAATTGCTTACGCAGTTGGGTAAAATGGCGCCAATCCAAGCCGCCAAACGCATCGGCCACGGAAAAGCAATCAGCCCGATGTTTTTGTTAATGCGCTCGGCAATAATTTCCGCCGCGTTCTCCGCTTCCATAAAAAACGGCATCGGACAGGTGTTTTTATCGGTAATGCGCGAGCGTACAAACCCCGGACAAATTACATTAAGCTGAATATCTTCTTGCGCAAGTCGGAGCCTCATCGCCTCGCCGTAGGCTTTAACGCAGGCCTTGCTGGCGCTGTATGAAGGGCAACCCGCCAAGCCGTGGTATCCGGCAATAGAGGCGGTAATGGCAATAATGCGCGGCAGATTAGTGTTTTTGCGTTGCCGATAAATTTCAATCGCGGGCGTGACGGTGTTTAAAACGCCGAAAATATTGGTGTTAAAGGTGTTGTAAATGTTTTCTTCCGTTTCCGCTCCGGTTGAAACGCCGGCGTTGGCAAAAACCAAATTAAGCGGAGCGGCGGCGTTGCATTTTTTTATCCATGCGGCAGTTTTGGCTTTATCGGTTACGTCTAAAGCAGAGGTGTGAACTTCAGCTCCGAGTTGGCTGCATTGCTTAGCCACCGAATTTAAACGCTCTTTGTTGCGCCCGCAAATAAAAAGCACGGTTTGCGGCTGTTTGGCGTAATATAAGGCCAAAGCTTCGCCGATGCCTGATGACGCGCCTGTGATTAAAATGTTTTTTATGTTTTTATCCATTAATTTTTCCTAGTAAAATATTAACCGGTTGCTATTATATTAAACTGAAACCGTTAAAAAAGGAGAAATATTTTGCATCTTTCCAGTATGACAGGATTTACCCGCGCGCAGGGAAGTTTCAGCTATCAAAACAAAACTTACGCATGGGTATGGGAAATTAAAAGCGTAAACGCCAAAGGGCTTGATGTTAAAACTCGCATACCGCAATGGCTTTCAGGCTTAGATGAAGAAGTTAAAAAACTTTGCGCTTCCTATTTTGCCCGCGGCACGGTTAATATATCGCTTGATATTACGGCCGACGGCGCGGAACCTGAGGTTTTACTTAATGCGGAACTGCTTGCCGAATTAACCGCCAAAGTTTCAGAAATTTATCTTGCTAAACCGGAGTTGTTTGCCAAGCCCAATCCGACGGATTTGTTAAATATCAGCGGCGTTGTAACCGTAAAAGAAAACACCCCTGATGAAGCAGAGGTTGCGGAGCTTAAAACCGCGTTGCTTGCAAGTTTTAAAAACGCGGCCGAAGCTTTAGCGCAAGACCGTTTAAATGAAGGCGCCAAAATTTATGACGCGTTGCAAAATATTTTAGCGCAAATTAAACAAACCACCGATAAAGCCGCCGCGGTTTATGCCGGTGTTAATGATAAAATCAAAGCCAAAATTGCGGCTCAGATTAATGAGTTGGCGGCTGATGTAAATGTATCTGAAGAGCGCTTGGGGCAAGAGGCGTTGCTCTTGATTATGAAGGCCGATGTTAAAGAAGAACTTGACCGGCTGTATGTGCATATTAAAACCGCCGGCGAACTGCTTGCTGAAGCCAATCCGGTCGGACGCCGGCTTGACTTTTTATGCCAAGAGCTTAACCGCGAGTCCAACACCTTATGCTCAAAGTCAATGGATATTGCGCAAACGCAATGCGGCATGGAGCTTAAAGCCCTGATAGAACAGTTTCGTGAACAGATTCAAAACGTGGAGTAATAATAATGACTGATATTGTTGATGTTTTAAGAAAAACCCGCAAAGGCGCGATGTTTATTATTGAGGCGCCATCCGGCACCGGCAAAAGCACGGTGATTAAAGAGCTGTTAAAGCGCGACCCTAATTTAAAATTTTCGGTTTCGGTAACCACCCGCCAAAAGCGCGAAGGCGAGCAGGAAGGGGTTGATTATTACTACATTACCGATGAACAATATGATAAATTTCGCGCGGAAGACGCTTTTTATGAATGCGTTGACTCGCAATACGGCTCGCGTTACGGAACTTTGCGTTCAGAGGTTGATAGTTTTATCAATATCGGACAAGATGTTATCTTTGATATGGACTGGATTGGCGCTCGTCAAATGCGCCAAAAAGCGCCTGAAGATGTGGTAACCATTTATTTGCTGCCGCCGTCAATTAAAGAGGTCCGCCGCCGTTTGGAAAGTCGCGGCACCGATTCTAAAGAAGTAATAAACAAGCGCATGGCTCTGGTGCTTGATAAAATTAAACATTGGCAAGAGTTTGATTATGTGATAGTAAACGTTAATGTTGAAGAAACAATTTGCAAGGTACAACGCGTGATTTCAGGCGAGAGAATGAAGCGTGTGCGTCAAGCGGGCTTGCCTCCGTTTGTGGCTGAGCTTATGAAAGAGGCGGAAGAAGAAAAATAAGAGGTGCGTTATGGCAAAAATTTATAACTCCGTAACTGAAATGGTGGGTCATACTCCGTTGCTCCGCTTTAATCGTTTGGTTGCAAAACACAAAATCAAGGCCGATATTATGGGCAAGTGTGAAGCCTATAATCCGGCGTTTTCTGTTAAAGACCGTCCGGCGTTGCAAATGCTTAACGCCATACCGGCTGAAAAAATTACGCCGGACACGGTTTTTGTAGAGGCAACATCGGGAAATATGGGCATCGGATTGGCGGCAATGTGCGCGGCTAAAGGTTATAAACTGGTTATTTTAATGCCGGAAAATATGTCAAAAGAGCGGGTTAAACTTATGCGCTTTTTGGGAGCGGAAGTTATTTTAACTCCGGCGGAAGAGGGAATGGCCGGAGCCGTTAAAAAGGCAGAAATGTTGGCGGAAAAAAACAAAAATGTGATTATGCTCAAGCAGTTTGAAAATGTGAATAATCCGCAAGCCCACACCTTTGGCACCGCCATGGAGCTGATTGAAGATACCGGCGGCAATATTGACGCGTTAGTGTGCGGCGTCGGTACCTCCGGCACTTTAAGCGGCATAACCGCGGCGCTCAAAACCTGCAATCCCGATTTGTATGTGGTGGCGGCAGAACCGGCGGAAAGTCCGGTTTTGGAAGGCGGCGAGGCGGGCGCGCATAAAATTCCCGGAATCGGCGCTAATTTTGTGCCGCCGTTATATAAGCCTGAACAGGTTGATGAAGTGATTGCCGTGCCGAGTGAGGAAGCGTTTAACATCGCGTGCGAAGTTGCAACAACTGAAGGTCTGCTTATCGGAATTTCTGCCGGCGCGGCGGTTTGGGCGGCTTTGCAGCTGGGTAAACGCCATGAAATGCACGGTAAAAATATTGTGGTTGTTTTGCCCGATTCTATTGAAAGATATTTATCTTTGCGATATTTTGATTAAAAACAGCAAAAAGAGACGTTAATGAAATTTAATTCAATACTTGGTCGTTACCTTTCAAAGCAAATTATCGTGATTTTTTTATTGGTACTGGTTACCATTATGGGCATTATCATGATGTTTGACGCTATTGAAGCATTGCGCCGCATTTCCGGACGCGATGATGTTGGTATGAGCTATGTAATAAAATACACTTTAACCCGCTTGCCGCAGACTACCGATAAGGTTTTGCCGTTTGTAATGATGGTGGCGGCCATGATTATGTTTTGGCGGGTCAGCAAAAACAATGAATATGTTATTATCCGCGCCGCCGGAGTTTCGGTTTGGGGATTTTTGGCGCCGGTTTTAACCGCGGTGTTTATTGTGGGAGCTATTAACGTTGCTTTGATTAACCCGATTTCTTCCAAAATGTATGAACTGCATGAAACCATAAAATACCGCTTTGCCACGCGTAACCCGCAAGCTATGCTGTTTTCAAGCAAAGGCTTATGGATTCGCGAGGCGGCGGCCGATGATAAAGTTTTGGTCATTCAGGCCAAATCGCTGCGGCAGGAAGAAGGCGAGCTGCTCTCAATGCGCGATGTGAGTATTTTGGAAATGGATCGCGATTCGCAAATTTTGCGGCGGGTTGAAGCACTGGTCGGCGAGCTGAAAGATAATAAGTTTAAATTGCGCGGGGTAAAGGTTTTTACGAGCGGTGAAGAAACTAAAAATCTTGCGGATATAGAGTATGATACCACTATTGACCTGCAGCGCATTAAAGAAAACTTTATTGACCCGGACGCTATTTCGGTTTGGGATTTGCCGGAAACTATCAATTTTTATGAGTCATCGGGCTTTTCGGCGCAGCGACACCGAATGCGCTATTTATCGCTCTTAGCCTCGCCCTTTTTGCTTATGGCGATGGCATTGGTCGCGGCCATTTTTGCGCTTAAAGCCAATATGCGTCAAGGCGGCGTGATGTTTATGATTGTGGCGGGCATTACTACCGGATTTGTGGTATATTTCAGCTCGCAGTTAGTTTATGCCTTTGGTCTTAACGGTTATATTCCGGTGTGGTTTGCGGTGTGGTCTCCGACTATGGTGGTGGCCTTGTTAGGCGTTAGCGTAATGCTGCATCTTGAGGAAGACTAAAGCTCCGGATATTTCCAAGTCAACCACAAAAAATATTCGTTAAAATCTTCGCCTCTGTCGCCTTTATCGGTGCACAAGGAGTGTATATCGCTCATTGTCATATTACGTATACATTTTTTATCGGAGTTGTTGCAATAGCTATCGCCGTAAAAGGTACTGCCAAGCTCTTGTCCGCCGGCCGTGCGGTTTTTAGAGCGGGCTATTGCGCTCATATCGGCATGAAATTCTTTGGCGGTTTTGATTAAGTTATAACAAATTTCCGTACCGAAAGAACTTTCCGGCACATAGTAAAAAATAGCCCATTCGTTTTGCTCTGAGGTATGGTAAAAATATGATTCGGTTCCGAAAATGTCTTTCATATTATAGGAGTTATAAATTTTAACCGAATCCGGCAGCAAATTAAGTTTAGGCAATATGTCGGTATATATTTTCCACTCATTTGTTGTCGGCAGTTGCTTTGAAAGCGCTATGCAGTTGGCAAGCAGCATGCTTAATCCTTCCGCCTGCTTGTTAAGCTTATACTTCATCATTGCTTTAGAATATCCGGCAATAGCGCCAACGCTCAAGACTCCAATTATTGCTAATACGCCAAGCATCTCAACCATAGAACGACCATTTTCTGATTTCATAATAAAAATCCTCTCAAATTGTTGCATTTGAGAAGATTTTAGCTCGCGTTTTTTTTTTGCAATATTTACGAGTCCACGCTGTGCATAAGTTGTGCCTGTTTAGCAGTTTTTGCCGGCAAGGTATGCTTCATTCATGACCGGCGAGTTTTTTATATCGCCCATTTGCCATGCGCCGGTGCCGTAAATTATGCCTTTTTCACGGGCGCCGTCTAAACAATCGGAGGTAAACCCGCGGAATCCGTCAATAACCCGTTGCATGTTGTTTTTATCGGTATCGGCGGCGGCAACAATAAAGTAAAAGTCTTTATTGCTGATTTCGGTATATCTCGGCACCGTGCGGTCAATTAAAGTTTTCATTTGGCCGTTCATGGTGTAAAAATAAACCGGTGTTGCCATCACAATAACATCGGCATTAACCATTTTATCCAAAATCTCCGCCATGTCGTCTTTTTGCACGCATTTATGCGTGGTATTGCAAACGCCGCAGCCCATGCAAAAGCCGATGTGTTTTTCATTCAGTCTGATTTTTTCAACTTTGTGTCCGGCCTCAACGGCTCCTTTCATAAACTCATCGCATAAAAGGTCAGAATTGCCGTGCTTGCGGAAACTTGCCGATAATATCAATACGTTTTTACTCATGTTATGCTCCTTATTTGTTACAAACTTCATTAATGGCGGCAATGCCGTTTAAGGTGCGCGGATAGCCGATGTACGGCAACAACTGCGTTACCATATCAAGCATATCTTGTTTGCTGTTGCCGACATTTAAGTTGGCCTGAACGTGCGCTTTGGCCTGCGGATCGGCGCCGCCCATCGCAATTAACACCGCCAGCGTAATCATCTCGCGGGTTTTAACGTTTAAGCCGCCGCGGGTGTAATAATCGCCAAAGCAGTTGGCGGATAAATAATCCTGAATATGCTTTAATTCAGCCGGCGCATTGGCGCGCATGCTCAAAATATGTTCGCGGCCGAAAATATCGCACTGTGTTTCAATGCCTTTCTCCAGACGATTCGTTTTATCGGTGGTTGCCTGAGCGGGCAGAGGGAGCTTAATGCCTTTGGCGGCAAAAACTTCCGCGCCGGCGGCAAAAAAGTCATACGCTTTGGCCATACCGGCGTATGGCACGGTTTGATACAGCGCCTCGCGGGCTTCGGTCGGGCTGACGCCGCTGTCTAAAGCCTCGCTTAAAACAAGCTTATATTCATTAACCGATTGGGTGGCAACATGAGCCGCCAACACGGTTAAATAAGCGGTTTTACTGTCAAGCGAGCCGTGACCTTTAACCTCGTTTTGGGCAAAATTACGCCAAAGCTCGTTAAATTCAGGGTCGGTTTTACTAAAATCAGTCATTTTATTTTCCTGTTGTGTACAATATAATTTGCCGATGCCGAGCCCCGCGATTAATACTGCGGCGCAGGCAAATAAAAGTTTTTTCATTATTTATAATCCTCATCGCTGACCGGTTCAAGCCATGTGGTTTGATTGTTCGGCAAGTTGGTTTCAACTGAAATATGAGTCATCCATTTGTCGGGCGCGGCGCCGTGCCAGTGCTCAACATTAAGCGGAATACGCACCACATCGCCTTTTTTAATAATCTGAACTTCTTTGCCGCGTTCCTGATAGCGGCCTTCGCCGTCTAATACCAACAAAATTTGACCGCCGCTGTGCTTGTGCCAGTTGGTGCGTGCTTTAGGTTCAAAAGTAACGTTGGCAAGCGATGAGTTCCAAACATTATCATTGGCGCTCAAGCGTTTAAGATAAGTCTGTCCGGTAAAAAATTTGCCGTAAGGGTTGGGTTCGCCTTGTTCAAAAACGGTGTCAATCGGTGCTTTTTTCATATCATTTGCTCCTGAAATATTGCTTGTTAAAACAAGCAGTGAAGTTAAAGCCAAAAACATATAGCGCTTGTTTATCATCATTTTAAGTGCTCCTTAAATGTTAATCAATCAAGATTCTAAAATAAGATAATCCTTTGACTATACTCTAAGTCAAGAGTTTTTATTGACACGTTCGGCATTTTTTTATAACTTGAATTAAAGGAATAAAAAATGGCTGAAAAGAAACCTCTATATTTGAACAAAGCGCAGCTGAAAGCCGAGCTTGACCGCTGTCTTAACTGCAAAACCCAACCGTGTATGCACGCTTGTCCGGTAAATTGCAGCCCGCAAGAATTTATTAATCATGCCAAAGAAGGCGATTATGACGGAGCCGTAAAAACTATTTTACGCAACAACCCGCTCGGGCAAACCTGCGGGCTGATATGTCCTGACAAGTTTTGCATGAAGGCATGTATCCGTAACCGTATAGATTTTGCGGTTAATATTCCTAAGGTGCAAGCCACTATTTTGGAAAATTACCGCCGCGAAAAAGAAAGTTTTGCCCACGTTAAACCCAACGGCGTTAAAGTTGCGGTTATCGGCGCCGGACCGGCCGGTTTGGCGGCGAGCTCCGTGTTGGCTAAAGCCGGTTGCAAGGTGGTGTTGTTTGAAGGACGGCATCAAATCGGCGGAGCGCTTAATCTTATACCTGATGAGCGCTTGCCTCATGAGGTGATTGAAAAAGATTGGTCGTATATTTTTAATCCTGAATTGGTGGAGCTTAAACTTAACCATAAGGTAGCCGATGTGTTGGCATTAAAGTCTGAATTTGATTGGGTTATAGTTGCTTCCGGCGAGCCGAATTTAGTTAATTTGGGCATTGCCGGTGAAGAATACGCCGTTTCATATATGGAATATTTGGGCAACCCCGAACAATATGCCGGCGAGGGCAAAGTTGCTATTATCGGCGGCGGCAATGTTGCGGCTGATTGCGCTTTTACAGCCAAAGCCTTCGGCGCGTCTGAAGTTGAAATGTTTGTGCGCCGCCGTATTGCCGATATGCGCATTTCCAAAGCCGAACATCTTGAGCTTTTAGAACGTCAAATTGATATTTCGCCGATGACAAGCCCGGATAAAATTGAGCCTGATGCGGGTAAATTTACGCTTTATGTGCACAAAAACCGCTTTCACGAGGGCAAATTGACCCCGCTTGAAAATTCATCGCTTAAATTAACCGGATTTTCATTGGTTGTTAAGGCTATCGGCAGCCGTGCCGATTCTAAAATTGAAGATGAACGCATTATTTATGCCGGCGACTGTAAAACCGGCGGCTCCACCATTGTGGAGGCTATATCTTCCGGCATGGCGGCGGCTGATTTAATTTTAGAACGCGTAAACGCATAAAACAAAAGGCTCTTTACTTAAAAAGAGCCTTTTTCATATATGCGATTAAATGTTATTGCTCAACGGCGTATATGTCTTTAACCCGCCATGCGTCTTCAGTCGGAACAATTACGTAAATAATGTTGCCTTGGCATAAACCGAACCAGTTGCCGTTGCAGGTGCTTTCGGTGTAAATTTCAACCAAATCAGTCGAAATCGGCTTGATTTTGCTGATTTTAAAGCTCATTTCGGTAGGACGTTCCAAAGACGGGTCTTCCATAAAAATGAACTTGGGCAGTTTAGATTGGCGGCAACCGGCAAAATCAGGATTAATGGTGCACTTAACCGCAAATTCAACCGCGCAGGCCATGGCGCTGTTAATATTGCACTCTTGCGGCAGATTTTCAGGATTATAGGTGTATACTTTATCTTCAAAAGAGGTGACGGACGGCGATGGTTCAACCGGTTGTACGGCAGTTGGAACGCCGGTATTCCAAGATGTAAACAAATAATATCCGCCCGCTGAGCAGATAATAAAAATTATAAGAGCAAGTATTTTTTTAAGCATGGTATAAAATCCTTATCAAAATAAGTTTATAAAAAGTAATAACGCAATCCGGCAAAATATTCCGTTAAGCGGTTAAAGGTGTTAATTTGGTCAAGCCCGACATAACGCGCGCCAAGCCGAAAACTTATATTTTCGGTTACGTTATACATAATTCCGCCGCCGATTCTGTATCCGATGGCGCTGTTGTTTTTATGCTTTAACGGGGTCAGTTTTTGCCGAAACACATATTCGCCGATTCCCGCAGTGGCAAAAAGTTCGGTTGTTTGGTAGCACCCGAGCGGCAAATAAGCAGTTGCGTCTAAGCCGTATGCGCGGTAAGAACTTTTGAATTTGCCGTCAGCAATTTTTTTGCTGTCGGAGCCACTTTGCTGATAAAACAATTCCGTCCCGAAATAAGAGTTGTATTTGGTGCCGATATTAAGTTGCAGGGCGTTGTAGTGCGGTTTAAGCTCGTGAGCTTTAGCGGAAACGTACGCATAATCAACCCCCGTATAAGGCACATAAGCCGGAGTTTCGGCTTTAAGCGCTGCCGGAGCAAGCGCGGCGGCAAATGTAATAAAAGCATATAAATTTTTCATTGCGGTGTAATCCTTAATTGATTTATAACCTTTTTCCATAATAATGATAATAATTAAAAAATAAAGTAAATATTGCAAAAATATTTTGAGCAGGGCTCACTTTTGTGATATATTATAAAAGTATGAGTTGGAGGACACAATGGTAAAGTTGTCAAATATAAGCCAATCCGGCCGCACCATGATTGAAACTATCGCCTATATCAGCGTGCTGATTACTATTACAATTTCAGTGGCGGCGGCCGTAAACCGTGGCTATCATAAATACCGCCTCGGTCGTATTAATCAGGAATTGACTGACTTAAAAAAAGTTATCAGTCAGCGCTATGTCGCGGCTGAAAACTACAAAGAAGTAAAACTGCAAACGTTGGTGAATGAAAAAATTGTTCCTTATGATGTTCGCAAAGGCAGACACTCGTTCGGCGGAGATGTTAAAATCGGCAGCGGCGATACGGATGGCAGTACGTATTTTATTGAATTTGACGAAGTTCCGCGCGATGTTTGCGTTGAACTGGGCTTAAAAGTTTGGTTGGTTAATGACGGTTCTGACTTAGATGTTATGAAAATCAACAATAAAACCTATGCGTGGAAGTTTTCAAACTCGGTTAGCAGCTCAAACTACAAATTACCGGCTAATCCGAATGATGTTGCGGCCGGCTGCAACAAAGAAGATGATAACAAATTGGTTTGGTATTTTAATTAGTTTGTTGTTAATTACATAAATTTGCTTGAAGTTATTAAAATGAATTGCTAACTTTTGTGCATTAAATATTTAACAGAGGAGTTTTATTATGGTAAGTACAATCATTCTTCCCCCCGACTACAAACCGTCCGCAGATGAAGATTATATGAACGATATGCAGCTTGAATATTTCCGTCAAAAATTGTTGGCATGGAAAAAGTCTTTGGTTGAACAATCGCAAGATACGTTAGATGACCTGCGCCAAGGCGGCTTAAATCAGCCTGATGAAATTGACCGCGCGTCATTAGAAGCCGATAAATCGCTTGATTTGCGCACCAAAGACCGCGCTCGCAAACTTATTTCTAAAATTGATGAAGCTCTTGACCGTATTGAAGACGGCACCTACGGCTATTGTGAAGAAACCGGCGAGCCGATTGGCTTAGACCGTCTTGAAGCTCGTCCGATTGCAACTCTTTCAATTGAAGCGCAGGAGCGCCATGAAAGAATGGAAAAAACTTACGACGATGAAGCTTAAACCATGCAAACCAAAGATTTTATTTTAGCTTCAGGGTCGCCTCAGCGCCGGCAGTTGTTGGAACAAATCGGATATGCGCCGAAAAAAATTATTCCGGCTGATATTGATGAAAACTGCAAAAAGTATGAGCGCCCGTTGCCGTATGTGCGCCGCATGGCGCTTGAAAAAGCTAAAAAAGTGGCCTCAGATAACCCGCATGAAAATGTTTTGGCGAGCGACACTATTATTACCGCCGGTTTGCGGATAATCCACAAGTCCAAAACACCCGAAGAGCAAGAGGCGGTTATGCGCCTTTTATCAGGGCGCAATCACAAGGTTATCAGCGCGGTTTGCTTAATTGATAAAAACGGCAAAATAAGCAGCCGTTGCGTTACTACTCGCATCAGTATGAAAAAATTATCTGAGGAAGAAATCAAAAGTTATATCGCCGGCAACGAATGGGTCGGCGTTTGCGGTTATAAAATTGAGGGCGAATTAGCCGGATTTGTAAAAAATATGGTCGGTTCGTTTTCAGGGGTGGTTGGTTTGCCTTTATATGAAACCAAAAATTTATTAACAGGAGCTGGAATCAAATGAAAGCAGATACTTTAGTTTATGAATCAAACGGTGATGAAACGCGTCTGGCAGCTTTAGATGGCGGCAGAATGACAGAAGTTGATATTTATAATGAAAATCATGCCGGCGAGGGCAATGTTTACCTTGGTAAAATTACTCATAAATTGGAACTTGCTAATGGTCATACCGGCTTTTTGGTTGACATTGGCGATGGCGAAGAAGCTTTTATGAACGCTTATGAACACGATTTAAAAGAAGTTAACATGACTGAAGGGCAGAGCGTGGTTGTTCAGGTTGTGCAGGAAAAACGCGCTGAAAAAGGTGCTAAAGTTTCGCGCAATATTCAAATTGTCGGCACCACTGTGGTTTATCGCCCGTTTTATATGGGGGTTGATGTTTCATCTAAAATTGAAGACAAAGATTTAGCTAAAACCTACCGTTCCGCCGTATGGGAAAATATCACCGGTCAGGAAGGCTGGGCAATCCGCACCGCCGCGGTTGATTTTCCGGTTGAAGATGTGCTTGAAGAAATGGTTAAATTGCGCAATGTTTATGATAATATCCGCGTAAAAGCCCGTAGCGCGTCTGCTCCGGCATTGCTTTATGTGCGTGAAAATCCGCTGTTTGAGTATATGCGCCGCTACAAAGACACTTTGCAGACTGTGGTGGTTAATAATCATAATCTTGAACATGAGCTTGAAGCAGTTACCGCGCCGGATATGGTAAAATATGTTGCCAAACCGTTTGCCGAATACGGGCTTGAAGACCAGATTATTGAGGCTTTAAGCCGCAGTGTGGCATTACCGAGCGGCGGCAGAATCCATATTCAGGAAACCCGCGCTTGCGTTGCCATAGACGTTGACAGCGGCGATTTAAAAGCCGGTAGTGAGGTTTCGCGCTTAAATGATGAGGCTGCGGTTGAAATTGCCCGTCAGATTCGCCTGAAGAATCTTTCCGGTAAAATTGTAATTGATTTTGCCGGCTCGTCCGAATATCGGTTTATGAAATCGGTAATTGATATATTGCAGTCGGAACTTGCCGATGACCCGTGCCGCGCTCGCGTTTTAGGTTTAAGCCGCGGCGGTAATGTTGAGGTTGTGCGTCAGCGCCGCCGTCCGTCATTGCTTGATGTTTACACTGAAGAATGCCCAACTTGCGAAGGTACGGGCAGGGTTGAAAAGTAATGGTTAAGCCGCATAAATGCCCTATTTGCGGGCAAGAAACGTCAGATGAAAAATATCGCCCGTTTTGCTCCAAACATTGCGCCGATATTGACTTAGGACGTTGGTTTAACGGCAGTTACAGTGTGCCTGCAAGCGAACTTGACGAGCAAGATTATGAAGAGCTTGAGCAAGAGCTTAACAAACATCAAGAAGATGAAGAATAATAAAAATCCACCGACGTATGCCGGTGGATTTTTTAAAGGTAAATAGAGCAAGTAAAATAGCAATTATAACTTCATCTGATAGTAAAAAGAACAACTGTCTTTATCTTCACAAACGTTACAGAAGTCTTCCATTTCCGCAACGGTTAAATCTTTAAGGCATTTACGGTCAGAACTGCAATAACTATCGCCCCAAGCCGAATTAGCCTCGTTGGAAGTTTCTCCTTTAACGATTTCAAACTTGGTTCGCCAAAGTTGCTCTCTTTTGGCTTTGGCGATTGTAAACAAATTCATGCACGATTCTTTTTGCCCTTTGTTTATAAACAATCTGAACTCAAAGACATAATCAACATTGTTAACAGTATAGTTTTGTAAAATAATAGTAGTTCCGAAAATATCGTAAATTGTAATATGTGCGTTTTCGCGTATCATTTCTTGCGGGATAACGTTTAACTTCTTAAATAAAGATGTCAGATTGCCGGTAATACTGGCTCTTGAACGCTTTAAATCATCTAAATGAATGTTTACATAGTCTAAAATTGAGCCGATTTGCTCCGTCTGTTTATTGAGTTTGTATTTCATCATCGCCTTAGAGTATCCTGCAATCGCCCCAACCGACAATACCCCGATAATAGCCAAAACCCCGAGCATCTCCACCATACTTCTGCCATTTTCTGATTTCATAATAAAAAATCTCCTCAAATTGTTGCATTTAAGAAGATTTTAGCTCGCGTTTTTTTTTTGCAATATTTACGAGTCTGCGCTGTGCATAAGTTGTATTTAAATCTGCGATTAAAAATTCAATAATATGCACCTTGTGCAAGTGAATAAATTAAAACGATAAATTCGGTGGATTTTTTATGCGCATTTAGAAGGATCTTCAGTTCCATAATAACAACAGCAGGTACCTTCATCGCTTTGATATCCAGTAAAGCAAGTGCCGGTACGTCCGTTTTTAGTAACTTCTTGCTGAACATTAATTGCATATTTGCCTTCATTAAAAGGAACTGATTCTTTACACCATTCATCACATGATACAGGGGCGGTTCCGTATCCATATGTGCCACAACTTTCGCAATCCTGACATTCACTATAAGTATCGCCAAGATATTCCTTTTCTATTTTGCATATTTGGGCGTACGGATACTGATAATGTCCATAAGCATGACAAGTTTTGGCAATACATTTACCGCATATACCCATATTAGAAGAGAAAATCCAACCTTTATGTTCTGCTGTGCCGTCGCCGCAATCAGCAACACTCTTAATATCTTCGGAATAACCATCTGGGCACTTAAACGAGTATAGATAACAGCCGGTGCCGGAGGAATTAAGCGTGTATCCGGTTTCACAGCCGGTGAGTTTTTTATAAGAACTGTCATTGGGGCAATCTTCACAAATGCCGTTTTCGGGACACTCAGTTAATGGATAATCGGAGCAATCAGAACCATTTTTAATAGTTGTACATCTTTTGTAGTTTGTATCAAAAGGGCAGTAAATGTAGTGCCCGCAATTATCGGTATTAGCGGTGCTATAACCTAAAGTTTCGCAGTTTCCGGCAGGAGTCTTGTTATCGGCGCAACCTGATGTTCCGCTGTAATCATTGCGGCAGGTGAGGGCAAAGGCAAGGTTTGCGGAAAACAAAAACAATGCCAGATTTATAAAAAACTTAAAATTACGGCTCATAACACTGCTCCTAAGCTAAAGTTGATGCATTTTGATTTATTTTAGCTCGCGTTTTTTTTTTGCAATATTTACGAGTCCGGGGTGTGTATAAGTTGTATTTAAATCCGCAATTTAAAATTCCCCTCTATGGGGGCGCCGCTATCTTTTAAAATTCCCCTCTATGGAGGGGTGCCGAAGGCGGGGTGGTTACATTATTATTTAACATCGTATTAAGTGTTTGTTTTTATTAAAAAATCAGAAACATAAACAATATTTAATCCTAATTTTTAATCTTGTATTTTCACCACCCCGTCGGCTACCGCCGCCACCCCTCCTCAGGATGGGAATTTTTTATCTGTTGTATAACGGGTATAAAAAATCCGGCGATAATGCCGGATTAAAAGGTTTATTTTGCAAACTGCTTGGCAAACTCATATTTATCAATATTATTTACCGTTTTGATATTTTGATTTTGCAAAATATTCGGCAGTTCCACAGTTCTAAACACGCTGCGCGGGTCAGCTCCGTCAACAAAAGCAGTGACGTTACCGCTCGCGGCGGCAATAAAGCGGCGCGAAGCTTCAGCCCAAATAGTCATAATATCTTCTTGGTTAAGGGTTTTAATGCTTTCAAATCCGGTTTCAACCAACTTGGCTCCGCATTCGGTGTGTTCAATCATAATTTTATCGGGATTATTTTTAATATAGTTAAACGCTTTTTCGCGATTAATTTTAGTCGGTTGAAAGCTGATGCTGTACAGCACAACAGAGTTTTCTTTTGACGAAACATCGTACGAGCGCGCAATTTGCAACCCTTTAATAAAGTCCGTATTATCCATTTTCATTACCTGTTTTTATTTTTAAGTTATTAGTTTGTAATTGTTGTAAATATTGTTTAAGCGTAAACTTTTCGCTGATAAGCACGGTTTTCATACCAACTTGTTTGGCCGAAGTTAAATTTTTTTCGGTATCATCAACCAGAGTGCAGTTTTCCGGCGTTTGATTAATTTTGGCGGCAAATAATTTTAATGCCATCGGGTCTTGTTTAGGATAAAAAACGCCGTTACGCTCCATGGTTTTAATATCGTAACATTCTATCCCGTCCGCCTCAACTTCAAACAAGTTTTTACCGAAGCGCTTTTGCAAAACTTTATCTAAATGCGCAACATGATTATTGGTTAAAATAACCACTTGCCTGTCTTTGGCGGTGTTAAGAAGCTGATTGTATAAGCCGTAATCAGGAGTAATTTTATCATAATCAACACGGTCTTGCATTTTAAGGCAAAATTCGTCAAAGTTGTAATCGGCATAATCGCACATTGCTTTAATGTAGTTAAACATACCCAAACGCTTTTCGGAAATTGTCTTTTCTGAAATTTGCGCTTGCGTTTTACCGTCAATTTTAAGCTCTTCACGATAGGTTTGCTTCATGGCATCCACAAATTCCGCTAATGAAATTTGTGTAATCGGATACAAAACGCCGTCACAATCTAAAATTAAGGTTTGTTTATTCATCAGCCTCGGCCTTAAAATTAATTACGACAATATCGGACGGAGCCAAAATGCGCATCGGAGGTCCCCAATATCCGGCGCCGCGGGTGACATAAAGTTTGTCGCCATGCACGGTATATTCTCCGGCTAAATAGCCGTTGGCAATTTCCGCCACGTAATTAAACGGAAAAATTTGTCCGCCGTGAGTGTGTCCTGAAACTTGCAGGTCAAATTGTCCGGCTTCAAGCAAATCAATAGCTTTTGGCGTGTGCGAGAGCAGTATTTTATAATCATCATCGGTGGCATAATATAAAGCGTTTTTAAAATTAGGTTCGCGTGCCCCGGCATCAGGAATCCCGCTGATAAAAAGTCCGGTATCGGCAATTTTTTCGCCGGTGTTGTGTAAAATCTCAAATCCCATTCGGGTAAATTTAATCATCCATTTGCCCGGCGCGTTGTAATATTCATGATTACCTAAGCTCAAGTAAATTTTTTTGGCTTTAAGTTTTTGTAAAAGTTCCATTTGTTTTTCAAGTTTTTCCGGCACATCATCAATAATATCGCCCACCAATAAAATATAGTCGGGATTTTGCGCGTTAATCAAATTTACAAAATTTTCAATTTGGCGCATCGGGGTTGACGTATCAATATGAAAATCGCTTGCTACAACCATTTTAACATTTTCTTTAATGCGGCTGTTTTCAATGGTAATGGTGTTTACGGCCGGAACTTTGTGCGCTTCATAAACGCCGTAAACGGCAATCAGCAGGGCAGCAATAACGGTAATTAAATTATTGCGGTTCAAAAGCTCTGCATTATCGGGGCTTAATGCCGGGTTACGCGATATAAAATAAATTATATACCAAACGGTTTCACGCAGCAAAATCAGCATAAGCAAAATAAAGGCCAAACCCATTAAAAAGTATGAAGCTTTGGCAATACCCGCATAAACCGAAATACTCATCCAGGCATTATAACGCAACAATCCCAAAATAATCGGACTGAACCAGGCAATAATCAGCAAGGCCAAAATGCTGAATTTTACCAAATCGGAAAAATCGCTGTATCCGGCCAGTGTTTTGTACGTAATGCCAATGCCGGCCAGAACAAACACAATCATTGCAATAAAAAATGCCATTTTTTTACCTTTCATAACAATTATAAAGTTAAATTGCGGCAGCGGCAACCGCTTCTGCCGCCGGTTTCTTTACCCTGCGGATAATGCGGCGCGGCCTCATTGCCGGAGACTCAGACATATTTTCTTCGGTTAATTCGCTATTGCTTTGCGGTTGAATTTCAATCACCTTAAAAGACTTGCGCGGCGCCGGTTCAAGGGCGGTTGCAGGCTCAGCAGTTGCTTCCGCCGGAGCTTCTTCGGCTTGCGGAGCGGCGGCTTCAGTTGCGGATTCTGCTTCGGCGGCGCTGTTTTCTTCCGTTTGCTGCGCCATATTTTCAGCGCGAACGGCTCTTCGTTCATTAATTTCAGTAACAATTTTGCGATAATGTTCGGCGTATTGGCGGTATACTTCCATTTCAATATAATCGCCGCAGCCGTGGGCTTCTTTGGCAAGTTCGTTATATTTTTTAATTAAATCAAGCGCGGTGCCGTTAATTTTTCCGGCCGGACTGATACTGTCAAATTTATAGTTAAGCGAGTAAGCGTTGCTGTTACCGCTGTTATTGCGAAATTTATTATTTTTTTTCATATTTTATACAACCACAATGTTGAGCTAAATTAAATTTAAATGTAAATCGGAAAAGGCGCGTCTATAAACAAATACTTTGCGCCAACGGCGGTATAATATCTGATTTTTTCTTAAATGCAATCATTTTTTCTAAAAATCAAACAACGGTCAATACCCGCCAAATCCGGCACGGTTTTTATATGTTCAAAACTGTTTTTCATAAAAATATTTTTAACATCTTCAGTTTGTCCGATACCTGTTTCAAGCACAATATAACCATTGTTGCTCAATAGTAAAGGGGCAGTTTCGGCAATTTTACGATAGCTGTTTAAGCCGTCTTGCCCGCCGCTTAGTGCCAAATAAGGGTCATAATCTTTTACTTCCGGCTCTAGAACAGCAATATCGCGGTCGGGAA
Source organism: uncultured Alphaproteobacteria bacterium (assembly GCA_902464275.1). GTDB lineage: Bacteria > Pseudomonadota > Alphaproteobacteria > RF32 > CAG-239 > CAAFZY01. The sequence goes on along the minus strand of CABQIK010000001.1, from coordinate 95,965 downwards.
TATAGGGCGGATTGCTGATAATCATCTGCAATTTGGCGCCGATTTTATCTGCAAAATCAGGAGCAAACCAATCTGCCATAAAGAGTTTGCAGCGATTATTTAAACCTAAATCTGAAGAGTTTTGCTTTGCTATCTGCAAAGCTTCCACAGATTTATCAATACCGATACCGTATAAATCAGGAACTTCTTTTAATAATGAAAGTAAAATGCAACCTGAGCCGGTACCGAAATCGGCAATTATTGTAATATTTTCCGCTCTGATAAGTTTAAGCGCCGCCTCAACGGCAATTTCTGTGTCAGGTCGCGGCGATAATACCTTTTCATTGACCTTAAAATCAAACTTATAAAACTCTTTATGCCCTACAATTTTATCCAAAGGCTTATGATTAATCCGCTGTGTTAACATCTGTGATAACGCCGCTTGTGCTTCAGGGCTTAATACCGTTGCGCCGCAAACTTCATCAGGCTTTAAATTACCGGCGGCGGCAATTAAAAGCCTTGCTTCTAGTCTCGGCGACGGAATTTGTGCCTGAATTAAGGTTTTAATTACATCATCATAAATCATTCTGCCGCCATTTTAGCTTTTACTTCCGCCGAAAGTTTTTCAAACGCGCGTTTTTCAATTTGACGTACTCTTTCGCGGCTGATGTTAAATTTAGCCCCGATTTCATCAAGCGTAGCCGGATTTTCGCTAAGCATACGGTTTTTAACGATAAATTGCTCGCGGTCATTTAATTTAGCCAAACACTCTTGCAAAATTTTACGCTTATACTCGGCTTCCTGCTTGTTGGCAACGCGGTTTTCAATATTTTGCGAAGCATCGGCAAGCATATCAATCCGCTCTTTGTTTTCATCGTCAGAATCATTATGCACGGCAACGTTTAATGAGGTGTCGCCGCCGATTCGCCGATTCATTTCCACCACATCTTGCTCATCAACCACCAATTCTTTGGCAATATTTTTAACCACTTGCGGCTCAAGCTCTTTGTTTTCATATAAGCCTAAACGCGCTTTAATTTTGCCTAAATTATAAAACAGCTTTTTTTGCGCGGCGACGGTGCCGATTTTCACAAGCGACCATGAGCGCAAAATGTAGTCATGAATTGCGGCTTTAATCCACCAAATGGCGTATGTTGAAAGCCGAACTTTTTTTTCTTCGTCAAATTTTTTAACCGCCTGCATTAAGCCGATATTAGCCTCTGAAATAATATCCGCCATCGGCAAGCCGTATCGGCGGTAGGTGAGGGCAATTTTGGCCGCTAACCGCAAATGCGATGTAATCAGTTTTTGCGCCGATTTTAAGTTGCCGTTGGCCTTAAAATCATGGATTAAAGAGGCTTCTTCCTGCTCGCTTAAAACCGGAAATTTTTTAATTTGTTCCAAATACGAGTATAGCCCACTGTCACTGATGACGGCAGGTAAATTGGCTTTATTGTCAACGACTATAAGATTTTTGTTTTCGCTCATATTTTTATTAAAAAATTGTTTCAAACAGAGTTAATCTAGATAAAAAAAATTTAAAAATCAAGTTTTACGGAAAGATAAAAGTTACATCTCTGTAATCAGAGCTGTTTTTATCCAAATTGATAACGTAAACCCGATAATTGTCGGCATACGGATAAATAATTAAATATACCGGCTGCGCAACATTGCGGTTTTGCCTGCAAAGCATAATATCATTTTCGGCAATTTTATCATTAATTTTAATCATAACCAAAGCGTTGGCGGTGTTCAAATCCTGCTCGGGCATAAAATTTTGCGCCTCAACCTGATGAAAACCGTCAATGTTGGCTGAAATTAATGCCTTGTTGCGTTTGGTTAAAGTTGTGTCAGCGCGTAAAGTTACGGCAAACTCTTTAACCTTTTGCATAACTTTTGCATACAGCTCAGGCGATGAACACTCCGGTTTTTCCGGCAGCTTAACTTTGCCTAAATCTTCATCCGCATGATAAAATTCAGAATTCTGCTCGCTCGCAAGCGGTGTTAAATCGGCATTTAAGCCGTTTGCAACCATATCCGTTTCAGCTTTGGCGCAAACGCTGAAGCTGATAACAAACAAGGCGGCAACTGCAGAAATACCGATTTTATGCACCATCTTAATTCCTTAAAAGTTTACTGAGTTCGGAGTGCGCGGGAACGGCAAAACATCGCGAATGTTGGCAATGCCGGTAACCAACATCATCATACGCTCAAAGCCTAAACCGAAACCGGCGTGAGGTACTGAGCCGTATTTGCGTGAGTCTAAATACCAACTGTAATCTTCAAGACGCATACCGTTTTCTTTAATTTTATTGACTAACACGTCATAGCGCTCTTCACGCTGCGAACCGCCGATTAATTCGCCGATTCTCGGAACCAAAACGTCCATGGCGGCAACTGTTTTGCCGTCATCGTTCAAGCGCATGTAAAAGGCTTTAATTTCTTTCGGGTAATCGCGGACGATAACCGGTTTTTTGAAGTATTCTTCCGCCAAAAAGCGCTCATGCTCGGTTTGCATATCAATGCCGTATTCCGGTTTGTATTCAAACTTGCGGCCGGATTTTTGCATAATTTCAATCGCTTCGGTGTAGGTAATGCGGGCAAAACTGTTGTGCGCAATGTTTTCAAGCGTTTGTTTTAAGGTCGGGTCAACAAATTTTTCAAACAACTCCAAATCTTCGGCGCAGTTTTCCATAATGTGTTTAACGCAATAGCGAACCATGTCTTCGGCCAAATCCATATCATCATGAATATCGGCAAAAGCCATTTCCGGCTCAATCATCCAAAATTCGGCGGCATGGCGCGGAGTGTTTGAGTTTTCAGCTCTGAAAGTGGGTCCGAAGGTGTAAATATCGCCCAACGCGGTGGCGTACATTTCACCGTTAAGCTGACCTGAAACGGTTAAATGCGCTTCTTTGCCGAAAAAGTCTTTGCTGTAATCAACTTTTCCATCAGGAGTTTTCGGCAGATTGTTCAAATCCAAAGTGGTAACCTGAAACATTTCGCCGGCGCCCTCGCAGTCTGAACCGGTAATAATCGGGGTGTGGACATATCTGAAGCCACGCTCATGGAAAAATTTATGAATGGCGTACGAAAGCTCTGAGCGAACGCGGAAAGCGGCGCCGTATTTGTTGGTGCGCGGACGCAAATGGGCAATGGTGCGCAAATATTCGTCAGAGTGCTTTTTCTTTTGCAGCGGATAATCATCAGGCGCCAGACTGTAAATTTCAATATTGTCGGCAACAACTTCAAATTTTTGGCTGCCGCCTTTAGATTCGGTCAATGCGCCGGTAACGGCAACCGACGAACCTGTGGATAATTTTTTAATTTCCTCATAATTTTTGAGGGTACTATTGGCAATAACCTGCATATTTTTAAGGCATGAGCCGTCATTTACTTCCACAAACGAAAAATCTTTGGCATCGCGGCGGGTGCGTACCCAGCCTTTAAGCAAAACTTGTTTCTGCGGGGCGTCTGAGGCCAACAAAGCAGCAATTTTAGTTCTTTTCAACATATTTATTTCCCTCAAATTAATGTGATTTTTGAACATTTTTACAAAACTTTTCGCACTATACAACAACAAACTTTAATTGTCTAGCATTGACAATAAAATTTATCGGTAATAAATTATATACCAGAAACTTATGAGGAGAAACATAATGAAAAAACTTTTAACCCTTTTAACCCCTCTTGCTCTGCTTGCCGCTTGTCAGGCTGATATTCAGTCTGACCAATATGGTACCAGTTCGGTCGGGCAGGCTAATTCTGCCGCGCAATGCCGCGTAATTACCGTTCGTCCGGTTAAGGTTAAAACCGATAATGAATTAGGCACGCTTATCGGCGGCGCTGCCGGCGGTATTGCCGGATATTCAATCGGCCACGGCAGCACGGCGCACTTGCTTGGCGGCTTAGGCGGCGCGGTTTTGGGCGGAATGGCCGGTGATGCGGCGCAGGGCGCGTTGTCATCGCAAAGCGGATATGAATATGTGGTTGAGTTAAACAACGGTCAGGTTATGACCATTACTCAAGGCACTAGCACCTTATTAAGCCCCGGACAAAGATGCTTGCTGTTATACGGCAATCCTGCCCGTTTAATAGCTTATTAATAAGTTGCTTATATTACCGAAAGCTCCGATTCGCCGGAGCTTTTTTTGTATATTTGGGTATGTAAAGCGATTCTGTTTGTAAAAAATTTACCAAAGCGCTATTATTTTGAACAAAACGGATTAGTGGAGAACAATTATGAATAAAAAAACAGTGGCTATATTGTGTTTTGGGTTGGCGATAATTGCCGCGGTCGGCGTGCGCAAGCTGATGTTTGAAAAACCTTTTCTGTATGCCGCCACGCTTGAAACCACCAAAGTGTATGTTGCTTCAAAGGTTACCTCCGATATTGTTTCGTTGCCGGTTTATGAAGGCGATGAAGTTAAAGCGGGGCAGGAAATTGCCGAATTAAGCTGCGATACTTATAAAGTTTTGGCTCGCCAGATTGACAATGATTTTGAGCGCGCCGCCGCATTGGTTAAAAAAGGCCACGTTTCGCAGGCGGATTATGATGTTGCCGAGCGCAACAAACGCGATAATGATTTAAAACTGGAGTGGTGCCATATTAAAGCGCCGTTAAATGGTATTGTCATTACCAAATACAAAGAAATCGGCGAGATTGCCGCCGCCGGCGAGAGCATTGTTTCGGTTGTTAATCCGTATGACGTGTGGGCTTATTTTTACGTTCCTCACAATGAAATTTACCGCCTCAAAGTCGGGCAAAAAATTACGGCGGTTTTACCTGAAGACAATAACCGCAAATTTATCGGACGCATTATCAAAATCAGCGAAGAGGCGGAGTTTACGCCTAAAAATGTGCAAACCCGCGATGAGCGGACGCGTTTGGTTTACGGCGTTAAAGTTCAGTTTGAAAACGCTGATTTAACCTTAAAATCAGGTATGACTTTGGAAAGCTCCTTAAATAATGAGTAAAATCGGTATCAAAGTTGATGGATTAAGCAAAAATTTTGGCGCTGTTCAGGCGCTGAAAAATGTTTCCATGAACTTTGCGACCGGCAAACTTTACGGCATTATCGGTCCGGCCGGCGCCGGAAAAACTACATTGTTCCGCATTATGCTTGGTTTAATGAGCGCCGATTCTGGAAATGTTTTATATGTAAATGACGGAAACAACCTCACAGCTGAAAAGTTTCGCGAGCAAACGGCGTATATGCCGCAAACTCAAAGTTTGTATGCCGATTTATCGGTTGAAGAGCACCTCGCGTTTTTTAAAGATTTATATTCTATTGCCCCTGATGTTTACAAACGCAAAAAAGAAGAACTTTTGCAAATGACGCGGCTTGATAAGTTTTTAGATCGTCCGGCCGGCAAACTCTCCGGCGGTATGTATAAAAAATTAGGCTTAATGTGCGCGTTGCTGCGTTCTCCTGAAGTTATGCTGTTAGACGAGCCCACCAACGGCGTTGACCCGATAAGCCGCCGCGAATTTTGGGAAATGCTGCATACTTCCGTGGAGCAGGGCATTTTGGTAATTATGACCACGGCTTATATGGACGAGGCCGAGCGCTGCGGCGAAGTGGTGTTGATGGAGCAGGGCAGCGTTTTAGGCTGCGGCGAACCGCGCGAATTGTTAAATCAAGCGGGTGTTTCCGGCTTTGACGAGTTGTTTTTACGGCGCGGAGGCGTTAAATGAGCGAACCGATTGTAGATGTGCGTAATTTGTCGGTTAAGTTCGGCGATTTTTACGCGGTTAAAAATATATCGTTTGCTGTGAGCAGTGGTGAAATATTCGGCTTTTTGGGAGCTAACGGCGCCGGAAAAACCACTACGATTCGCGTGTTGTGCGGGCTTTTGCCGGCATCGGAAGGCGAGGTGTTTATAGACGGGGTTAAATTTGTTGCCGGCAAAGAAAATTTAATTAAGCAAAAAGTCGGGTATATGTCACAGCGCTTTACGCTTTATGATGACCTCTCAATCAAAGAAAATATGGATTTTGCCGCCGGTATTCGCCGTTTGAATAAGCATGAATATGAGCAGCAACGCCAAAAATTGCTTGATTTTATTGATTTTAAGCAAAATCTTTCCACAGTGGTCAAAGATTTGCCCGACGGGGTTAAACAAGAAATTGCGTTGTGTCAGGCGCTTTTACATAATCCGAAAATTGTGTTTTTAGATGAGCCGACTGCCGGTGTTGCGCCTTCTGCCCGCTTCCGCTTTTGGCAGCTGATTAGGGCGCTTGCCGATTCCGGCAAAACCATTTTTGTAACCACTCATTATATGGACGAGGCTGAAAATTGCGGGCGTATTGCCTTAATGCGCTCCGGTGAGCTGATTGAAAACGATTCGCCGGCTAAGCTTAAAGCCAAAACATTTTCAAGACAAATGTATAATTTAACGCCGCTCAGCTCTGGCGCCAAATTGCCAAACCGCACTGATTTTGCGGTATGGGAGCCGTACGGGCAGCATTATCACGCGGTCTTCAAAGATGACGCCGCCGAAGCCCGCTTGCTCCCAATACTGAAAAAAAGTTTTATGATTGAAAAAATAAACCCGTCGCTTGAAGACGTGTTTATCCGCGTGGTGGAAGGAGCAAGCCGATGATAAACTTTTCATATCGCCGTGCCCGCGCCGTTTTCACCAAAGAATTTAAGCATATTTTTCGTGACCCGTTTACTTTAATGATGGCGTTGCTGCTGCCGTTTTTAATTGTTTTGATTTTGGGCAACTCCATTGAGTTTAACATTCAGTCTATTGACCTGGCTTATATGGACCATGACCGCACGCCGGCTTCCCGCAAACTGATTGAAACTTTCGGCAGCTCTGATTATTTTCGCCCGTATGCGGTGGAAACTCCGGAGCAGGGGTATAATGATGTGGTGTCTGAGCAAGCTAAAGCCATGCTGATAATTCCGCCTCATTTTGAAAAAGATTTTGTGGCAAAATCTGACGCTAATGTGCAAATTTTGTTGGACGGCGCCGATAACTCGTCTATTTCCGCTATCAGCAATTATTTAAACACCATCAATACCGACGCCGTATATAAAATTAAAGACATACCGCCGCAAGCCGGTAATTTGCTGCAATTTAAAACCCGTTATATGTTTAACCCCGAGCTTAACTCGCGTTGGTTTTCAATTCCGGGGATAACCGCGGTGATTATCGCGCTAGTGGCAATTATGCTGACCGCGCTCACTATTTGCAAAGAATGGGAGCAGGGCTCAATGGAAATGCTGCTTTCAACGCCGGTTACCTCGCTTGAAATTATGTTCGGCAAACTGCTGCCGTATGCGGTTTTAAGCTTTTGCGGCTTTATCATTGTGTATTTGGCGGCGCGCATAATTTTCGGGATTCCGTTTAACGGCAGCTATGCAATTTTAATTACCGGCACATTGTTGTTTATTTTTGACTATTTGGCGCTTGGACTGTATATATCGGTAATCAGCCACGAACAGCAGGTTGCGGTGCAGTATGCCGCGGCTGTCGGATTGCTGCCGACGGCGTTGCTTTCCGGCTTTATCTTCCCGATTCAGTATATGCCTGAGGTGTTTCAGTGGGTTTCGGCAATTTTTCCGGCGCGTTTTTATATTGATATTTCGCGCGACCAGTTTTTAAAAGCCAGTTCGTTTGCTGATTTATGGGTGCCGTTTGCAGCGCTTTTCATACAAGCGGCAGTGTTGATGAGCGCTTGTATTTGGCGTTTTAGGAGAACACTGGAATGATATTGTGGAGCTTTATAAAAAAAGAACTTATCGCCCTCTTGCGGGATCCGGTTATGCTTGCCGCTATTATGATTATTCCGATGATTCAAGTGGTGGTGTTAAGTCAGGCCATAACGGTTGAGGCGCGTAATTTGCACATGGCGATAGACACTAAAACCGATGATTATGTAATGAACCGCATTTATGACCACGCACTTGGCTCCGGTTGGTTTGTTAAAGTTGCGCCCATGCAAGAGAGCGCAGTGGCGGCGGTGCAATCGGGTAAGGCCGACGTTGCCGTTATTGCGCCGGAAGGCGGTTTAACCAAAAGTTTGCTCCGCGGCGAAGGACAAATTCAAATTTTAATAGACGCGACCAATGTGCTTAAAGCCCAAAGCATAGAGGCATATTTACAAGGCATTGTCAGCAAGGTTTTGCAAGAAGAAATGCACGTTGCAGCAAGCCGCCCGATTAGCTTTAAAACTCGTATTTTGTTTAATCCGCAGCTTGATACGCAGCATTTTATTATTCCCGCCATTTTGGCTATTTTGGTACTGATGTGTATGCTGACTTTAACTTGTGTTTCCATCACGCGTGAAAAAGAAAACGGCACGATTGAAACCCTTATTTCGGCGCCGATTTCAAAATACGATATTATTTTGGGCAAAACTCTTCCGTACATTTTGGTGGCTCTGATTAATTTATTTTTAATTCAAAGCATCGGTATTTTGCTGTTTGATTTACCGTTTAAGGGTTCGTTTGTTATGTTTATGGCGTCATTTTTAAGTTTTTGTTTTCCGGCAACCGCTATGGCGGTTTGGCTTGCAACCTATACTAAAACGCAACAACAGGCAATGCTTGGTATGATGATAATTTTATTTTTATCTTTGATGCTTTCCGGCGCTTTGTTCCCGATTGAAAATATGCCGCAAGTTTTGCAATATGTGGCTAAAGTAAATCCGCTTACTCACTTTACCTATTTGGTGCGCAACATTATCTTAAAAGGCGCGGGGTGGAGCTATTTTGCCGAGCATGCGGCGGTTATGTTAGGATTCGGGTTAGTTGTGTGGATAGCGGCCGTTAAACGTTTTAAAACCACGCTGTAAGCACAAACTTGACAATGCTTGTGCTTTTAAGTAATCTGCTTAAAAAATAAGGAAGATTGATGAAAGATATTTTATATAAAACTTTAGCGGTGGTGTTTGCCCTGCAAATTCCGGCGAGCTATATTGTTTGGCAGGCGGATAATCCGCTACCGATAACCGAACCGGTGGTGGTTGAAATGCCTAAAGGCGGCAATATCACGGCTTTGGCTAAAAATCTGCAAAAAGAAGGAGTCGTAAAGTATCCGCTGTGGGTAAGGTTTATCTCCAGACTGCATGGCTATGACCGCCGCTTAAAAGCCGGTGAATATCAACTGGTTGCCGGAATGTCTTTAATGGACGTGCTTGATAAAGTTTCATCGGGAAAGGTGGTTTTGCATCGCTTAACTTTGCCGGAAGGCTTAACCACGGCGCAAATGTTAAAACTGATTGCAAATGACGATATGTTAAGCGGCGAAATTACTGAGCCGGTTAAAGAGGGTGAAATGCTACCCGAAACCTATACTTTCCATAAAAACGCATCGCGTGATGAAGTTATCAGGCAGGCTAAATCTGCTTTACAAAAAGCGCTTGAAAAAGCATGGAACGGGCGCGCGGAAAATTTACCGCTCAATTCGCCTGATGAATTGTTGACTTTGGCTTCAATCATTGAAAAAGAAACTTCCGTTACTTCTGAACGCGGTAAAATAGCCTCTGTTTTCATTAATCGGCTTAATAAAGGTATGTTACTGCAAACCGACCCGACGGTTATATACGCCATAACTGCGGGCAAGTCCGATTTGGGGCGCTCATTAAAACGTTCTGATTTAGCAATAGACAGTCCGTATAACACCTACAAATATGCGGGCTTGCCGCCAACCCCGATTTGCAATGCCGGATTGCAGGCACTGCAAGCAGCTGCGCATCCTGAAGACACGCCGTACTTATATTTTGTGGCAAGCGGCGACGGCGATCATAATTTTGCCACCAGCCTAAACGAGCATAATCGCAATGTGCAAAGTTGGCTTGCTAAAATCAGAAAATAAAAACATAAAATTAACGCCTCCCTTAAATGAGAGGCGTTAAGTTTAAGATAAACAAGTAATTATTTATGCTTTTTGCCGTCAAGTTCTGAGGTGCAGTTCGGGCAACGACAAGCGTCAACCGGAATTTCAGTGCAGCAGAACGGGCATTTTTTAGTAGTCGGAGCGGTAGCGGCTTCTTCTTTCTTTTCTGCGGCAAGCATTTTTTCTTGCAAGGTGTTAATGGCTTTAATCAAAATAAATACGGCAAACGCCACAATGATAAAGCTGATGGTTGCGTTTAAGAACATACCGATATTCATGGTAACGGCACCGGCTTGTTGAGCGGCGTCTAATGAAACATACGGACCCGGAATAGCGCCGTCATGCAAAACAATAAATAAGTTTGCAAAATCAACTTTGCCAAGTAATAAACCTATCGGCGGCATTAAAATATCTTTAACCAGCGAGTCAACAATTTTACCGAAAGCGGCACCGATAATGATACCTACAGCCATGTCAATCACGTTGCCGCGCATTGCAAATTTTTTAAATTCATTTATGAAATTTTTCATGATTTTCTCCTTAAATTGATAATACCGACAGAGTACGAATAATTTATCAAAAGTCAAGAGTTCAAATTAACTTTTGGAAATATGTGCAAAGCGCCATTTGATACTAATTGTCAGCTTTGGTGATAAAATAAATACGGCAAAAATCGCGCTCGCATTTATCGCAGGCGGAATATATGTCATTCAAGCTTAAATCGCGCAAACATTTTACATTTGACGAGCAATATTTATCGCCGTAAAACAGACCGTAAGTTTTCTGTTCAATATCATTATCAGGGTCGGCGGCGTAATCGGTCTGCATATAATATAAATCGGTTTTCCATTCTTTGCCTACGTTCAGCAAAGCATGGCAAATTTCGGTTTGCTTTTGATTATAACTCCACCCGAAACTGATACCGATGCTGTTGTTGCTCCTGAAAAGCCAAATCCTATTTCCAAAGCTGTCGTGAATATAATCTGAATTTTTTGGGTCAGCGGTAAAACCGTCAGGTATCCAGCCTGCGTTTATAAAAGTTTTTGTAGTTGGGGTAGAGGTAGTAAAGCTATTGCCGTTTAAGTGATTTTTTTCTATAATAGTTGCAATTAACTGATTGGCGGAGTTGGTAACTTTATTGAGCTTATATTTCATCATCGCCTTTGAATAACCTGCAATCGCCCCGATGCTGAGCACCCCAATTATCGCCAATACGCCTAACATCTCAACCATACTTCTGCCATTTTCTGATTTCATAATAAAATCTCCTCAAAAAGTTAATTTGAGAAGATTTTAGCTCGCGTTTTTTTTTTGCAATATTTACGAGTCCGCGCTGTGTATAAGTTGTATTTAAAGCCGCAATTTAAAATTCCCCTCTATGGAGGGGTGCCGAAGGCGGGGTGGTTATTGCACTATTTTGCGACAGACTAAATGTTTGTTTTGTATGTAAAAATCGTAAACCGACTCTGATTTCTAACCTTATATTTTCACCACCCCGTCGGCTATCGCCGCCACCCCTCCTCAGGATGGGAATTTTTATAGCAGTTATCGCACCTCCACGGAATTAATACAGAGCTTGCCACCATCTCTATGTACGGAAATAAAATTGCCGCAGTCCAGGCACACGCGACATTTTTATCTCCTGTTCATCAATTCTTCAAAATATTTGGCTCTGTCAAGAAATTGCTGTTGTGCTTTTTCTTCAGAAACTCCACCTAATTTACTGAATTTTTTTAGAGATTGGTTCATTTCTTCCAATTCTTTAAGCTCTTCTTCAGGGGTGAGTTCTTTTTCAATGTACGGATTTTTATGATTAATCAGCTCAAACTGTAATTGCAAATCATTGCGATAGGTCTCAATATCTTTTAGGCCTAAACCTTCTTCTTGCATTTTTTGGTACCAATCCTGCAGGTTGGTAAACACAACTCCGTCATCTTCAGCGTATAATTTCAGACCGCTTTTGTGCTCCCCGGTGCGGTCATCAGCGTTAAATTGCCAGTTTTGCTTAAAGCGTTGATAATCTTGTTTTACTTGCTTGCTGTTTTTATAATTTTTTATTTCGTCATTAAAATCCATATCAGCCTCCACTTTAAGCATTTGTTAAAGCGTTTATACCTTATTTTTACATTCCTGTCAAAATTTTTAATAATTTATATAAAAACGGCGCTTAAAAAGCGCCGTTTTTAAAGCTTTATAATTTTTCGCCGGAATCGGTCGGAGCAATCGGCATATAAGCGCCCACGCCGCCAAAGTATTTGCGGAAAAATCCTATATCGTGTCCGACGGTCGGAGTTTCGGTTTGGTCAATGGCAATATTTTTGCCGTCTGCTTTATTATATGTTTTTATATTGCTTACCACGCCTTTATCGTTAAAGGTAATGGCTAAAACATCGCGTTTGGTTTCTTCAGGTTCTAAAAACGCAATTTTCTTTAAGGTTGAAGACATATAAATCCATGTATTGGCGTCAAACGAGGTAACGGCTGACGGCGCTCCCAAAATTTGTTCAACTTCAGCGCGGGTTTGTCCTTTGGCAACCTGATTTACCTTATCAACTGAAGGCATATTGCCGTTATGAACCAAAAACACATCGCTTGAGCAGGCGCCGAGCAACATAATAAAGCCTAACAAAACTGATTTACGTATTGACATCTTAATATCCTTAAACGATTATACCGACAGGTTATGTTTTTATAACACAGGGAATTTATTAATGCAAAAAGATTTTTCATATCCTCTGCATATTGCTGATTTAAATCAGCAGGAGCAACATTATCATTTAGTCGCCGATGCTGAGCAGTGCAAGACTTTGGCGCAAATTTTGCAGATTGTGGACGTTAAGTCGTTTGTTGCGGATATTTACTTAAAACTCCATTTAAAAGAGCATCGTTTGGATATATGGGGAGCGGTTAAGGCTGATTTAGAGCTGCAAAGCGTGGTTTCGCTTGAAAACTTTGTTAAAACCTATGAGGCGCCGTTTGCGTATTATTACGATACCGCCGCTACTTATAAAGATATTCGCAAGCTTGAAGCCGGAATTAATGATGAAGTTCCCGATGTTATTGAAAACGGGCAGATAAATTTGGCGGATGTGGCCATAGAACAGCTTGCCCTCGTGCTTGAGGCTTATCCGCGCCGCGATGATGAAAAGTTTGCTTTTGCAAGCGAGTTTGACGCTGAAACCACAAGACAGAGCAATCCGTTTTCAGTGCTTGCCAAGCTTAAAAAGTAACAAAAGTATTAAAAAAGGCTTGCAAAGCGCTAAAAAATTATATAAAAGCACATTAACCCATCCGGCGGATATTTTGCTTGCATTTAAATTAAAAGTGCAGTAATAATAGCGCCTGAATAAGTTGTTGAAATAATAACCTTTTAGTAAAAGAGAAAGAAAATGGCTACACCTAAGAAGAAAACATCAAAATCTCGTCGCGATATGCGTCGTTCACACGATGCTTTGAAAGCTAACGCTTATCAAGAATGCCCGAATTGCGGCGAATTGAAAAGACCTCATAATGTATGCCCGAAATGCGGCCAGTATGATGGTAAAGAAATTGTTGCCCAGAAAGCAAACAAAGAATAAAATTAAAATAAATTATGGAGCAGATTTTGACTGATAATAATCTGGTCATATCCGTAGACGCAATGGGGGGGGATAATTCCCCCCGAGTCGTAATAGAAGGGTTGGCGATTGCGGCCAAAGAAAATAAGGATATACGTTTTTTGGTATTCGGCGATGAAGACCGTGTCCAAGAAGAAATTAACCGTTTTCCTGCTTTGCGCAGTGTTTGTGAACTTCGTCATTCACCCGAGATGGTTCATAATGAAGACAAACCCTCGCAGGTTATCCGCAACAAAAATACCAGTATGTATCAGGCCATAGACGCCGTTCGTCAGGGCGAGGCTCAGGCCGTTGTTTCTGCCGGAAACACCGGCGCTTTAATGGCAATTTCAAAAATGCTCTTAAAAACTATTCAAAAAATTCATCGTCCTGCTATTGTCAGCATTATGCCGCATCGTTACGGCAAATATGTTATGCTTGATTTAGGCGCCAACACTGAATGCAATGCCGTAAACTTGGCTGAATTTGCCGTTATGGGCAATGTTTTGGCTAAACATGCTTTAGGCATTGATCGTCCGCGTATTGCCCTTTTGAACATCGGCGCTGAGGAAATGAAAGGCAAAGAAGAAATTCGCCATGCCGCGCAGATGATTCGTAGCTCATCTATGGATATTGACTTTATCGGTTACATTGAACCGCATGAAATTCCGTTCGGTAAAGCCGATGTGATTGTTGCCGACGGTTTTACCGGCAATGTTGCCTTAAAATCCATTGAAGGTACTGCCAAACTTGTCAGAGTTATGATAAAAGACGCGATTCACAACTCACTGCTTGCTAAAATCGGCTTGCCGTTTATGTATTTTGCCGCCAAAAGCATCAGCAAAACCATGAACCCCAAGCTTTACAATGGCGCTATGTTTGTCGGCTTGAACGGTTTGTCGGTTAAAAGCCACGGCGGTACCGATTCGTTCGGATTCTCAGTCGCGATTAACAATGCCGCCACTCTTGTGCGTCAAAACTTTGTTTCCACAATCAAAGAAGAACTTGAACATATTGATTTAGATGAAATTTCGCAGGATGTGTTTTATGAAGTGTATTAGATCTGAAATTATCGGTTGCGGTCATTATTTACCGTCCAAAGTTTTAACCAATGATGATTTATCCAAAATGGTTGAAACTAATGACGAGTGGATTAGCACTCGCACCGGCATTAAAACGCGCCACATTACTGAAACTGAAACCACGGCTGATTTAGCTGTAAAAGCGTCTGAGATGGCGCTCAAAAATGCCGGAGTTTCAGTAGATGAAATTGATTTAATCGTGGTCGGAACCTTAACTCCCGATAACACCACCCCATCGGTTGCCGCCAAAATCAGCAGCATTATGGGCACTCGCGCCGGAATCCCGACTTTTGACGTTGCCGCCGCGTGCTCCGGTTTTGTTTATGCCTTAACCATGGCAGATAACATGGTGCGCTTGGGGCAGGTTAAAACCGCGTTGGTTATCGGGGCGGAAACCCTTTCCAAGGTTGTTGACTGGACTGACCGCAACACTTGCGTTTTGTTTGGCGATGGCGCAGGCGCGGTTGTTATCAGAGCAAAAGAAGGTGAGGGCACGGCATCTGATACCGGTATTTTAAGCACTCGTTTATATTCTGACGGCGCTCAATATAACAATTTATACATTTCCGGAGGCGTTTCCACCACCGGTAAAGCCGGCTTTATTGTAATGAACGGCAAAGAAGTGTTTAAATCGGCGGTCGGCAGCTTGTCAGAAGCGGCTGAAGCGGTTATGAATGACGCTGGCGTTACCATAGATTCGGTTGACTGGTTATTGCCGCACCAAGCCAATATCCGCATTATTGAAGGAGTCGGTCACAAATTGGGGATTGCGCCGGAAAAAGTTATCGTGACGGTAGACCACCACGGCAACACCTCAGCGGCTTCAATTCCGTTGGCGTTATCGGAGTCGGTGGCATCCGGCAAAATTAAAAAAGGTGATTTGGTCGCTATCAGTGCGATGGGCGCCGGATTCACTTGGGGCGGTGTATTAGTCAGAATCTAAAAAAGTTGTGAATATTTTTTTACATGCTTGAGCTTTGTCTGATACATGCTATAAATAACTTAAATAAAAATCTGATTAGCTTTTAATTATAGGGAAGAGAAATGAAAACTATTACTCGTGCTGATGTAGCTGAAACAATTTATGAAGAAATCGGTCTTTCACGCAAAGATTCCGGCGATATTTTGGATATGATTATCAATGAAGTTAAAAACGAATTGATTGCCGGCAATGATGTTAAATTATCTTCATTCGGAACTTTATCTTTGCGCCGCAAAAATCCGCGTACCGGTCGTAACCCGAAAACCGGCGTTGAAGCTGAAATTTCTGCCAGAACTGTAATTTCATTTAAGCCTTCTCAAAACTTGCGTAAATCTATTAACGGCAAATAACCGTTTAAAAGGGGATAAACATGGTTGTCAACAAATCTAAAGCGGCTTTTCGGACCATTGCCGAGGTAGCGGAAGAACTTGGCGTGGCAACCCATGTTTTGCGTTTTTGGGAAACAAAGTTTCCGCAAATTAACCCGATGAAAGCGAGCGGCGGCAGAAGATATTACCGTCCTGACGATGTTGAATTGGTTAAGCTGATTAAAGATTTTTTGTATAACAAGCGCTACACTATTGAAGGCGTGCAAAAAATTTTTAAGGATAAAGGCTTAAAAGCTATTTTAGGCGGCGAGATTCAAAAAGATTTTTTTGAACTGCCTGAACCGGAAGAGCCCGCTGAAAAGGTTGAAATTAAAGAAGTTGAAGTTTGTCGCTTGAGTGAAAAACAGCGGGGTATTTTACAAGATGCCAAAAAAGAGCTATCTTTAATCAGCGAGAGCTTAAAAAAATTAGCATCATAAAAATCAATATAAAAAGGCGGTTGTAAAAACCGCCTTTTTAATTATAAGTTTTGATACTTATAAACAAGTATATTCTGCAAGATGTTTCAGAGTTGCAGGAGGCGCATACATCGTCTATTTGGGTGACAGTGGCTTTATTGAGCGGGTTGGTTTGGTTAGTACTTAACGCGCCTTGAAGATTTTTTGCGCTATAACTATTGCCATTGCTGGAACGCATTTGAATATAATATATATTTTCATAATTTTCTTTGGCGGCAAGTATAATATTACGGCAAACTTCTTTATCATGTGCAGTGATATTATTGCCGGAGGGATGCATTATTATCTCTATATAGTATTCAGCGCCGTTTTTTCCGACAGTTCCTCTTTTTGTATAAGTAATCTTAACCCGATTGTTAAATATATCATAAATTCCGGCATTCTTATAGCTCATACCATCGGGGAGCAGGTTTGCCTGCAAGAAAAAATATGATAAATTATTTTCTGATGTTATATTAGTGCCGTAATGACGTTCTAAATCCGGCAAGAGTTTTATTGCCTCATTTAAGAGCATGCTGAAGCTTTCGGAATGTTTGTTAAGTTTGTACTTCATCATTGCTTTACTATAACCGGCGATAGCACCGACGCTTAACACCCCGATTATTGCTAAAACGCCGAGCATTTCCACCATAGACCGACCTGCGCACAAGCTGTCATTCTCAAACTTGAGCGATGCGTCTTTCCCCTTTTTGTCACCATCGGGCTTGACCCGATGGTCCAGGTCAAACCAAGTAGCAAATTTGTTCAACCTGGATATTCGGGTCAAGCCCGAATATGACGATGTGTGGTGTAAAAAGCGGCTGAAATATGATTTCATATTAAAAATCTCCTCAAAAAGTTAAATTTAAGAAGATTTTAGCTTGCGTTTTTTTTTTGCAATATTTACGAGTCCGGGGTGTGTATAAGTTGTATTTAAATCCGCGATGTATTAATTCCACTACCGTGGAGGGGTGCCGAAGGCGGGGTGGTTTCATCAATATCTTGCAATATATTAAATATTTGTTTTTCTGCCACAAAATCCGTAAATTAAATTTAATTTTCAGCATAACAAAACAGACCACCCCGTCGGCGTTCCGCCGCCACCCCTCCTCAGGATGGGAATTTATTAGCGCTGTGTATAAGTTGTATTTAGCGATGATTATTATTGTTGTTAAATGTTACTTTTGTGGTGGTTTCATTTGTATTTTGCGTTTTTGCATCTGGTGCGGTTTCATTAAGGATTGCCCTGAATTTATTTGCCGTCATTTCAAAAGCTTTCCTTTGTTTGGAAAAATCTTTTCTGATTTGGCTTTGCGGTTCAATTAACACATCTTCAAGGGTAACTTCTTTTTTGTAATTATCAAGCAACAGGTCTTTTGTATTTAACCCGACTGCTAAATAACATTTTGCGATTCCGCCGTTGTCTTTAGCCTCTTGTAATATGTTTATACGCCTTTGTTTCAGCATTTGATTCTTCGGTATATATGCGGCGCGGCAAAATTCCTTAAATACCAACCATCGCTCATCATGTTGAGGCACTAAAAATGAGCGCCCCTGAATACATATTTCCAACCCGCGATATTTGTTTATCTTAGGCACTACCACGGTTTCTATTTGATTTTCCGGCTTGGTTTGCGCCCTCCCTCCGAGCTCCATCATATAGCTTTTGTAATAAAGTTGATTCTCACTCTTTTCATAAGTATGCACTAATCCGAACTTTTCATCACCACCGCTAAAATTAAGGGCATGCTTAAAGTATGGTGTGGCAAAAATTTCATATCTTGATTCTAAATCATTGCGCGCAAAACTGTAATATGGCCATAGTGTATATTTGCGCCCCGAATATAGGCTCTCATTTAAATCAGCAATATTGGGAATCTCTGCCAATCTTGGGGTTATGCTTTGACCGCGTCTAAAAGCCTCTTCACATAAATCATCTATCAGATTGTCACCGTATTTTGATTTAATGTATTTTAACATGCGCCCGTCAGGGTGTCTTAAATGGCTGAATAACGGTGCTTCTTCTTGCTCGTATAACACCGGAGCCGGTAACTGTTCCAACCGAATGGCAAAAATTTTACTTAGTGGCTTTACAAAACCTGATTTTTCAATATCCGAGGCAAGTAATTTTGCAAACTCTTTTGCGCGCTTAGGTTCAATAAAAGGAGTCTGAATACCGCTGTTACTAACCACAATCGTTGCCGGATGGGCGGCTAAATTAGAATCTTCTGCTACGGCAAAGTAGTCTAATTTACGCAGATGTTGAATGAGCTCAGCCTTAAACATACTGTGAAGACGAACTAAATTTGGTTTGTGCCGGTGATAATAATCAAAATCGTTTACATCAACATAGCTGAAATATAATGCTACCGGCTCATCAATATTTTGCATGGTCGGGTTATTAAGCAATCCTGGCACACGCGACATTTTTATCTCCGATTCATCAATTCTTCAAAGTATTGCCTATGACGAATAGTCATTTCAGCAATCTCTTCTTCTGTTCGTCCATTTTCCCGCGCCCATGCCATTTTAAGCTTTTCCGATTCTTCAAACTCTTTGAGCTCTTCTTCGGGTGAGAGTTCTTTTTCAATATACGGATTTTTATGATTAATCAGCTCAAACTGTAATTGTAAATCATTGCGATAGGTCTCAATGTCTTTTAAGCCTAAACCTTCTTCCTGCATTTTTGTGTACCATTCTTGCAGGTTGGTAAATACAACCCCGTCTTCCTCGGCGTATAATTTAAGCCCGCTTTTATGCTCGCCGCTGCGGTCATCAGTGTTAAATTGCCAGTTTTGCTTAAAGCGTTGATAATCTTGTTTTACTTGCTTGCTGTTTTTATAATTTTTTATTTCGTCATTAAAATCCATATCAGCCTCCACTTTAAGTATTTGTTATAGCTTTTATACCTTATTCTTGCAATATTGTCAAAACTTTTATTGTTAAAGTAGTTGCTGTTAAAAGATTTTGCCGCGCGTGTTCTTTACGAGTCCGTGCTGTGCATAAGTTGCAACCAAAACAAAACCCTTGTGTTGAAAATAACACAAGGGCGTGAGATACTTGACTAAGCGAGCTCCGGGATATGCTCTTTCAGCCATCTTTTTCTTCTTCTTTCCGCGGCGCGCTCCCATTTTTTGGCGTAGTCCGGCAAATTAGGGGAGTCATCATAGTGTTTCTTAAACATTTTCTTACTGGCACCAAAGTAGCGGAGCAGCTTTTTCATTGAATACGACTGCGCAACATCCAACGGACAACCAATCGGATACTCAAAATAGACAATTCCGTCGGTAGACTCTCCCGTGAGTTGGGCATTCGGATTCACTCCTTCCAACAGAAGGCGGTATACGCTTTCCATGCGACCGCCTTGAACGGCGTCGGCCAAAATCGCTTCCTTGAAACGATCTTCCTTATACGTCCGATTGGCGTACTCAGGGTTTACAATAAATTTTCTCATAATTCATATCAGTTTTTGTGTTATAATAATTGGCAATGTAACTTGACGTTATCACCTACAATAGACAAAAGCAAGAACTTTTTGTAAAAATATTAACATATTGAAAAAGGGCCGCCTTAAAAAAGAACAGCCCTTTATAATAAAATCAATTAACTTTACAACGCTTTCATAATCGCGTTAAAAAGCTTAACCCCAAATCCGCTTGCGCCTTTGGGGTACAATGGTTTCGGCTTTTCAATTTTATCCATTCCGGCAATATCCAAATGCGCCCATTTAACGTCTTTTTGCACAAATCGCTGTAAAAAGCAGGCGGCGGTAATAGAACCGGCATTGCGCGATTCGCTGATGTTTTTCATATCGGCAATCGCGGAGTCCATCATTTTGTTGTATTCTTTTGAAATCGGCAGTTGCCAAACTCTTTCATCAGCACTTAATCCGGCTTTTGCAATGGTGTCAATCAGCTTTTGATTATTGCCCATAACGCCCGCCATTTCAGTGCCTAAAGCCACCATAATGGCGCCGGTTAAGGTAGCGATGTCAATTACGGTTTTAACCTTAAATTCTTGCTGAATATACCATAAGCAATCAGCCAAAACCAAACGGCCTTCGGCATCGGTGTTCAAAATTTCCACTGTTTGCCCCGACATTGAGCGCACAATATCTCCGGGGCGGGTTGCCGAACCCGAAGGCATATTTTCAACAAGACCTACCACGCCGACAACATTAATCGGAAGTTTTTGCAAAGCAGCGGCTTTTAATGCGCCGGCAACTGCGGCGGCGCCGGCCATATCTTGCTTCATATCCCACATACCGTTTCCGGGTTTTAATGAAATTCCGCCGCTGTCAAAGGTAACGCCTTTGCCGACTAAGCCTAACGCGTATTCTTCTGATTCTTTATTGCCGCGCCACTTAATAACGGCCACACGCGGCGGGTTGCAAGAACCTTGTGCCACTGATAATGCCAAATTAAACTCTTTGGCTTTCATGGCTTTTTCATCAATAATTTCAACTTCTAGCCCTAAATATTCAAGGCGTTTAAGGTCATCGGCCATCATCATCGGCGTTAAGTTATTGGAAGGCTCATTGGTTAAATCGCGGGTGTAACGCACGCCGTTTGCTAAAGCAGAGTAGGGTGCGTAACCGTTTTTATCAATAACTTTGCTTTTTGCGGCAAAAGCAACGCTTTCAAGCTGTGGAAATTCTTCCGGTTTGCGTTTGGTAACATATTTGTCAAAGCGGTATGAGGCAAGTTCTATGCCGAATGCTAAATTGTAGGCAATGTCTGCGGTTTTAAGTTTTGAGCCGGATGGGCTTGAAGCATAAACAACTGCCGAAGCATATTTTTTAACAAAAGCATAAATTTGTCCACCAAGCTTTTGCAAATCAATTTCTGACGGTTTTGCCGGAGACGCAATGCCGATTATTTTATTTTCAGCAGTGGTAACCATTAAAACTTCGCCGGCTTTGCATTTAAAGTTTTCGCGTCCGGCGGCGGCTAATAGCAATTTAAGCTCATCTGCCGTTAAAAAGTCCGCCAGATATTTTTTATCGGCTTTGCCGTACATAATCGCAATTTTAACTTCGTTGCGACGAGCTTTTTTGTTACTGAATACAATTTCAACCATAATTTCCTCCTTAAAATTTTTAATGTTCACAATATAGTCAGCAAAAAATAAAAAAATGCTAATTTTTAAAAAAAATTATGGACAAGCTCATATTTTCAGCTTACACTTTAGACAAAATCAGCCCGTAACAGCATGAAAGTTCAAAAAATGGCAGAAAAAGGCAGTAAATACGCGCGTAAAAAACAACGAATAAAAGATAAGGAAGAAGAAAAACAGCGTAAAGAAATGGCCGGCGGTGAAAAATTTTTGGAAGTTGTTTATAATGACACTGAATTTTTGCACATATTTCATGAACTTTCACTGCCGGAACAAATAAAAGCTTATCGTACCTTAAAGCGCTTAATGGAAGGGTTGAATGCCGCTCATTTATCGGAAACCGACCGCTCGCTCGGCGAAATGGCGGAGTTTAAGCTTGAAAAGATTAACGCCGTTGCCGGACTTAAACTGGAAGAAAGGCGTTATTACGGTTTAAGTAAAGACGAATTACACCTTATCCGCATGGATTGTTACGGTACGGTTGACGCGCGCCCTAACCACCAACTCAGCGATTTTTACAAAGAGTTTATCAGAAATACGCTTAAAGATAAGCCCTCGGTTGCCGACTATGACTTAAACAATTCTCCGGCCTGGAAATTATATCGGCAGTTTGACAGCTTCCGTAAAATTGAACCGAATATTTGCGAATATATGGCTCAAAAAGGCATAAACCCTAAGGCTGTTGAGGTTATGGGTGTTTATGACTTTTCAGATGTGATTTTTAAAACCTTCCGCACTGACGAAAATCAGATAAAAGTATCTTTCAAAAAAGGCGATTCGCCGCGTAATGCCTATGTTAAAGCTCTGGCGCGCAAATATGGTGACCGCATTGCGGAAATTTTACGCACTGAAAATTATGACGAGCGTTACATACAGTCGCTTTTAAGCGCTATGAAAAATTACGGTGTTTCAGATAAATCGCGCATTATCATTACTGAAACTAATTTTACTCCGCGCGTTTTGGCAGACCTTGCGGCCGAAAATATTTCATGCGGCAAATATAAAGTCGGCGATAAAATTCCGCAAGCGTTGGTTAAGCGCCTGATGAAAGCCGATAAAGGCGGCTTGCTTACAGCCCGCGATGCAAACGGACATAAACTTGTTTCTGAAAATTTTCCTGACTTTGAAGTTCATCATAAAACCGCGGTAATGGAAAGCGGCAGATTGGCGTATATCGCCATGGTTAATTATCGTAATAACTTTGTTTTAACGCCTACGGATGTGCACCGCCATGTTTTGCACGGTTTTGATATTTTAACGTCTTCCGGCAGTAAAGAGTCTTATCATCGCCGGTTGGAGTTTTTGGATTCTGACGTTACGTTTATGTTCGGCTTTACGTCTGATAAACAAATTGCTTATAACTGGAGCCGTAGTCGCGATTATGTGCGTAAAGTGGAAGAAGATATTGAAAATATCGTATCTTATGAGGCAATTAATTCTGAACTTGCGGAAACGCGGCAAAAATATTTAAGCGAGACCGAAGTTGAATCATTTGATTTGGACAATGTGGTAAAATCAATTAAAAACAAACGTCACAAAGAAATAAAGCTGAAAAAACATAATCCGACCCAAGCGGAACTCAAAAAACTTAAAAAGACGGAACTGATAAATAAAATTTTAAATAAAAAGAGCAAAACCCGCTAAACGGAGCATGAAATGAACAGATTTTTGCATCTTCTTTCCCAAAATAAATATATTCACGCTGAAAATCCGCTTGCGGTTAAAGATGTTATTTTGGCGCAAAAAAAAATGGTAAAAGACGGATATCCCTTTTTGCCGGAAGCGTTTTTAAATTTTTTGCGGCATTATAACGGAGTTTTAGCAAACGATTCGGCTCTGTTGGGCATTCCGCCGCTTACCAACAAACAGCTTGATATAATTAAATTCAACCGCGAATTTAATAATGATTTGTCGGTGGTTATTCTGGGCTATGATGACTTTTGCTATCTGGTTTACAATAAGCCGTTAAATTGTTATCAGTTGGTTGACAAAGGCGGGGATATGGTGCTAGAAGAGTTTGCAGATGATGAACTTGAATATGCTTTGATTAGTGTTTTACATGTTGACGCAGCAGAATAATATATTTAAAAATACGCCGGAAAATATCAGCTATGCCGCTTCGGTTATTAAAAGCGGCGGTTTGGTTGCTTTTCCGACTGAAACGGTTTACGGATTAGGCGCTAATGTTTATAACGCCAAAGCCGTTGCCTCAATTTTTGCCGCCAAAGGACGTCCGGCTTTTAACCCGCTGATTTCGCACATTGCCGAAAAATATTTTTTGAAAGAATATGCCTCTGTTGATTCGCGGGTTTTGGCACTTGCTGAAAAGTTTTGGCCGGGACCGCTTACTTTTGTGCTGAAACGCATTGATGAAAATCCGGCGCTTGATTTGGCTTGCGCTGGCTTAAAAACCGTTACCGTTCGTATGCCCGACCACCCCACGGCGCTAAGCTTAATTAAAAGCAGTGGCGTGCCGATTGTGGCGCCGTCGGCTAATCGTTCGCAAACCGTAAGTCCCACCACGGCTCAACATGTTGCTGACAGCCTTGGCGATAAAGTTGATGTTATTTTAGACGGCGGACCGTGCCGGGTAGGAGTTGAATCCACCATCATTGATGTAACCGGCAAAAACGTGGTGTTGCTCCGCGCCGGCGGTATCGCTTTAGAAAATTTGGAAGCTTTTTTAGGCGAGAAAGTGCTTATCTCGCACGGCAATCCTGACTTGCCGAGCTCTCCGGGGCAAATGCTCAAACACTATGCTCCCTCGCATGATTTCAGGATTAATGCAACCAGCCGCGAGCCTGATGAATTTTTTATCGGCTTTGGCAAAGTGGCGGATTGTGACCTTAATTTAAGCCCGCGCGCTGATTTATGCGAGGCTGCTGCCAATCTGTTTGCTTATATGCGTCTTGCCGATTCGCAGGATAAATATTCTAAAATCGCGATGTCTCCGATTCCGGAAAGTGGTTTAGGTCTGGCAATTAATGACCGTATCCGCCGCGCGGCGTACAAAAAATAGAAAGATATTGACATTTGGCAATTAAAGACTACTCTTTTTAACAGACATAAAATTTTATGGAGGAATAACATGACACAAAAATGTTGTTGTGACGATAACTGCAAATGCGGTTGTCATGAAGGCAAAGAATGCACTTGCGGCACTGATTGCAAATGTGAAGAAGGCTGCAAATGCGGCAAAAAATGCAAATGCGCCTGCAAAGTTATGAGTGTAACTTTGTTGGCTTTGGGTGTTGTTTTAGGCGGATTTTTTCCCGGCTATTACTACTATCATGCCAAAATGGATTCTAACACCGTGCTGGTAAAAGGCTTGGCGGAAATGAATGTTAAGGCTGATTTGGCGGTTTGGAACATTAAATTTGTGGTAACCGGCAATGATGTGGTTAAAGCTCAGCAGGAAATGGCGGCGCAAACCGTTGTGGTTAAAAACTTTTTGTTGAAAAATCAGATTGCTGAAAATGAAATCAGCGTCGGCTTGTTGGAAACCACCGACCGAATGGCCGATATGTACAATTCCGGAAATGATAACAATGTCCGCTTTATTTTAACTCAAAATATGACGGTTAAGTCGTCCGATGTTGATAAAATTGCCGCCACCTTAAACAAATCGGGCGAGTTGGTAGCCAAAGGCGTTATTTTTAGCCGTAGCTATGATTATCCGGTTTCATACTTGTTTACTAAGTTAAATGAAATTAAGCCTGAAATGTTGGCGCAAGCTACTAAAAACGCGCGTGAAGCCGCGGAGGAATTTGCTAAAAATTCCGGAAGTTCAGTCGGTAAAATCAGAGTCGCCAATCAAGGCGTGTTCTCAATTTTGCCGAGTGAACAGACCATGTACACTTCCGAAATGCAGCAGATTAATAAAAAAGTCAGAGTTGTTTCCACCATTGAATATTGGTTGAAATAACCATTAAATTTTTAAGGCATGCAGCTCATTTTTATAAAAAAATGATAACAGTGCAAAAAAATGCTTGATTATTTTTTATTTATGGAATATGAGTTGCTTGTCTTTGATACAAAGTGCGGCCGTGGCGGAATTGGTAGACGCGTAACGTTGAGGTCGTTATGAACTAAGTTCGTGAAGGTTCAAGTCCTTTCGGCCGCACCAAACATCTTTCAAAATTATCTCGCAATGTTTTGTTAAAAGGAGGCGCCATGTTAAGAATTTATAAATCTGAAGATGGCGGCAAGTTGGTCAAACTCAAAAAAAACAAAGTTGCGGCGCTTTCATGGTATAACTTAATTAATCCTACAGCTGAAGAAATGGAAAAAGTTTCTTCGCAGCTTAAACTTGACCCTGATATGCTTAAAAATGCGCTTGACCTTGACGAGCGCTCGCGGGTTGAATTTGAAGACGGCGTGCTTTCGCTTATTGTTAATTTGCCGTTGTTAGATGATGATGGGCATTTTGACACACTACCGTGCGGTCTTGCTTTTACCTCGCGTAATTTTATGACTATTTGCTCGCGCGATAATCGCATTTTAAGCTCCTTTAATAAAAATACCGCCAAAAGTTTTGATACGCGCGAGCGCGGGCGCTTTTTGCTCTCAATTTTATCAAAGTGCACGCAGTTTTACTTAAAATATTTAGCGATTATCAATCAACGTACGGAAGAAATTGAATATTCATTGCGCAAAACCACTCAAAATAAAGCGCTGTTTAAGCTGATTGAAATTCAAAAATCACTGGTGTATTTTACCACAGCATTAAAAGATAACCATTTGGTACTGCTTAAAATTTTACGGATGATTAATTCGCCGGCTATGTCAAAGCTGATTAAATTTACTGATGATGATATTGATATGCTTGAAGACGTTATTGTTGAAAATAAGCAGGCGATTGAAATGGTTGATATGCATCGTTCCATTTTGGAAGGTATGATGGACGGCTTTGCCTCTATTATCAATAATAACCTCAATTTAGTGATGAAGTTTTTGGCGGCAATCACGATTATTTTATCAATTCCGACCATGCTCGCCAGTTTTTGGGGCATGAATGTTCCGGTTCCCGGCTCCGGCAATCCGTATGGCTTTCTGATTGTTATGGCTATATCCGCCGTTGCCACAGTGTTTGCGATTATTTATTTTCGTAAAAAAGGTATGTTTTAAGTATAAAACCTCGCGTTTAACGCGGGGTTTTATACTTGCTTTTTAAGCTAAAAGGCGTTCCAAAAACGTAAACCGGCGTCAACTATAATCTTTAAGAATAAAATTGCGATAACCGTTAAAATCACGATTCTGATAATCTTATGACCGTTTTTAATCGCAAGTCCTGCGCCGACGTAATTACCGGCAATACTGAATACGGCAACTGTTAACCCAAGCGGAATAATAACCACGCCGTTCCATAAAAAAATCATTAATGAAAAAATATCGGCTGTCATATTAACGATTTTGGCGTTTCCTTCTGATTGCAACAATCCCATTTTGGCAATTCCCGAATAAACCAAAATCAAAAAAGTGCCGGATGCCGGACCGTAAAACCCGGCGTACATCGCAAGCAAAAAGGTTGCGACCGATACAACTACATACTGTTTAAGGCGTGCAATCGGCTGAGTCTTATGAGGCTCTAAATCTTTTTTAAGCAATACGTACATTGCGATTAACGGCAGCAAAATCAGGAGCAGAATTTTGAAAATAAGCTCGTCAACCATCAATGCGCATTTGGCGCCCGCCATGCCGCCGAAAGCCGCGGTGATAACCCCGATAACCGCCAATTTATAATCAATGCACTTGTGTTTGCAATAGCGGGCGGTTGCCACAATAATCCCGCAGGTTGCCGAAAGTTTGTTGGTGTATACCGCCGTATGTGCCGGAAGCCCCGCAATCATGTATGCCGGCAATGAAATTAAACCGCCGCCGCCCCCGATGGAATCAACAACTCCGGCTAAAAACGCAAATGGGCATATAATTAAAAACATAGACAGAGTGAGTTCCATTGCGGTTTCCTTATATCGTTAATACAACATACTGTGCAAATAATGGAATATATTAGCCAAAGAGTCAAGGTGCAAACTTAATATTATCGGCAACATTTTTCTGTATATATTTAAAATATTGGCTTTAATTACAATATAAAATCGCTATAATAAACCGTAATTAAAATTATGGGAGCAGACTTTGATTTTGGGATTGATTATTGCGCTTGCCGCCTTTTTGGCTGACTTTTTAAGCAAATATTACATAGCGGAGCTTTTTGCTAAAGATGCTGCGATAAAGTCATTTGGCAGTTATTTTAATCTGGTGGAAGCTTGGAACACCGGTGTCAGTTTTTCAATGTTTAATGACGGCGGCATATTGGGCACGGTTTTGCTCTCAGCCTTTGCGCTCGGCGTGGTGGCGTTTTTGTTCTCATGGTTGCGCCATGAAAACAACAAAACAGTTCAGGTTGCCTTAGGGCTCATTATCGGCGGCGCATTGGGCAATGTGGCGGATCGTATTCGCTTTGGTGCAGTGTATGACTTTTTGGATTTTCATTACGGCGCTTGGCATTGGCCTGCGTTTAATGCTGCCGACAGCTTTATTTGTATCGGCGCTTTTCTGATTATTTTGCATAGTCTGTTCACCCGTAAAAACAACACGTTAAAGGAGATTACCAAATGAAAAAAATGTTAAGCTTGATGTTGGCATTATCTTTTGCTTTATGCGCCTGCGGTTTAACCAAAGAAAAATTAGGGTTAAAACGCAACGTGCCTGATGCTTCGCAAGTTGAGGCGCGTCAACCGCTTGACCTGCCGCCTGATTTTTCAACTCTGCCAGATTAATAATGTTAAGGTAAAAGATGAATAAAGTTTTTATCCGTGTTGTTTTGCTGTTGTTTTTGCTTTGTTCTGCTTCTGAAGCAAAGTTGCTTGACGCTGAAACATTTACCTTAAAAAATGGTTTGCAGGTTGTGGTTGTTCCTAACCGTAAGGCTCCGATTATTAAGCAAATGTTGTGGTATAAAGCGGGCAGTACGGATGAACTTGCGGGTAAGGGCGGTATTGCGCATTTGCTTGAGCATTTAATGTTCAGAGGCACGGTTAAAGTCCCAGGTTCGTCATTTAATGATATTGTGGCGCAAAATGGTGGTGACGCCAATGCTTTTACCTCGCATGATTTTACTGCTTATCATGAATTTGTTGATATTAGTCGGCTTGAAGTTATTATGGCGCTTGAAGCTGACCGCATGGCTAATTTACAAATAGATGACAATGCATTTGACAAAGAGCGGAAAATTGTTTTTCAGGAGCGTCAACAGCGGGTTACAAACAGTCCGACGGCTCGTTTTGCTGAAGTCTTAGAGCGCACGCTGTGGCAAGATTATCCCTATGCGCGACCTGTTACCGGCACTGAGGCTGAAATCATGAATCTGAGCAAATCAGACGCCGAAGCTTTTTATCAGCGCCATTACACGCCTGACAATGCGGTTTTGGTGCTTGCCGGCGACATTGATTACCACACGGCTTACAGGCTTTCTAAAAAATATTTCGGCAAAATTAAAAAACAGCGCGGTATGCCGACTGCAAAACCGATATTTTCTCGTTGGTCGGAAAAAAATGTTTATCGGGTTGAAACTACTATGCCGGAAATTAAATCACCGCGGGTAGTTCGCAAATACGTGGTGCCGTCATTGACTGAAAATGAAAAAACGGCTTATGCGTTAATGCTGTTTTCAAAATATTTAGGCGAGGGCGATAACTCGTACATGAGCAAAAAGCTGGTGCTAACCGGTAAAGCCACTGCGGCTACATCGTCATACAATGCTGTAAGTCGCGGCGTCGGAACTTTTAGCTTGAATATTTTACCAGATGCTTCTATCTCTGTTCAACAGGCTGAAAATATAATCGGTTCGGTTGCCTCAGATGCCTTAAATGCCTTGACCGATGATATTTTGCAAACTGAAAAACAAAAACTTACTGCCGGTTTGGTTTATATCCGCGATAATCCTGAAGATGCGGCTATGTTTGCCGGACAAATGGTTGCGGCTGATATTGAGCTTGATAAAATAGAAGCCTATGAAGACAATGTTAATGCGGTAACGCTTAATGATGTTAAAAATGCCGTTAGCGCCATGCTTGCCGATTCTACCAATATCACCGGCTTGCTGTTGCCCGAAAAAAATGTTAATAAGGAGGGCAAGTAATGAAGCATCGCACCTATTATCATCGCAGTTTGTTTGGTGCTTGGGTTAAATGGTTGTTGTTTATTGCGTTTGCGGCCGGCATTTTTTACGGTTGCCGTCAATACTCGTCGCGTCAAACCTTTGACGCTGAAAAAATTGTGGCAAATTCTGCCCTTAAAGCCAAAACTTTTGATAAAATCCCTGAAGAACTTGTTTCTCCGATGGGGATTAAGTTTTGGTTTATGGAAGATAATGCCAACCCGATAATCAGTATAAGCTTTATGTTCAAGCGCGCCGGTCGCGCCTATGATTCTGAGGGTAAAAACGGCACTGCGGCGGTCGCCTCTGAATTGCTTAAATTAGGCGCAGGTGATTATTCTCGCGCTGATTTTCAAGAAAAAATGGAGCTTAACGGCATTAATTTAAATTTTACGGCCGGACTTGAAAATTTTTCCGGTCAACTGGTAACTCCCGCGGCCAATTTGTCGGCGGCGGCAGATTTATTGCGGGCGGCGCTGCTTAGTCCGCATTTTGCTCCGGCTGATTTAAAATTAACCCAAAACGCATTGACGGAAGCGCTTAAATTGCAATCGGAAAAGCCTGAAACCATGCTTAATTTAGCCTTTTCTGAAGCATTGTTCGGCTCGCATCCTTACGCCGTCAATCCGCTTGGCAAAGAAGCTGATGTAAAATCATTAACGGTGGCAGACTTGAAACAATACGCGGCGCTGTGCTTTGCCAAAGATAATTTAATTATCGGTATTGCCGGAGATATTTCAGCTGAAAAAGCCAAGCAAATTACAGATTTTATTTTTGCGGATTTGCCTCTGAAAGCGCAAAATGAAGAACTTTCCGCTCCTGAAATAAATTTTCAGCCGCGCACCGATAATATTGAGCGCAACGCGGCGCAGATTATCAGCAATTTTGCCATACGCGGAGTTGCGCGTTCGGATAAAGATTTTTATCCGCTATACATTGCCAATTATATTTTCGGCGGTTCGGGGTTGACCTCGCGTTTGTCGCTCCGCGCGCGTGAAAAAGAAGGCTTGACGTATGGCATTTATACCTATCTTTCGCCGGAAGAAAAAGCTCCGCTCTTGTTGGGGCAGTTTTCTTCCACTCCTGAAAATTATGAGCAAATGCGTAAAATCATGCTCAAAGAATGGAAAAAGTTTGCTAAAAAAGGCGCGACTGCGGCAGAGCTTAAAGCGGCGCGCAGCTATTTGCTTGCCTCATACAATTTGCGCTTTGCTTCAACTGACGGCATTTCCGATATGTTGGTGGCTATGCAGCGCTACAAATTAGGGCGTGACTTTTTGCAAAAACGCAATGATTATATCCGCGCGGTAACGCTTGATGAAGTTAATGCCGCCGCGGCAAAATATTTTGGTACTTTTCCGGTAGAATTAACTATCGGTAACTTAAATAAACACGAAGGAGTAAAATGATGTTCGGATTTGATAACGCAAACAAAACCAAAGCATGGAAAAAACTTGAAAGCGAATATAAACGCATTAAAAAAACACAAATGCGCGAACTTTTTGCCAAAGACCCCAAAAGAGCGGAAAAATATACTGTTCAACTTAATGACTTAATTTTAGATTATTCTAAAAATCGCTTTGATGATAAAGTTTTGGACAGCTTGTTTGCATTAGCTAAAGAACGCCGCCTTTCTGAAAAAATTACTGAAATGTTCTCCGGTGAAAAAATTAACAACACCGAAAATCGCTCGGTTTTACACATTGCTTTGCGCAACCGCTCCAACCGCAAAATTATGAGCGATGGTAAAGATGTTATGCCGCAAATTAATGAAGTGTTGGCCAAAATGAAAAAGTTTTCCGATGCGGTTCGCTTTGGCGAATTTAAAGGTTACACCGGCAAAAAACTCACCAATATTGTCAACATCGGCATCGGCGGCTCTGATTTGGGACCGGTTATGGTCTGCGAGGCTTTGCGCCGCTATTGGGCTAAAGACATTAACTGTTACTTTATTTCTAACATTGACGGCACCGCTTGCGCTGAAGTGTTAAATAAGTTAGACCCTGAAACCACTTTATTTATTGTGGCTTCCAAAACTTTTACCACTATTGAAACCTTAACCAATGCCCGAACCTGCCGCAAATGGTTGGTAAACGCGCTTGGCGAACATGCGGTTGATAAACACTTTGTAGCCCTTTCCACCAACAAAGAAGAAGTGGTTAAATTCGGCATTAATCCTGACAATATGTTTGCTTTCTGGAGCTTTGTGGGCGGTCGTTATTCATTGTGGTCAGCTATTGGGCTGATTATTTGCATTGCCGTCGGCTTTGAAAATTTTGAAAAACTGTTAGACGGCGCGCACGCTATGGACGAGCATTTTCGCACTGCCGAGCCTGAAAAAAATCTGCCGGTTATTTTGGGCTTGCTCGGCGTGTGGTATAATAACTTTTTCAATGTTCATCGCTATGCGGTTGTGCCCTATGACCAATATTTGCAATATCTGCCGGCTTATTTGCAACAGCTTGATATGGAAAGCAACGGCAAGTCGGTTGATCGCAACAACAACTTCGTAAAATACGCCACCGGACCGGTATTGTTCGGCGGCGCCGGCACCAATGTTCAGCACTCGTTTTTCCAACTTTTGCACCAAGGCACTGAGATGGTTCCGGTTGATTTTATCGTGCCGGCCATTTCCCATAATGAACTTGGCAATCATCACCAAATTTTGCTCTCTAATGTGTTAGCGCAAGGCGAGGCGTTAATGAAGGGCAAAACCATGGCTGAGGCGGCGGAAGAACTCCGCCAAGCCGGAAAAACCAAAGAAGAAGCCGAGTTTTTGAAAAAATATAAAAGCTTTAGCGGCAACCGCCCGTCTAACACCATGCTGCTTAAAAAGATTGACCCGTTCTCACTCGGTATGCTGATTGCGCTTTATGAGCATAAAGTTTTTGTTCAGGGCGTAATTTGGAATATTAACTCGTTTGACCAAATGGGCGTTGAACTCGGCAAACAGCTTGCGCTTAAAATTTTGCCTGAGCTTGAGGGCAATATTCACGGCTCGGAGCATGATTCTTCAACTTTGTCATTGATTAAAACCATTAAAAAGCTGAGAAAATAAAATGCCGATTCGGATTTTACCTGATAATTTAATCAACCAAATTGCCGCCGGTGAAGTGGTGGAACGCCCTGCCTCGGTGGTAAAAGAGTTGGTTGAAAACGCTATTGACGCCGGCGCCGATAAAATTGAGGTGTCGTTAATCGGCGGAGGTAAAAATCTGATTGTAATTACTGATAACGGTAAAGGCATGGATAAAGATGAACTTAATTTGGCGGTTGAACGGCACGCCACCTCTAAGTTGCCGGATGATGACTTGTTTAACATCAAACACTTAGGCTTCCGAGGCGAGGCGCTGCCTTCTATTGCCGCGGTTGCCCGCATGAGCATTACCACACGCACTAAAGGGGCTGAAAATGCCTGGAAGTGTGAAATTAACGGCGGGCACAAGTCTGAAATTATGCCGGCGGCGCATACGCAGGGCACCCGCATTGAAGTTCGCGATTTGTTTTATGCGGTTCCGGCAAGGTTAAAGTTTTTGAAAGCCGACGCTTCAGAAGCGGCGCAGTGTTATGATATTGTCAACCGCATTGCCATGGCCAACCCGCACATATCTTTTTATTTGTACAGCGAAGATAAAAAGAAAATAGCGCTTAATGCCTGTCAGGGCGAATTGTTTGACGCCCGTCTTAAACGCTTGAGCGAAGTTATGGGCAAAGAATTTGCTGAAAATTCGCTGCTGATTGATGCCTCGCGCGATGATGTGCGCATCAGCGGTTATATCAGCCTGCCGACCTTAAACAAGGCTAATTCGTTATCGCAATATTTGTTTGTAAACAGCCGTCCGGTGCGTGATAAACTGTTGCTCGGCGCCATTAAAGGCGCTTATCAGGACGTGCTTGCGTCTAACCGCTATCCGTTGTGCGCGCTGTTTATTGACGTTAATCCGGCTTATGTTGATGTTAATGTTCACCCTGCCAAAGCGGAAGTTCGTTTTTATGACGCGGCAACCGTACGCGGATTGTTGGTCGGTTCAATCAGACACGCTTTGTCATTAGGTGATAAAACCGCCGCCAACACCTTAAATTTGGCTGAATTTGTGCGTGATAACATTCCTGATTTTGCCGCTCAACCTTACACTCAAACCTATACGCAGCCTCAGCAGTCGGTTTTGCCGCCGGATATTCCCGAAACCGTTAATTTGGCGGAAGAAACCCGCGCCATTAAAATGCCGTCGTTTTCAGCGCCGATGCCGCGGCGCGCGCAAGCCGATTTGCCTGATTTGGCGGGTTTTTATTCAATTAAAGTTGAAGAGCCTTCCGAACCGCAAAATGCGGATTCTGAAATCGGACCGTTGGGCTTGGCCAAAGCGCAGTTCCATGATACCTATATTATCTCGCAAACACCCGATAGCATTATCATTATTGACCAACATGCGGCGCATGAACGTATAGTGATGGAAAAACTTAAAGCCGACCTGGCGGCAGAGCACAAAGTTGTAACCCAAATGCTGCTTATACCTGAGATTATTGATTTAAGCTATTCCGAAAAAGAAAAAATTATGTCGCAAGCCGACAATTTGGCTAAGTTGGGGCTGATTGTGGAAGAATTTGGTCCGCAGGCGGTGATTGTGCGTGAAATTCCGGCGCTTATTTCCGGCGCCGATATTCATAAGCTGATTTGCGATTTGGCGGCTGAAATTGCCGAATGGGGCGGAGAGTTTGCCTTAACCGACAAATTGCACCATATTTGCGCCACCATCGCCTGTCATGGTTCGGTCAGAGCCGGTCGCCGCTTAAATATTGATGAAATGAACCGCTTGTTGCGCGATATGGAACATACCGAACATTCCGGACAGTGCAACCACGGGCGCCCGACTTATGTGGAGCTGAAACTTTCCGATATTGAAAAGTTGTTTGCCCGCCGCTGATACTTAGCATTGAAATATATTAAACCGTGCTTATTTATTTGCTTGAAGTTTAACCTTTGGCAAAGGAGAAAAGCATGGGAACGCTGCTAAAATATATGTTATACGCGCTGATTATCATAATTATTTATTTGCTCGGCGTGGGTTTTTATAACGGAACGTTCAATAAAGATTCCACGGTTGGCGAAGTTACCTCTGATGTTACCGCGCAAACCAAACAAATGATTAAAGACGGTTATGATAAAACCAAAGACGTTGTTGCTGATAAGTTTTCAGATGATGATTCTGAAGCAAAAGAAAGCGGCGGTTTTATCGCCGAATAAAAATCAGTGCCGATTTTATTAACTTTTATGCCTTGAAATCAATTTTAAGGCATTTTTTTTGCCCGTACAGAAGAAAATGCCGTTTTTTGTTGGGCATAAAACTTAAAAATTGCTTTAGAAAAACCGATAATTTTGCTATTCTGCCCTCAGATTCTGAATTTAATTGTAAAAATAAGGAAAAGTCTATGGAAGAAAATGAAATTACCGCTGTTCCGACAGTCGCCGAAAACATTACCCCGACCATGATTAGCGAAGAAATGCGCCGTTCGTATTTGGATTATGCAATGAGCGTTATTGTTTCGCGCGCGTTGCCTGATGTGCGCGATGGTCTTAAACCGGTTCATCGCCGTATTATTTACGCCATGTATGAAAACGGCTATGATTGCACTAAACCGTATCGTAAATCGGCACGTATCGTCGGTGAAGTTCTCGGTAAATATCACCCGCACGGTGACAGCTCGGTTTATGAAGCTATGGTACGCATGGCGCAACCGTTTTCAATGCGCTTGCCGCTGGTTGACGGACAAGGTAACTTCGGCTCAATGGACGGTGACGGCGCTGCCGCCATGCGTTATACCGAAGCCCGTTTAGCCAAAGTTGCTCATAAACTTATTGAAGATATTGAGTATGATACCGTAGACTTTATGCCGAACTATGATGAAAGCGTGCAAGAGCCGACTGTTTTGCCGGCACGTTTCCCGAATTTGCTGGTAAACGGCTCCAATGGTATTGCCGTCGGTATGGCCACCAATATGCCGCCGCATAACCTTGGCGAAGTTATTGACGCTTGCTGCGCTTATATTGACAATCCGGATATTTCCGCCGATGACTTAATTAATATTGTCCCCGGACCTGATTTTCCGACCGGCGGCCTTATTTTAGGTCAGGGCGGCGCGAAATCAGCTTATTTAACCGGCCGCGGCTCGGTAATGATGCGCGCTAAATGCACCATTGAAGAAATCCGCAAAGACAAAGAAGCGATTATCGTTCATGAAATTCCGTATCAGGTAAACAAAGCCGCGTTGGTGACCCGCATTGCCGAATTGGTTAAAGACAAAAAGGTTGACGGCATTTCCGATATTCGCGATGAGTCAGACCGTCAGGGCGTGCGCGTAGTTATTGAAATTAAAAAAGATTTTCAGGCCGATGTAGTATTAAATCAGCTTTATAAATACACTCCGTTGCAAACCAGTTTCGGTATGAACATGTTGGCAATTAACCATGGGCGTCCGATGATGATGACCTTAAAAGATATTATCGCCGCCTTTATTGAGTTTCGTGAAGAAGTTATCCGCCGTCGGACTATCTTTAAACTGAATAAAGCTCGTGACCGCGCGCATTTATTGGTTGGTCTTGCCATTGCAGTTGAAAATCTTGATCCGGTGATTGAGCTTATTCGTACCGCTCCCAGCCCGCAAGATGCAAAAGACGCTTTGCTTGCCAAAGCATGGCCGGCAGGTGATGTTGAGGTTTTGGTTAAACTCATTGACGAACCAGACCGTAAAGTTGAAAACGGCTTTTATCGCTTGTCGGAAGATCAGGCTAAAGCTATACTTGACTTAAAATTGCAACGTTTAACCGGTTTGGAACGTGATAAAATTCATGAAGAATTAGTCGGTTTGGGCGAGGATATTAAAGAATATCTTTCTATTTTAGCCAGCCGTGAAAAGCTTTATGCTATTATGCGTGATGAATTGGTTGCCGTTAAAGATGAATACGCCACTCCGCGTTTGACCAAAATTGAAGATATTGAGTATGATACTGATATTGAATCATTGATTCAGCGTGAAGAAATGGTAGTTACGGTTACCGAAGCCGGATATATCAAACGCGTTCCGCTCAATGCCTACAAAGCGCAAAAACGCGGTGGTAAAGGCAAGTCAGGTATGGCCACCAAAGAAGAAGACTTTGTTACCCGTTTGTTTGTTGCTTCAACCCACACGCCGGTGCTGTTCTTCTCATCTAAAGGATTGGTTTATAAAATGAAAGTTTATAAGCTTCCGCTCGGTTCGCCGACTTCTAAGGGCAAGCCGTTTATTAACCTGTTGCCGCTTGATGCCGGCGAAAACATTACCACCATTATGAAATTGCCGGAAAATGAGGAAGATTGCAAAAATCTGTCTATTATGTTTGCAACCGCGCAGGGTAATGTGCGCCGCAACTCATTGATGGATTTTGTTAATGTTCAGACTAACGGCAAAATTGCCATGAAGCTTGATGAAGGCGATAAAATGGTTAATGTTATGCTCTGCACGGAAGATAACGATGTTATGTTGGCGGCCAAGAGCGGCAAATGTATTCGTTTTCCGGTAACTGATGTTCGCGTGTTTGTAGGTCGTAACTCAACCGGTGTTCGCGGCATTAAATTAAGCGACGGTGATGAAGTAATTTCAATGTCTATGCTCAAACACATTGACGCAACTACCGAACAGCGCGATGAATACTTAAAAGTTTCGTCGGTAATTAAGCACATGGAAGCCGAAGCCGTAGATGATGCAAACGTTACCGCCGAACAAACCGGAGCGCTCTCATTGCTTACGCCTGAAGAATTTAAGCAAATGCAAGATCGTGAGGAGTTTATTTTAACTGTAACTTCAACCGGTTACGGTAAACGCACATCATCGTATGAATATCGCGTTACCGGCCGTGGCGGACAGGGTATTGCCAATATGGAAATGTCGGCTCGTAACAAAGAAGTTGTAAGCTCGTTCCCGATTGAAGACGATAACCAAATTATGATGGTTACCGACGGTGGCAAACTTATTCGTATGCCGGTTGCCGATATTCGTGTTGCCGGTCGTAAAACTCAGGGCGTTATTTTGTTCCGCACTGCCGATGATGAAAAGGTTGTGTCGGTAACATGGCTTAACGCCGATGCCGGTGATGATGAGGAACTTGAAGAAGAAACCGGTTCCGAAGTTTTGGGTGACAGCGCCGCAGATGTTGATGAGGCGGCGGTTGATACTATTACCGAACCGGAAACAACTTCAGAAGAATAACGATATTCCGATAATAAAAAACCGTAAATCTATAACAGATTTACGGTTTTTTAAATTGCATGATTAAAGCTTAAACCCATCTGGGGTTATGCTCTTGCAACCAAGCGGCAAGCTTTTCGGTTTTTTCATACAGCCACCAAGGAACGTCTTGGTGCTCATCGCAAAAGCTCCGCGCCATGGCCAAAAATGAATTAAGTTCTTCAGGGTTACCGCACACCGGCGCAAAGTATTGCACATTGTCTCCGGCGGTGGCAATAACTACCGGCAGATAGCGTGTTGTGCCACCGGCGGTAATTTTACAACATTTGCCGAGTACGGTTTTTTCAACCGTTTCATCGCCTTTTGTCAGCAGCGCCATAAGAGAATTGCCGCGGCGCAATTTGTTGCCGGATGATGTAAACCTGCTGCCGTCAGACGCAACCAGAATGCTCTCGCCCGGTTTAAGCTCAGCATAAAAAAATCCCGGAAGATAAGCATCATCGTCCCAGCCTGAAAGTTCGTCCACAACTATGTGATGCCCGAACCGCAAATAATTTAACAATTTTTCCATAACAAAAAAATTTAGTGAATAACGCGACGATAGCACTGCGAAAATTTTTTGTCAATAAGCGATGCCTGAAAAAATTTATAATACCGTGGGCATAAATATGTTAAGTTGCTTGCAATATCAATATGAACGGGTACATTGGTATTATCAAAATCAGAGAGTTAAAAACAAAATGTTAAGTTTAATTTTAATCTTTATTGCCTGTATCTTAATCGGTACCACCGGTTGGGTTCTTAAAACTTTTGGCGAAGTTACGTACAGCCAAATTATGTTCCATATTTATCAGCCGCAGTTTTTTGAGCCGCGCTTGGTTGAATCATGGGCTAAAAGAAGCCTGATTTTAGCTTTTGCCGTGGTTTTGGGCGTGAGCCTGCTTTATTATATGGCCGTAAAACTGCGTCCGCTTTGGAAAAATTATTTGCACCGCGCATGTAAAATCGGCGCGTGGTTGTTTTTGACATCATCATTTTTATACACGATATGCCGCTTAAATTTGGTGGTGGTTGCCGAGTATTTTATGCACAAAAACAATTTGCAATACTCTGATTTTTATGAAAAGAATTATGTTTTTCCTGATAGCGTAAACATTACGTTTCCTGAAAGCAAAAAGAATCTGATAGTTATTTTTGCCGAATCTATGGAAACCGGATTTATGAATCCGTACTACTTTGGTGATAATTTAATGCCGGAGCTGACTAAGTTGGCGGAGAAAAATCTTAATTTCAGCGATACCGAAAAAATCGGCGGCGGTTTTCAGTTTGACGGCATTAATTTTACGCAGGGCGGATTGTTGGCGCAATATTGCGGACTGCCGCTTAAAGTTCCGATGTTTGACCGCTCCGATGCGTTTAATCCTGATGGCGGATTGTTTAACCATGCGGTTTGCTTATCAAATATTTTAGCAATTAACGGCTATGCACAGTCATTTATGATTGGTACTCCGGCAGAATTTTCTGATACTGACGGATTTTTGCAAAGCCACGGCAATGTGCGGCTGCTTGACCAACAGGCGCTAACCGGCACAAATCGCAATAACTTAAAACGCCATATCAAAGACGCTGATATTTTTGAATATGCCAAGCGCGAAATTACCGCTCTTTCTGAACAAAACAAACCGTTTGCGTTTACGGTTATGACCATGGATACGCACTTTGGCACCGATACCTTTGACAAAAGAGTATGTCCTAAAAAATATCCGCGCAAAAAACGGATTAATAATGTTATTTCTTGCGGCGATATGCAGATTGCCGATTTTGTTAAATGGATTAAAGCGCAGCCGTTTGCCGACAACACGGTAATTGCCGTGCTTGACGATCATTTAATGATGAAAGGCAATGTTTGGAAAAAGGGTGATGACCGCAGAGTGTTTAATTTGTTTATTAACGCGCCGCAATCGGAATATCGCTATAATCGGCATTTTACCGCCATGGACATTTTCCCGACTTTGGTTGAAAGTTTAGGCGCGCAAATTGAAGGCAGACGGTTAGGGCTTGGAACCTCATTATATTCTGATGAAAAAACCTTGCTTGAACAAGGCTATTCGGTTGAAGAGTTAAGCAATGAGCTTGCTTTGCCTTCCCGTTTGTATAATTACTTTTTGTTAGGAATCCCGTTAAATGCTGAGAATTAGTAATCTGAAACTTCCGCTTAATGCCGATGATGCGGATTTGAAGCGCTTGGCGGCAGAAAAACTCGGTATTGCAACCAACTTAATCAGCGCTGTAAAGTTAGCTAAAAAGTCGGTGGACGCTCGCCATAAAAGCAATATTTGTTATGTGATTTCGGTTGATTGCAAGCTTAAAAATGAGGCTGATATTGCCTTAAATAATGATATTGAGCCCCTTAAAGATGTTGAAGAATATACATTACCGCAGGTAAAAATGCAAATTCCGCCGGTGGTTATCGGCAGCGGTCCGGCCGGTATGGCGGCGGCGTTGGCGTTAGCGGAAGCCGGTTTGTGCCCGTTGGTGTTTGAGCGCGGCAAAGATGCCGACGCGCGCAAAAAAGATGTTGATACCTTTTGGCAAAGCGGCAATTTGAACATTGTTTCCAATGTGCAGTTCGGCGAGGGTGGCGCCGGCACTTTTTCAGACGGCAAATTGATGACCGGCATTAAAAAAGACAAATATGTGCGTAAAGTTTTGCATGAATTTGTGCAAGCCGGCGCTCCGGAAGAAATTTTATATTTGGCCAAGCCGCATATCGGCACCGATAAGCTGATTAAAATGGTAAAAAATATCCGCCGCAAAATTGAGGATTTAGGCGGTAAATATTACTTTGAACACCGTTTAAACAAGTTGCTGATTAATGATGATAAAATTATCGGGATTGAAGTGACTGATACGGGCGGCAATATTAAACAATTTGCGGCTGAAAATGTGGTGCTTGCTATCGGGCACAGCGCGCGCGATACTTTTGAAATGCTGTATAATGAACACATCCCGATAGAGCAAAAACCGTTTTCGGTCGGGGCGCGTATAGAACATAAACAAAGCCTGATTAACAAGGCGCAGTACGGAGCTGAAAAAATAAACGGTTTGGGCGCCGCCGATTATAAACTGGCGGTACATCTTAAAAACGGACGCTCCGCCTATACCTTTTGCATGTGCCCCGGCGGGAGCGTAATTGCGGCGGCCTCTGAACAGGGCAGAGTTGTAACCAACGGCATGAGCGAATATGCCCGCGATACCGAAAATGCCAATGCCGCGCTTTTGGTCGGGGTCGGGACGGAAGATTTTGCCTCCAAACACCCGCTTGCCGGTATGTATTTTCAGCAAAAAATTGAAGAGGCTGCCTTTGTGGCCGGCGGCAAAAATTATCATGCTCCGGCGCAGTTGGTCGGTGATTTTTTAAAATCCCGCGAAAGTAAAAAATTAGGCGGAGTGCAGCCTTCATATAAACCCGGAGTAACGCTCGGCACTATTCAAAACGTTCTGCCGCCGCAAGTGGTTGCCACCATGCGCTCGGCTATTACTGAAATGGATAAAAAACTCAAAGGTTTTGCAAGCTCTGACGCGGTATTGACCGCGCCGGAAACTCGTAGTTCGTCACCGATACGTATCCTGCGCGATGAAACTATGCAAAGCTCGGTAAAAGGGCTGTACCCGTGCGGCGAAGGAGCCGGATATGCCGGAGGCATAACTTCCGCGGCGGTTGACGGGTTAAAAGCAGCCGAAGCAATAGTGTTAAAAAACTAATATATCTGCTTGCAAAAATCGGCAGTCGCGCTAAACTCTGCTGATAAGGAGAAAATAACAAATGCCGGAATATCAGATTATAATTTGCGGAGCGTCAGCCGGGTTTGCGCTGTTAGTATTGGTTATGCTGATTTATAAATCGGTTAAATTTCGCAAACTTGAGCTGCAGCAGGCTCAGAACAATGTGTTGCTTGCCGCAAGTGAAAAAAATATCACTGAATTAAAAGAGCGCTGCTTAAACTATGCCGCTGAAAATTCGCAACTGCTTGCTGAAAACACCAAACTTAAATCTGACTATGAAAATCAAAAAAAATATCTGGAAGCAAAACTTGCCGACCTTGAAAAAAACAAAGAGGAAATGACCGAGCGGTTTAAAAATGTTTCTAATGAGGTTATTCAAAGCCAACAACGCCGCTTTAATGAAGAGCAGAAAAACGTGCTCGGTTTGGTGTTAGAGCCATTTAAACAGCAAATCGCCGATTTTAAAACCAAGGTTGAAAGCGCGCATGAAGACAGCCTTAAAAATAAATCGTCATTTGACGAACAGCTTAAAAACCTGCTTAATTTAAACCAAACTTTAAGTAAAGACGCTGAAAATTTAAGCGCGGCCTTAAAGGGCAATAAAAAAATTCAGGGTAATTGGGGCGAATTTCAGCTTGAGCGTATTTTAGAAATTTCCGGTCTGCAAAAAGGCATTAATTACGTTACGCAGGAAACTTTCCGTAATGATGATAACCGCATGTTGCGTCCCGACGTGATTATTAAATTGCCGAACGACCGCAGTGTGATTGTAGATTCCAAAGTTTCGCTTAATGACTATGTAAATTATGTTAACTGCGATGATGACAGCATGCGACAGGTTTATTTGCAGCGCCATATTCAGTGCGTTAAAAAGCACATAGACGAGTTGGCGGGCAAAGATTATCAAAAACTTATTAAAAACAACATGCTTGATTATGTGGTGATTTTTATTCCGGTTGAAAGCGCGTATGTTGAGGCGGTTAGGGCGGATAACAGTCTTTATGATTACGCTTATAAAAAGAACATTGCCATTACCACTCCGTCATCGTTATTGCCGATATTGCGCACGATTGAAAACTTGTGGCAGATTGAAAACCAAAACCGCAATGTGGCGGAAATTGCCACTATCGGCGGCTCGCTGTATGATAAAATCGTCGGCTTTGTTGAAGATATGAAGCATATTGATAAATCAATAGAAAGTGCTCGTAAAAATTATGAGCAGGCAATGAACAAACTTTCCACCGGCAAAGGCAATGCTTTGTCTTTGGCCGGCAGACTTAAAGAAAAAGGAGCCAAGGTAACTAAAAATCTGAGCATAGGATATGAAGATACCGAGCTTCCGCAAATTACTGAAGAGGTTGGCAATGAGTAAAAAAATTATTTTTACCGGCGGCGGTTCGGCCGGTCACGTTACCCTTAATTTGGCATTAATTCCGGTGTTTTTGGAGCAAGGCTGGCAAGTTGTTTACATCGGCTCGTATCACGGCATTGAAGCTGATTTAATTGCCAAGCTGCCCGATGTAAAATATTATCCGATAGCAACCGGCAAGCTGCGGCGTTATTTTTCATGGCAGAATTTTTTGGATATGCTTAAAATTCCGGTCGGCGTGCTGCAAGCCGTTTGGATTGTGTTTAAAGAAAAACCGAGCATAATTTTTTCTAAAGGCGGGTTTGTATCATTTCCGGTGGTGCTGGCCGGAAAAATTAACGGCCGGCCGGTGATAATGCACGAATCTGACGTTACTCCCGGATTGGCAAACAAAATGTCATTGCCGTTTGTGTCAAAGTTTTTTACCACTTTTGCCGACACGGTAAATTATGTTAAAAATAAGTCAAAAGTTGAGCATATCGGACCGGTTTTATCCGATAGGTTTAAAAACGGAAGCAAAGAAAAAGCTTGCGCCTATTGCGGTTTTGATGCCAAAAAGCCGATAGTAATGATTATCGGCGGCAGTTTGGGCGCCAAAAGTTTAAATCAAGTCGTGCGCAATAATCTGCCGGAGCTTTTGCAAAAATACCAAATTATACATATTTGCGGCAAAGGGCAAACTGAAGAAGGCGCTGATGTTAAAGGTTACAAGCAGTTTGAGTATGTTGACGCCGAATTAAAAGATTTTATGAAAGCCGCCGATGTTGTAATTTCTCGCGCCGGTTCAAATTCTATTTTTGAACTTTTAAGTTTGTGCAAGCCGATGCTTTTGGTGCCGTTGCCGGTTGGTTCAAGCCGCGGCGAGCAAATGTTGAACGCTAAGTCATTCCAAAATAAGGGGTACGCAGAAGTTGTTGCCGATGAACAAATCGGCGCGGATGGCATGTTGCTTGATACCTTAAATAAAGTTTATGCCGACCGACTAAACTATGAACAGAATATGAAACAAAACAAAATGATTGCAACCAATAATAAAAAGCTGGCGGAAAAAATAATAAATTACGTCGCATAAACGGAGGACTACATGAAAATATTGGTGGGCTTAGACGGAAGCATTGACTCGGCAATAACCGCTTATTTGCTTAAAAGCGTGGGGCATAAGGTTATCGGCGCCACCATGAAACTGTGGAATGATGATAAAAATTATGGCAAGTATGTAAAAGAAAAGGGCTGTTTTAATCAGTTTCAGCAGTATAATATTGAAAAAGCCAAACAGCACGCAAAAATTTTAGATATTCCGCATTATGTGTTTGATTGCAGTTCTGAGTTCAAATATTATGTTCTTGATTGTTTGCAAAAAGAATATCCGAACGGAATTATGCCAAATCCGTGCGTAATCTGCAATTCGGTGGTTAAATTTGGCGTTCTGCCGCAAATTGCAAGAGTGCGCGGGCTGAAGTTTGATAAATTTGCCACCGGATATTATGCTCGTGTTTCGCTTGGCAACAACGGTCGTTATTTATTAATGCGCGGCT
Source organism: uncultured Alphaproteobacteria bacterium (assembly GCA_902464275.1). Taxonomy (GTDB): domain Bacteria; phylum Pseudomonadota; class Alphaproteobacteria; order RF32; family CAG-239; genus CAAFZY01. Next base: position 51,459 of record CABQIK010000001.1, on the reverse strand, counting down.
TAGAAAAAAAGCATGATGAATCATATTATTTATATCGCTTGTCGCAACAGCAGCTTTCGCAAATGGTTTTGCCGCTCGGGCTTCATACTTATGATGAAGTTGTGTATTTGGCGGAAAAGCTCGGGTTGCAAATTGATGAAAAAACTAAAATGCAAAATTTTTACAACGGCGATATGAGCGATGTTTTGCAACAAAACAATATATTTGGTAATTTTGTTCTGCAAAACGGGACCGTTGTCGGAAGGCATTCCGGAATCTGGAAGTATAATATCGGGCAGAAAAAAGGCTTAGGCATTGAAACCGAACGCAATTTGTATGTGCTTGATATTAAACCGCAAACTAATGAAGTGGTGGTCGGTTATGAAGAAGAAGCGCTTTATACCGGACTTTTGGCTGATAGGCTGCATTGGGTGGCGATTGATAATTTAGATGAGGAAACCGATATTTATGTTAAAGTTCGTTCGGTGCAAGAGCCGGTCAAGGCCACTGCTAAGCCTTTGCCTGATGGTACGATGCAAGTTGATTTTAGGGAGCCGCAAAAGGCGGTTATTGTCGGGCAATCGGTGGTTTTGTATTATCGCGATATAATCATCGGCGGAGGCATTATCACCAAAGCATTTCGGCAGATGTAAATGACAAAATGCTTGTTGTTAATAATTGTATTTGACAAATAAAAAAAAAGTGTTGTAATTTATAAAAAAATAATAATGGAGAGAACTAAATGCTAGGAAGATACAGCTATACGGCCAGCACGCTAACCCCCGGGGAAGAAATTGAACTGGTGGGCAGACTGCATTATTTTGCTTTAATAATTCCTTTTTCATTAACGGCTCTTTCATTTATGGCGGTGTTTTGGGCTTTAGGTTATACCAAAGTTCTTATTCGTTATAATCAGCCTATATATTATTGGGCGCTGTGGTTGCCGGTAGTTGCTCTGCTGATTTTTACGATTTCTTCTTGGCTTAAACGTAATTTAATTGAAATGGTTTGCACCAATAAACGGGTGGTTAAAAGAACCGGCGTGATTAATGTTACCACTGAGGAATTGCACCGCGAACGCATTGAATCGGTTGAAATCAGGCAAAGCATTTTAGGGCGCATTTTTAACTATGGCGATATTTTGTTTTCCGGTACCGGAACTTCAAAAGTGGTGTTTCACTTTATTAATCAGCCGCGATTGATGAAGCAGATTATTGACGCCGTAATTAATCGTCCGGTTAATTCGCGTTCAGTTGCATAATCTTATTTAACAAAGTTTGCAAATTTTCAAATGAGGTTTCCGCCGCATTGCGCCAAAAATTGTCATACTGCTCTTGGTGGTGTTGAGCTCCCGGAGTGTCGCTGATTAAGCGCAGACTAACAAACGGAGTGTTGAGCATAAAGGCCGTTTGCGCAATGGCGGCAGATTCCATATCAACCGCCAAAGCTTCAGGAAATTTATTTTTTAGCATAGCTAACTCTTCAGGCGCGGTTATAAACTTATCGCCGCTGACAATCAGCCCTTTTTTAATTTTAGCGTCAATCAAGGCGGTAATATTTGTGTCCGATTTATAAAATAGCGGAAAACCTTGCACTTGTCCGTACGCGTTAGGCTCGCCGCACCAAACGTCATGATAGCATACTATTTCCGCGCAAACCGTATCGCCGATGTTAAGAGAGCTGTCAAGCCCGCCGGCCACGCCTGAATTAATAATTAAGTCAGGATGATATTCTGAAATAATCTGCGCGGTTTTAACGGCGGCGGCAACTTTACCGATGCCGGATTTAAATACCGATACATCGGCAGATGCCAAAGACTGCATTAATTTAACTTCTTTGTCCATGGCGGCGATAATGGCAATTTTCATTAATTTTCTCCTCAATGCTATAATTTATGAAGTTTTGCTTGACAGTTGTCAAGGATAATGATACGCCAAATCTGTAATGTGTGGATTTAACCGAATTGTCCGGCACCATAAACGGACTAAACAGGAGAATATAAAATGTTTAAAACAGCAGAATCTGTATCTTTAGGTCACCCTGACAAAACCGCCGATTATATTTCAAGCTTTATCTTAGACAGAATGATAGAGCAAGATAAAAACGTGCGCTATGCCGTTGAAGTATTAATCAAAGACGACACCGTTATTTTGGGCGGTGAGGTATGCGGCAATATCAGCTTGCAATTTGTTGATGATTATGTGCGTCAGGCGGTGGCCGAAATTGGCTATAACAAGCGCTATGCTTTAATTTGGGGCGATAATGCCATCAGTGCCGACAGGCTCAAAATTGTTAATTTAATCGGAGCTCAGTCAGCTGAAATTTATCAGGGCGTGCACAACGGAGGTTGGGGAGATCAGGGCGTTTTTGCCGGCTTTGCCTGTCAAGGCAACGGCAAACAGCCGCCTGAATTGTATTTAGCTAAAAAACTAAACCGCGCTCTTTACGGCAAAGCTTTGCAAAGCGATAATTTGGGGTTAGATATTAAAACGCAGATTACCATTGATGATAACGGTAAAATTAAAACCGCCGTTGTTGCCGTTCCGATGCTTAAAACCGAAGATTTAAGCGCCTTTGCGACTGAAGTTTTGGAACAGAAACCTGAAAAACTGATTGTTAACGGCACCGGAATTTATACCTGCCATTCCGCGATTGCCGATTGCGGGGTTACGGGGCGTAAACTGGCGTGCGATTTTTATTCGCTTAACTGTCCGGTCGGTGGCGGCTCACCTTGGGGCAAAGATGCCGGCAAGGCCGATGTCAGCTTAAATATTTTAGCGCGCAAATTGGCGGTTGATAATTTGCAAAATAATGATGAAGCGTTTGTTTATTTGTCGTCTTGTATCGGAAAGTCAGAACTTCCGAGCGCTGAGCTTAAAACGGTTAAAAACGGCAAAGTCACCACTTCAGAATTGACGGGTGATTTTTCACCGGCAACGGTAATAAAAAGCTTAAAGCTGAACACGCCGATATTTGCCGAGCTTTGCCGTAACGGTATAGTTCGTTAAAATGCTTGACAATCCGGTATTTGCGCAATAATTTTAAGCCGATATTTTAACTTTAAGGTTTTAAAAATGAAGCAGGAACTTTTGGCTCCGGCGGGCGATATTGAAGCCGGTTATGCCGCGTTATATTACGGTGCTGATGCCGTTTATTTGGGTTTACAACACTTTTCGGCGCGAGCAACCGCCGCTAACTTTGATGCTGAAAGCTTAAACGAGTTTACGGCGTATGCGCACCATTTAGGGCGCAAAGTGTATGCGGCGGTAAACACGGTGGTGCAAGAGCACGAACTGCCGGAATTGTTAGCAACGCTTAATATTTGCGTTAATTGCCGTATTGATGCGGTAATTTTGCAAGATTTAGGCGTTGCCCGCGTAATACATGAAAGTTATCCCGAGCTTGAAATGCACGCCAGTACGCAAATGGCGGTGCATAATAAAGAAGGGGCGCTGTTCCTAAAAAGCTTGGGCTTTACCCGCGTGGTTATTGCCCGTGAGCTTTCACTGCCTGAAATTAAAGATATTGCCGCTACCGATGGGCTTGAAACCGAGGCGTTTATTCATGGCGCGCTTTGTTACAGTTACAGCGGGTTGTGCCAGTTTTCATCATTGGAAGCCGGACGCAGCGCTAACCGCGGTAAATGTTTGTATCCGTGCCGTTCATGCTTTAGCGGCAAGGGAGGTAAAAATCATATTTTTTCAATGAAAGATATGGCGCTGAAGCAAGATGTGCTTAAAATGCCGGTTACCTCGCTTAAAATTGAAGGACGCAAAAAGTCGGCATTGTATGTTGCGGCGGTAACCTCTTATTATCGCAACATATTAGACGGCAAGGGCGCCGATACGCTCACTGAAGAACATATTAAGCAAATTTTTTCACGTCCGTGGTGCCAATTTCACTTTAACGGCAAAAACAAAGATGTTACCGACGTAAATTTTGTAGGCCATCGCGGTTTGCTTATCGGTCAGGTTGAGGCAGTTAAAAAGGGGTGGCTCAGCTTTACCGCCAATCATAAAATCGGTCGCTTTGACGGCTTGCAAATAGACGTGGCGGGCGATGAAAAACCTTTCGGATTTTCAGTGCAAAATATAAAAGTTGCCGGTAAAAAAGTTTTGAACTCCGCCGCCGGTGATTATGTTACGATTGAGCTTCCGCCTGATTATCCGTTTTTATCGGCGGGGCAGAATATTTATTTGGCTTCATCAAGCGAGGTTAAAGGCGCTTATCCGTACACCAAACCCAAACCGCACGAATTTTGCAACAGGGCGGAAGTTGATGTCAGCATTGTGGTAACTCCGTGCAAAGTTATTGCCTCCTGCTCCGGTAAAAGAGCGGAGATAAGCGGAAATTTTGTTCCGGCCGCTAATGCCGGCAAAGTAAAAGAGGCCTTTGCCGATTCGTTTAACAAAACCGGCGGCACGGCGTTAAGCCTAAATTCTTTGCAACTTGAAAACAAACAAAACTTATTTGTACCGGTTTCGGAAATTAACAAATTGCGTCGCGATTTATATGCGCAAATTGAAATCAGCTCAAAACACGGGGTTTTGCCCGCGGTTTCGGCTCCGATTAAAAATACGAAGGCCGCATGGGTGGTAAAAACCGACAATGCCGAGTGTTTGCGCGCGCTTGATATAAATAAATTTGCCGAAATAATTTATTTGCTTAAATCAGACACTTCAGTGAGCGAACTTGAATCTCTGCCTCAAGAAAAATTGCGCTTAGCCCTGCCAACGGTTTGTCGTAATCCGCATATATTTGCCAATCTTATTAACAAATTGTTGGCGGCAGGTTATAAAAAATGGGAGGTTGGCAATTATTGGGCGCTTGATATGTTGCCGCTGAAAGAGGTTGATTTAAGCTTTGATACTCCGCTTTATATGCTTAATTCAGAGGCTATGGAAGAGGCTAAAGCAATCGGCGCGCAAAAGGTAAGCTTTGCCATTGAAGATACGCTTGATAATATAAAACAATTAACCGTAGTTGCGCCGCTTAAAACCACCTTTGTCGTTTATCAAGACGCTCCGCTCTTTACCAGCGCGGTGTGTATTCGCGAAAATGACTGCCGTATCTGCTCGCGCAAAGAAAAATGGTATGATTTAAGCCGTGACGGCAAAAAATATCAGGCTCTTTCCAAAGACTGCCAAATTATGCTGTTTGATAAAAATCCGTTCTGCTTTGCGGCGGAAGCCAAAGATGTTAAATGCTCGTATTATCGGGCTGACTTTTGCTACAAGCCGTATAATGCGGCACAGGTTAAAATGGTGATGGAAAAAGTTATGACCTTTACCGATGTTGCCGGTGCTGCCAAAGGAAATATAAATAACCGAAAAATCTGATAAAATTCGCTTGATATAAAAAAATAATAGACTAATATTAAGCAAATTAAAATAAAGTATAAGGAAAGTTTTATGTTGGAAGATAAAAAAAAGGACGGCTTTGGAGACACAATCAAAACAGTGGTGTATGCCGTGCTTATTGCCGTGTTGATACGCAGTTTTTTGTTTGAGCCGTTCCGTATTCCGTCCGGGTCTATGTATCCGACGCTTGAGGTGGGCGATTATTTGTTTGTTTCAAAATACACTTACGGCTATTCGCGCTATTCATTTCCGGGCGGTTTAATTCCGTTTAAGGGTCGTATATGGCAGAGTATGCCCGAGCGTGGCGATATTGTGGTGTTTAAATTTCCGGCCGATAATAAAACTGATTTTATTAAACGGGTAATCGGGCTGCCCGGCGATACTCTTTATTTAAGAAGAGGACGCTTGTACATTAATGATAAAATGGTTGAGCGTGAGGTTGTCGGCGATTATACGCTCAAAGAATTTGTGGTTCGCCCCGAAACCTATACCGAATATACTGAAACATTGCCCGGTAATTTTAAGCATAACATTTTAGAAGTTTCCGATTATGAGCCGCAGGTTGATAACACCACCAAAGTAACGGTTCCCGAAGGACACGTTTTTGTGATGGGCGATAACCGCGACCGTTCTGATGACAGCCGCGTCAGCGTCGGTTTTGTTCCGGTTGAAAATTTGGTCGGCAAAGCCCGAATTTTATTCTTTTCACACAATGATAAAGGCGCATGGTACAAACCGTGGACATGGCCCAAGATTATTCGTTGGTCAAGGCTTTTTAATCGTTTGCATTAAGTTGGTGAGTCTATGGAAAATTTAGAAGCAAAATTAGGCTATACATTTAAAAATAAAAAGCTGTTGCAACAAGCCTTAACTCATTGCAGCTGCACCGGCAGCGTCAGCAAAAATTATGAGCGGCTTGAATTTTTAGGCGACAGGGTTTTGGGCGTGGCTATGGCGCACTTGCTTTATAATCTGTTTCCGACTGAGCCTGAAGGGGCGCTTTCGGCTCGCTTTACCAAGTTGGTGCGTAAAGAAGCGGTGGCGCAAATTGCTTTAGAGTTGGGGCTTGATAAATACATTAAAGCCGAACCGAAAAGCTTGTGCGTCAATGAAAATGTGCTGTGCGACGTGGGCGAGGCCGTAACCGGCGCTATTTGCATTGAAGCCGGCTTTACTACCGCGATTGAATTTGTTGACCGCCACTGGCGCCATTTGATTAACCAAAGCTCCGCGCCGCAAAAAGATAACAAAACAGCTTTGCAAGAGCTTGCTCATCAAGTTCAGGTAGGCGCTCCGGTATATAAATTGCTGCGCAAAGAAGGCTCGGAGCATGAACCTTATTTTTATATTGAGGTTTCGGTTGAAGGGGGCGGCAGCACAGTCGGCGGCGGTAAAAATAAAAAACTGGCCGAACAGGACGCGGCGGCTAAACTTATTGCAATGTTGGAACAAAATCATGGCTGAAAATAATATCACCCGCGCCGGATTTGTCAGCTTAATCGGAGCTCCCAATGCCGGAAAATCTACCATAACCAACAATTTTGCAGGTTCTAAAGTTTCTATTGTGTCGCCTAAGGCGCAAACCACCCGCAGTGTTATTAAAGGTATCGGTATTTATGAAAATACCCAAATCATTTTTTTGGATACTCCCGGAATTTTTAAGCCCAAGCGCCGGCTTGACCGCGCCATGGTTGCTTCAGCCTGGAACGGAACGGCAGATTCGGATATGGTGGCCTTGGTGGTTGACGCAAAGCGCGGCTTTGATGATGAAACCAAAGCGATTGTGGAAAAACTTAATCAAAATAACATTGAGGCAGTGTTGGTATTAAACAAAACCGATTTAATCCAAAAAGAAAAATTGCTCGCTTTAAGCGCTGAGCTTAATCAGGCCGGACATTTTTCTGAAACTTTTATGATTTCGGCTTTAACCGGACAGGGAACTGATGATTTTTACCGCTATTTAGCCTCTCATTTGCCGGAAAGCCCGTGGTATTATCCTGAAGAACAAATGTCGGATATGCCGCTTAAACTTTTGGCGGCTGAAGTTGTGCGCGAAAAGCTGTTTTTATATTTGCGGCAAGAAGTTCCGTACGCTTTAACCGTTGAGCCTGAATTATGGGAGCGTCGTGAGGATAATTCCGTACGAGCTGAAATGACTATTTATGTTGAACGCGACAGTCAAAAAATTATTGTTTTGGGCAAAGGCGGCAGCATGATTAAAAAAATCGGGCAGGCGGCAAGACGTGAGCTTGAAGAAATGCTTGAAGACCGTATTCATTTGTTTTTGTTTGTTAAAGTGCGTGAAAATTGGGGCGAAGATCCGGCGCGCTATTCTGATTGGGGACTTAATTTTAACAGTTAATTGAAAACTGCTGATTAGCGCCTATATTTTATAACACTTGGCTCAAAGGAGGGTGTTATGGAAATATTGTTGTTTATCGCCTTGTTTTTTATTTATCTTTTAATGAGTTTTACCACTCCGCCCGTGATTGTTAAACGCGTGTGGATTTTAGGTTTTGTGTTTGCTTTTGCCATTACGGCGGTTGCCATAATGTTTGTAAGCAGTACCAAACAAACCGTCCTGATGCAGGAAAGCGAGCTTAATTGGTATTATTTTTTATATTTGTTCGGCTCACTGTCGCTTATTTTCGGCCTGATAAATTTATGGATATATCGCAAAGCGCTATATAAAATTTTTTCGGGTGATGGCGATGATGAGGCTTAAAAATCAGTCAACAACTGCTGAAATGACGTTTCGTCAACCGATGGCGATAAAATAATGCCGTTTTCAAACTGATAATTAAACAATATGTATAAAGGCAATTTGGCTTGATGATAGCGCTTCAAAAGGCTTGTAACTTGCTCCGTATTGTTTGCGTCAACCGGCATATATACAAGATTATAATCAGTTTTCCAACGTTCAAAATTGCGTTCGTTAAAGGTTAAAAAGGCGTTGAGTTTGCACCTGAAACACCAGTCAGGCGCAATAGAAACCAACACATTATGCCCGGTGGCGATGTATTCGCTTAAAGCGGTTTCATTATATGCGTTGTTAAATTGCTCCGTTGAGCTTTTAAAGTGTGAAGTTATCAACGTAAAAGCGCCGGTAATAAGCGCAAATAACACTAAGATAACCTTGCGGGCAACGTCTTTTTGTTTTTGCGGCGCCGATACTTGTTGCAGCGCTTGTAAAAAGCGGCATAAATAATCAAGCAACAACCAAAAAAATGCCAAAACAAGAATAAATTTGGCAATCTGCCAACCGCTGAGTTGTAAAATTATGCGGCCAAGCGTGGCAATAAAACTGATAAGCAATAAAAATACGGCTAACGTCAGCGCAACTTTTCGGGCTTTGGGCGGTAAAGCCGAATTTTGTTTTGTTTTGCCGATAAGCAGTAAAATGATGTATGGTAAAGCTGTTGCCATTGCCGTAAGGTTGGCTGTAAGCAGCTGTTCCCACTTATCGGCCGCGCTGAAATAAGCGGAGATGTAGGTGATAAACGTCGTGTTTGTGAGCGGCAGGCAAAAACTGAGCAAAACTCCGCCCGCAAACAAAACAATCGGATAGTTTTTTAGCGGTAAAATTTCAGCGTATTTTAAACCGGATAAAACGACGGCGCACCCTGCCGCAACCACGCTTAAATAAGCAAAAGAAGCATATTGGCTGCCCCACACAAAATCAGCCCCGAAGAAAATAACGGCAAGCAGCGCAATAATATTGGCTCCGGTAAAAATTCCGTATATAAACGGTAACAATTTATCGTAGCTCATTTTGCTTAAAATCAACAGCAAAAATGCCAAACCGGCCGGCATTAAAGTAAATAATAATCCGGCAAATAAGCAAAAACGCAAGGCGGCCGAAAGGCTTAAATTACCGAAATTAAAATCAGGCTCATCGGTGTTGAGCACGGTTTTTTGCGTAATGGCGGTGTAATTATTAAGCCGCGCCGTTACGGTAATTTCTGTATTGAGCAACTTATCGGCATTGCCGAGCGGCTCGGTCGTAACATAAATTAAATTGTCATTGACGGTAACGGCCGGACGCGTAAACGCCGTGTAATTTTCATCTTCTAAAAATACGGCAAAATTGTTTATTTTTCCCTTGAAGGCAAATACAAACTGCAATTGCGATACTTCTCCGGTGTTTTTATCAAGGGTGACGGAATGATTTTTAAGCGTTAAGCCGTTATTTTGATTTTGCGGCAGATTATAAAAGCTTTGCCGAATAAAATTTTGCATGCCGGAAGTTTTATTTTCATCTCCGGTTTCAATTTGCAACTCAGGCAAAAAGTCTGTCAAGGTGCAGTTTAATTCATTGTCGCAACTGTTAAAAACAATTTTGGCTTTAAGTTTAATCGGTTTATCCGGCTCAATGGTTTCAAACTCAATCGGAAAAGCAAAGTCACCGGCATATCCGCCGACAATTTTATCATTAAGCACATTAATCGGAGTCGGGTAATAAACTTTGTAAGCTTTTATGTTTTGCATTTCTTCAAATATAATCCGCGGCTTTTGTAAATTTTCCGATAAATTGGTGGCAAGCATAAAGCGATGTTGCGGAACGGCCGCGTGAATGGCGCCCAAAAATTTGTCAGCGGATTTTATTTCGGCAATTTCAGCAATTAAGCGAGCCTTAAAGCCGTCCGCGTAAAGCCATTCTCCCACCCCGGCGTTGCCTACCAGTGGGTTTGGCAATGAAATTCCGTAAAACGGCAGTTTTGAAAATTCAATTTTGCTGGCCATGGCTTTAAATTTATCAAATCCGGTTTTATGCTGTTTGCTTTCGGCTTCGCGTTGTTTTTTTGCTTCTATGGCTTTTAAATCGCGAGGATTGCTGCCGTAACTCAAAACTTTTTTAAAATCATAAACAACGGCGGTTTTATCAGGGTCAGTTTCAATATAGGTATATTTTTTAGGGTCATCATACTCGTCATCATCGGCAATCAGCGGCGGTTCTTCCGGAACGGTGAGTTTTTCTTTTATGTTATTGTATTTATTAACCCCCCAACGATACAAATTAACGGCGTGGCGAATATAATTGGTGCGGTCATAAACTTCTTGTTGGGTTAATTCCGGAAAAATGGCGGCAACATCGCTACTGAAGTCATTATTAATTAAGTCATCGGGGTATTTGGCGTCAAAATATTTGCCGAGCAAAATAATACGCCCCAATTCGTTAGTGTCTTCATTATATAAAATACTCTGCATTTGCGAGGCATCGGGCAAATCGGCTCTGCCGAAAGCCTCTAATTCCGCCGGCAGAGTTTCGTCAAAATCGGCAATTACCTCTGCCGCGTCAGCCGCGGTGATATTGAAACAGAAAATAAAACACACTATATACTTAAAAAATGATAACATGGCAGGCGGAATATTATAAAAAAACGTTTTTACTTTTATAAACTTATGATATAATAAAGAAGTTAAAGAAACAAATATAATTTTAGGATATATACAACAAATGGCGGCTTTTAATAACAATTTTTTAACCGGTAAGTTTTTGGTTGCAATGCCTGATGCTGAAGACGATATGTTCAGACAGTCGGTTATTTATATATGCTCGCACGGCAAAGAAGGGGCCATGGGTTTTATAATCAACAAAAAACTGGATTGGGCAACTTTTGTTGATTTATCGGTGCCGTTGCCGCCGCACCCGACTGTTGACTTAAACTCAATTTTTTTGCATCACGGCGGGCCGCTTGAAAAAGTGCGCGGTTTTGTGCTGCATAGTCCGGAATATAACAAGTCGGGAACTTTCAAAATAGATAACAATGTCGCCATCTCTTCAAGCATGGATATTTTAACCGATATTGCCGGAGGTAAAGGCCCTGAAAAAAATATTATCGCCATGGGTTACGCGGGGTGGAATCCGCAGCAGCTTGAGTATGAAATTATGGCCAACCGTTGGTTGGTAATGCCGTCTAACCCTGAAATAATGTTTAACACTCCCGATGAATTTAAGTGGGAGCGAGCTTTAGATGAAACCGGAGTTGACCTGGCGCGCTTTGTTAATACTATCGGTCATGCTTAAAACTATGTCAGGTTACTTATATGCGAACTAAAATTTTAATATATCAGGATTACGGATGTTCCGATACAACCTCATTAAATGACGGTCTGCGTGAATATTTTGAACCGCGCGGTTGTAGCGTGGGTTTTACTGACGCCGCCGGTATTATTCATGGCAACGAGCTTAATGATGAAGTGCTTGCCTTTTTTATGCCCGGAGGCGCCGGTACGCCGTATCGTCATAAATTGCAGGTTTTGGGCAATGATAAAATCCGTGAATATGTGCAAAACGGCGGAATTTATTACGGCATTTGCGCCGGAGCTTATTACGCCTGTCGTCAAACCGAGTTTGAGGCCGATATTCCCGAACTTAAAAAAGTAACGGAATGCGGACTTAATTTGCTTGAGGGCAGGGCAATCGGCACGCTTTATAAAGAGCTTGGTATCCGTCCGTATGATAAAAATGCCGCTTCGTCAGCCGCGGTTGAGCTTATTTGGAATGATAACAGCAAATACACAGCGCATTATCACGGCGGTCCATATTTTGAACCTTTTATCCCTGCTGAAAATGAGGTTTTGGCTCGCTATAATCTGGCGGGCAAACAGCCGGCGGTTATCGGCCGCAATTACGGCAAAGGCAAGGTTATTCTCTCCGGCGTGCATTTTGAAGATAAAGGCGAAATGCTGTTAAAAAGTATTTACGCTCTGAAGATAGATTCGGAACAAGCTGAAAACGTGGCCGCCAAACTTGCTTCTGCGGAAGATTCCCGCCAAGCTTTGTTTAACCGCATTATGGCCTTAACCGGCAGATAAGCTCTAGCGCAGCCACTACTTCTAAAGGTTGAGATTAATGCAGCACTTAAATTGTGTGTAAGCAAATATAAAAAATTAACCCTAAGTGTTGTTATATGCGTAACCAACCAAACTGGAAAATACCTGCGCCACCTTTAGCGTGTACGGCACAGGTAGTATAAATATCGTCTAAGGTTAAGTTTTTCAAACAAGCATAGCCCAGCTCCATATACGTATTATTACAATATTTATCCCCCCATAGCCAATAGGCATGCTCACTGGCAGAATTGGACGTCCATATCGTAATTGCGTGCATATTATCAGAATTTTCCTTTGCGGCAGTTAAAATATTTTGGCATATTGCCAAACTATCAGGAGAGTTTAATGATAAAAATGATGAGCCATCTTCCTGAAATGAGGTTAAATATATAAACTCGTCATCATAGAGATATATTTGCCACTGCTGTCCGAAAATATCATATACATAGTTATTGTTGTTAGTTTTTACCATTTCAGTTGGGATTTCACCCATTTTTATAAAGTATGGAGTTATAATATTTGAGGAGTCTCTGACAGACAAATTATCAAAACTGTGCGCATTGCGTGCCACGGCATTTATTACCGTGTTCATCTGTTCAGCGTGTTTGTTAAGCTTATATTTCATCATTGCTTTACTGTAACCTGCAATAGCGCCAACCGACAAAACCCCGATAATCGCAAGCACGCCGAGCATTTCTACCATACTTCTTCCCGATTGTGTATACATGAGCTAAAATCCTCTCAAATTAGTTAGTTTAAGAAGATTTTAGCTCGCGTTTTTTTTTTGCAATATTTACGAGTCTGGGCTGTGTATAAGTTGCAGGTGAGGGTAATAATTTTTATCTTTGGCGATTGTAAAACGGTTTTTGCTGATTAGTTATATAGCATCTTTGTGTTTAAGGAGAGGTGCTATGGATGAAAAAAATAAAATCGGCTTAATACCGGCAACTTTAATGGTCGCCGGTAATATGATGGGCTCCGGTGTGTTTATGCTTCCGGCTAATTTGGCGGCTATCGGCAGTATTGCCATTTTCGGTTGGCTTATTACCATTGTCGGCGCCATAGCTCTGGCATTGGTGTTTTCAAAATTAACCCAAATTTATCCGGCATCGGGAGGCCCGTACGCTTATGCCAAAAAGGCTTTCGGCAATTATATGGGCTACCAGACCAATTTGGTTTATTGGCTTGCCAACGTGGTTGGTAATGTAGGCTTGGCGGTTGCCGGACTCGGCTATTTAACCACCTTTTTTCCGACTTTAAAAGATCCGTTGGTCATGGCAATGGCGCAAATTGCCGTAATTTGGTTTTTTACTTATGCCAATATTTTAGGTCCGAACGTGGTCGGCAAAATTCAGAGTATGACCACCACCGTTGCCTTAATTCCGATTATCGGCATGGCGGTTTTGGGTTGGTTTTGGTTTAGCGCCGATACCTATATGGGCGGTTGGAATGTTACCGGCAAAAGCGACATCAGCGCTATCGGTATGACCTTAAACTTTACCTTATGGGCGTTTATAGGGGTTGAAAGCGCTTCCGTTTCAACCGCAGTGGTGAAAAATCCGACTAAAAATGTGCCGATAGCAACCGTTGCCGGCGTGATTATCGCCGCCGTGTGCTATGTTTTAAGTTCAAGCGCGGTAATGGGCATTGTGCCAAGCTCAGAATTAATTTCATCTTCCGCGCCGTTTTCAACCGCAGTCAGCGCCGCGCTCGGTCCTACTGCCGGTAATATCGTGGCCGCTTGCGCCGCTATCGGCTGCTTAGGCTCGCTCGGCGGTTGGACATTGTTGGTCGGACAAACCGCCAAAGCCGCGGCTGATGACGGTTTATTCGGCAAAGTTTTTGCCTGCACCAACAAAAAAGGCGTGCCGGCTTCCGGTTTGGCGATTGTGGCAGGCATTATGACCGTGCAGGTGCTTGCCACCATGTCGCCGACAGCCTCGCAACAATTTGGTAAAATTGCCTCTATTGCCGTGATTATGACTCTGTTGCCGTATATTTACTCGTCGGTTGCCATTAAAATTATCGGGCGCGATAAAATGAACGCCAATCAAGGCATTTTTTATACGGTGGTCGGACTTATCGGCGCATTTTACAGTATGGCGGCCATGATAGGCTCAAATGCCGAGCAAACAAGGTGGGCGCTGATGTTTGTGATTGCCACCGTTATATTTTATGAACTGGCCGAAAACCGCCAGTGGGAAATGCAGCAGCATGATAAGCAGATTCAGTGCGTGGTGCCGCGTTGGGTGCGTTATTTAACACTTGCGGTAACCGTTGCCGCGCTGGTTTTAATGTTTTGGATTTCATTTGCCGACAAAAGCAATTTGGTTGCGCGTTATAAAAGCCATTTTCCGGTGGTTGAGATGATAGAATCCGAACTGTAATAATCTTATTTTTAAGGAGAAAAGTATGATAGATATTAAAAATCCGTTTCAGGTTAAAATTTTACTCACTTATGAAAATTTAAGCGATAACACCGCGGCGGCGAGGGCGGTCAAACAGTTGCAGACTGATTTGGAAAAAGAAGGCTCGCAAGTTATTGTCGCTGAAAATTTAGACGATGCCAAAGCCATTTTTACATCAGACGCCGGCATACAGTGTGTGTTGATGGGGGTTGAATGCAGCCGTTGCGCTAACACGTATGAGGCGCTGAGTTTTATCCGCAAGCAAAATAAAGAAATTCCGATTTTTGTAATGTCAAGCCGTAATATGGCATCGCAAATTCCGACCGATGTTTTAGATAAGGTCAGCGATTTTATTTGGCTGTTGGAAGATACAACCGAATTTATCAGCGGGCGGGTACAGGCGGCGGTGCGACGTTACCGGCAGTTTATTTTACCGCCGATGTTCAAAGCTTTGGCTAAGTTTGCCAAAGTGCACGAATATTCATGGCACACTCCCGGACATACCGGAGGCACGGCGTTTTTGAAATCAGCCGTCGGACGTGACTTTTTTAACTTTTTCGGCGAGCAGATATTTCGTTCCGATTTATCCATTTCCGTCGGCGAACTTGGCTCCATGCTTGACCATAGCGGACCTATCGGCGAAAGCGAACGCTATATTTCCAAAGTTTTTAACTCCTCTCGCAGTTACCACATCACCAATGGTTCTTCCACTTCTAACCGTATTATTTTAATGGCAAGCGTTACCAGAGATGATGTTTGCCTGTGCGACCGCAATTGCCACAAGTCGGTTGAACATGCCATGACCTTGTCGGGCGCTGTTCCAACTTATTTAATTCCGTCGCGCAATCGTTACGGCATTATCGGTCCTATTTTTCCTGAGCGCTTAACTAAAGAGGCGGTAGCTGAGAGTATTAAGCAAAATCCGTTAGTGCGCGGCAAGATAAATCCGCAGCCTAAGCACGCTATTATCACCAACTCCACTTATGACGGCTTGTGCTATAATGTTGCCAAAGTGCGCGAGCTGTTGGGGCAAAGTTCCGACCGTTTGCATTTTGATGAGGCTTGGTACGGCTATGCGCGCTTTAATCCGCTTTATGAAAACCGCTATGCTATGTGCTGCAACCCTAAAACTTATGATAAAAATCAGCCGACCGTTTTTGCCACCCAATCAACGCACAAATTATTGGCGGCGTTCTCACAGGCTTCCATGATTCATATTTTGGAAGGGCGTAATCCGATAAGCCATCAGCGCTTTAACGAGTCGTTGATGATGCATTCTTCTACTTCGCCGTTTTATCCGATTATTGCCTCTAATGACATCAGCGCGGCCATGATGGATAACGGCGGCGGTAAAACCTTAACCGATATTGCCATTCGCGAGGCCATAACCTTCCGTAAAACGATTGCCCGTATTCACCATGAAAAAAACAAAGAAAATGATTGGTTCTTTGATGTTTGGCAGCCTGATACGGTTAAAAACCAAAACGGCGAGAGTATTTCGTTTTATAAAGCCGATGACGAGTTTTTGGCAACCACGCCGGATTGCTGGGTTCTGCACCCCAATCAGGAATGGCACGGTTTCGGTAACATTGAAGACGGCTATTGCATGCTAGACCCGATTAAAGTTTCGGTTATTACGCCCGGAGTTTTACCGGACGGTAATTTGGCTGATAGCGGTATTCCGGCGGCCATACTTACCGCTTATTTGGACAATAAAGGCATCGTGGTTGAAAAAACGGCTGATTTTACCATTTTGTTTTTGTTCTCAATGGGGGTTACCAAAGGCAAGTGGGGCACGCTGCTTAACGCTATGTTTGAGTTTAAATCCGATTATGAAAACAATACGCCGCTTGAGCGGATATTGCCCAAAATTTATAATGCCGATACCGAGCATTACAAAGATATGGGCTTAAAAGATTTAGCCGATAAAATGTTTGAAGCTATGAAGCGCTTGGGCACCACCCGCAAATTATCCGCCGGATTTTCAGTGCTGCCGCACCCTGATATGGCGCCGATAAACGCTTATGAAAAACTGGTTAAAAACGAGGTTGAATCTTTAACCTTAAAGCAAATGGCCGGAAAAACGGTTGCTACCGGCGTGGTTCCGTATCCTCCGGGGATTCCGCTTTTAATGCCGGGTGAAAATGCCGGCGAGGCGGACGGTCCGTTGCTTTCATATTTGCAGTCGTTAGAAGATTTTGACCGTGAATTTGCCGGTTTTGAGCACGATACGCATGGCGTTACGGTTCAAAACGGCGAGTATCATATCCTCTGTCTTAAATAAGCGTCAACAAAACCCCCGCCATGTTAACCATAGCGGGGGTTTATCATGAAATAGATAATTATTTACGTCTTAAAAAAGCCGGAATATCCAAATTTTCGGGTTCGTCCGAATTTGCGGCTTCCATATCTTCCTGCTCGTTGCCAAAGCGCGGAGAAGACGGCTCATTGTATGAGTATTGGTCTTTGCGGTTTTTGCGCGCGCGGGAAATGCCTAAAATTTTATCAATAAAATTCGGTTTGTCGTTTATCGGCAGAGGAGCTTCTTCTTTTTTTTCTGCCTTAGGCACAAATGAAGGTTCTTCAGGTTCTGAGAACAATTCCGGTATATCGTCTACGGTGTTGATATTTGTTTTTGCAACAAAAATATCATCATCGCTCGGCATATAATCTTCCAGGCTTTTTTCGGGCTTTTCTTCTGATTCCGCACGCGGTGCGGCTGATTTATTCATAATCGCGTTAAACAAGTCAGAGGCTTTCGGCGCGTCAGTAATTTCAGCTGATTTTTCCAACATGTCAAAATCTTCAAACTTGGTAAAATCAGAAGCAGGCGCAGCTTCTTCTTGTGATAAATCAATATCGTCTTCAACCGGAGTTTCTTCTTCACTGACAACAGTTTCTACGCTTTCCGCAACAACTTCTTCGTTTGTTTCCGGAGCAGATCCTTCAAGTTCTGTAACTTCGTCAATTATATTCACCGGTTGTGAGTTGGCGGCAAAGCGCTCCAAATTGGCAGCCAAATTCTGGCTTTCGGTTTCAGCTTTCTTATCGGTTGCCGGAACATAGCTGTCATTTATGTATGAAGTCGGTTCAATAACTTTATCTTTTGTCTTAATGCCTTTTTGGTCATTAATACCGGTAACCACAATTGAAACTCTGATTTTTCCGGCTAAGGCATCATCATAACTGGAGCCGAAAATAATCTCCGTATCATCATCAACTTCTTTTTTGATAATGTCAGCGGCACCCTGAACTTCCATCAAGGTTAAATCTTTGCCGCCGGTAATATTAATCAACACGCTTTTAGCGCCATTTATAGTGCAATCGTCTAACAACGGGTTAGATAAAGCCTGTTTGGCGGCAATGGTGGCGCGGTCTTCGCCTTCCGCTTCGCCGGTTCCCATAATAGCTTTGCCTTTGCCTTCCATGGTGGTTCTGATGTCGGCAAAATCCAAGTTCATTAAGCCCGGCATTAACATCAGGTCGGTAATGGAGCGCACGCCGGAATACAAAACGTTATCCGCTAAAATAAAAGCCTCTTCCAAAGTGGTGTTGGGGTTGGCAATGCGGAACAAATTTTGGTTAGGAATAATGATAATGCTGTCAACTTGCTCGGTAAATTCAGCAATAGCGCTCTCGGCGGTTGACATGCGTTTTTTACCTTCAAAATCAAACGGTTTGGTAACAACGCCGACGGTCAATATTCCTTTTTCTTTGGCAATTTTGGCAACTAACGGAGCGGCTCCTGAGCCTGTTCCGCCGCCCATACCGGCGGTAATAAACACCATATTGGCGCCGTCAAGAGCTTCCGCAATCTCATCTTTGGCTTCTTCGGCCGCCATCCTGCCCACATCAGGACGAGCGCCTGCGCCTAAACCTTGCGTAATTTCAGCTCCTAACTGAATTTTGCGACCGGCTTCCGAGTGAGCCAAAGCCTGAGCATCGGTATTGGCAACAATAAAATCAACGCCTTCCAGGTTTTTATTAATCATATTGTTGACGGCATTTCCGCCGCCGCCGCCGACGCCGATAACAATAATGCGCGGTTTCAAAAGACTGAGTTGTTTATCTGCTACGGATAAGTTAATAGGCATATTTTAACGCTCCCATATAAATTCTTTTTCATTATGCAACAGCATAAAGAAAATAAATTAAGTTTTGGTTACCAAAAAAAGTTTTTAACAATAAAACACAAGGTGTCGGAAAATTAAAAATTTTGTTTAATCCAACTGAAAATCTTACCGAAACTGCCAATATCGGCAGAGGTTTTTCCGATAGTTTTACTCGGCTTGCTTTCATTGTAGTTTATGGCAAACAAAAGCATGCCTAAAGCGGTTGAAAAAATCGGTGAATACATTTCGCGCGGAATGTTCGGAATATTATGCGGAACGCCGATTCGTATTTGTTTTTTTAAGATAGAACTTGCCATTTTACCGATTCCCGGTAAAAGACTGGTTCCTCCGGTTAAAACTATGCGATGATTTTGTAAATCTTTAAGTCCCTGTTCATCAAGCTTTTGATTAATCATCTCAAACATTTCTTCAACTCGGGCGGCAATAACTTCGTTCAGTTCTGACTTTTTGATGGTTCTGATTGAGCTGTCGTCTTCTTCGCCCACCGGATAAATTTTAATGCTCTGCGTTTCATCGGTGCTAATCGGGAAGGCGCAACCCTCGCGAATTTTAAGCGCTTCGGCATGAGCGAACGAGGTCGTAAATACCCAGGCAATGTCTGTGGTAATGTTCATTCCTCCCAAAGGAATGGTGGCAAATTTAACCGGAAAGCCGTCTTTGAAAGTCACCATACTGATTAAGCCGCCGCCGATATCAATAACCGTGGCGCCGAGCTTTTTTTCGTCATCAACCAGGCAGGCCAAAGCCGAGGCATAAGCCGAAAAAGTTTTTTCGGCAATTTCCAAATGCGCGTTTTCAATCACCCCGTACAAATTTTTACACAAAATGGCGGGATAAATACCGAACATCATGTCCAAGCTTAAATTTTCGCCGTAAATATTGCGCGGGTCAGAGGTTTGCTCGCCTTTATCAACCCTGAAATGGGTCGGCAGACAATGTATTAACTCATAATCCGTCACATTGGCTTTTAAATTTATTTTTGTAATCAGTTTTTCAATATCCGATTCGTTAATCGGGCGGTTTTTCCGCAATGTCAGCGAGCCGTTATTGATAAAAGCGGCGGTCTTTTCACCCGAAACATTAACAATAACGCGGTTAATGCGCTCGTTAGCCGCTTGTTCGGCCGTTTCAACCGCATTGCAAACCGAGAGCGTGGCGTCATTAATATCCGTAATAATTCCGTTTTTTATGCCTTTTGAGGCATAATACCCGCTGCCGATAATTTCAATTTTATTACCGCGTCCGATATGCGCTATCAAACAACAAACCTTAGACGAGCCTATGTCTAAAGTGGCCAAGGTCTGAGTTGACGTTCGGGTAAAAGAATTCACGTTATTATCCTTATAAAACTTTTCCTGCTACA
Organism: uncultured Alphaproteobacteria bacterium; assembly: GCA_902464275.1. GTDB lineage: Bacteria > Pseudomonadota > Alphaproteobacteria > RF32 > CAG-239 > CAAFZY01. The sequence goes on along the minus strand of CABQIK010000001.1, from coordinate 31,379 downwards.
AGGCGGGAGAATCATTGACGCTCACAATTACTTTATTGTCGTATCTTAAGTCTATGAAGGTTAATTTACGTTTAAGAATACCATGCCTGTTTTCAATTTTTACAAATTTTTTCCACGCCTGTTCCGTTTGCTTTTCGGGAAGTTTTAAAACCGTGCCGTTTTCAATATTGTCAAACACTACGTCCCAACGCCGTCCGGAATGTAAAATCGCGGCTTTAATCCGTTTGCTTATTTCGGGGTTTTCGGATGTGATTTTTAAGAGCTCGCCGATTTTTTCCGGAGCATTGCGTCCCACAATAACCAAAAGCGGTTTATGCGGGGTAAATTCGGCTTCAATTAAGTTGCCGTCATTATCTACCGGATAAAATTTACTGCCGTATTGCCATAAGGCGGACACATCTTTTTCGGTTAATTTAATTTGTAAAATGTTAGGGAAAAAACTGCGCTTAATTTCGGCTTTTTGTACCCATGGCAGAGTTTGTATGTTGTTTTGCAATTCGTTTAAGTCAACCTCTAATATGCTGTTGCCGCGGTTTAAGTTAATGGCTTGTTGCAAGTCGTTAAAATCGGTTTTGCTGCGCCCGTTAATTAAAATATCGTCAATCGCCCAACCGTAATTAACCGAGTTTTTGAAAAACACGCTCATAAGGTTATCAAATTTTTTATTGATTAAATCATCGCGAACGGTAACAATTCCGCACGCCACGGCAAAAATTGCGCCCAAAAACAACATATTTCCCAAAAAGCGGTACGGGCTTTCATACGGAAGAGATACGCGGTTTTTATTCTGGGACGTTTTTTTGCTTTCAGCTGCAAAAATATGTTTCATCCATTCTTTCGTGATTTTCATTTTTGTTTACCGATTCCCATTTTTTTTACTTCCCATTCCAAAGTAATGGAGGTTTTTTGCTTAACCTTTTCAACAATCATGTTTCCCAAATTTTCAATATCGGCCGCCGTGGCTTTGCCGGTGTTGATTAAAAAGTTGCAGTGCTTTTCTGAAACTTTGGCGCCGCCGACCTGCAACTCGGCGCAACCTGATTTTTTAATCAGTTCCCAAGCGCGCAGACCTTCGGGATTTTTAAAGGTTGAACCGGCGGTCTTTTCATTGTAAGGCTGATTTTTAATCCGGTATTCGCGCTGCTCGTTTAATGTTTTGCTTATTTGTTCAGCCGTGCTTGTTTCGGTTTTAAGCGTAATTGAAACAATAATCCAGTCATCGGGAAACAAACTGTTGCGATATGATAATTTTAAATCGGTCGGATACACGGTTTTAACCTCGCCGGTATCATCAATAATATCTGCCGATATTAAAACGTCGCTGATACATTTTCCGAAGCACCCGGCATTGGTTTTTATAGAGCCGCCGATACGTCCCGGAATAGAGCATAAAAATTCAAGTCCGCCGATGTTATTGGCTAAAAAATATTTTTTTAAGTCGGCATTGCTCAGACCGGCAAAGCAGGTAATGGCATTGTCGCTGATTTTAACTTGCTTAAAATACGGGCTGTCAAGTTTAATAACCACTCCCGGAATACCACCGTCGCGAACCAACAGGTTAGAGCCGCCGCCGATAACGCTTAACGGCAAATTGTGCGGACGTTTAAGCAAAAAGTGGCGCAAGTCATCAATATCAGCCGGTATATACATAACCTCAGCCGGACCGCCCACGCCGAACCATGTGTGTTTGCTAAGAGGCACGTGTTTTAAATATTTTCCGCGAACTTCCGGTAAAATATCGGTAATTGATTTATGAAATAAGCCTTCAAACATTTTAAATTCCTTTTTGGTTAAAACGGTCCGTCTTTGTCTTCAGCCGATGAGTTGCGGCGGGTTATGGCAAGCAGCATGCCGATGCCGACCGCTGAAGCAAACAATGATGACCCTCCGTATGAAATAAACGGCAAAGTCATGCCCTTGGTCGGCATAAGGTGTAACGTGGAAGCCATGTTAATAATGCCCTGCAAACCGAATGAAGCCGCAAGTCCGGCGGAAGCATACACAATAAATAAATTGTTGTCTTTTAATGATAAATACAACGAGCGAATTACAATAACGGCAAAAATGGCCACAATTATCAAGCAGAGCCAAACGCCGAACTCTTCGCCGGCAACGGCAAAAATAAAGTCGGTGTGTGCATCGGGCAGATTAAGCTTTACCACGCCTTCGCCGGGGCCGCGTCCCAATAAGTTGCCGCTTGAAAATGCGTCTAATGATTTTTTAACCTGGTATCCTAAATCGTTGCCGGAAGCTAAAAATTGCTGCACGCGGCTGTGCACGTGGTCAAATGTAAAATAAGCTCCCACGGCTCCGGCAACGGCAAGCAAACCCAAAATAGCCACCAATAACAACGGCAATCCTGCCAAAAACAGCTGAAATCCCCAAATAAACGAAACAACAATCGTCATGCCGACATCGGGCTGCATTAACAGCATGCCGGCGGTAAGGGCAAACAGTCCGGCCGATAAAATTCCGCCGGGAAATTCCTCAAACTTTTTGCTTCCGTCCAACAGCCAGGCTGATACCACCACAAAGGTCGGTTTAATAAATTCCGATGGCTGTAATGAAAATCCTAAAACGCGAATCCAACGCGAAGCGCCTTTGGTTTCATATCCCATAAACAAGGTTAAAACCATAAGGCATAAGGTTAAAACATAGCCGACAATGGCAATGCGCCGAATGGTTTTTAAGCGTTGCATTGATAAAGCAACGATAATAAATAATGAAACAAAAATAAAAACCATTTGCCTTTTAATAAAATGATAATCGGCATAACCGATTCGTCTTGCAACCGACGGACTTGCCGAGAACACCAAAAACGCGCCGATAAAAATTAAAATCAATACCAAACTTAAAGTGATTTTATCAACTGTCCACCACCAGTTGGCTATGCGGCTTTTGCTTAATCGGGAAATGGCAAACATCTTTGTTTCTCCGCTTAAAAGTTAATTAAAGCGCAAAGCCCGATTAATGCGAGGACTAATCCCGCGAGCCAAAAACGGAACACAACAGTGGTTTCCTTCCAGCCGAGTTGTTCAAAATGATGATGAATCGGAGCCATGCGGAAAAAGCGTTTGCCGGTTTTTTTATACCAGAAAATCTGAATCATCACCGAAACGGTTTCAAGCACAAATACTCCGCCGACAATCGCAAGCAAAATCTCTTGCTTCACAATAACGGCAACTGTGCCGAGCAGGGCGCCTAACGCCAAGGAGCCGGTATCGCCCATAAATACTTTAGCTTTGGGGGCATTAAACCACAAAAAGCCTAAGCAGGAACCGACAATCGCGGCGCATACCACCGTCATTTCGGCGCTACGCGGAATATAAGTCATGGATACGGCATTGGCAATCGGTGTGCCAACGATATAGGCAACGACCGCAAAAAATGAAAAAGCCAAAATCAACAGACCGGTGGCAAGTCCGTCAAGCCCGTCGCTTAAATTAACTCCGTTGGAAGCGCCGGAAATTACAATTACCGCAAACGGAATGTACAGCCATGAAATGTTAAACACCGCCTTAAAATACGGAACCGATAAAATATGATCGCTGGCATTAGGAGTCGCCGCGGTAATAATGGTAACGGCAATAACAGCGGTCATAAACTGAAAAAACAATTTTGCCTTAGCTGTTAATGCGTTCGGAGTCTCTTTGCTGACTTTAATGTAGTCGTCAACAAAGCCGGTGGCGCCGTAAATAATCAAAACCAGTAAGCTGACCCATACAAAATGATAATGAACATTAGCAAAGCATAATATTGAAATTACGGCGCTACCTAAAATCAGCAAACCGCCCATGGTCGGAGTGCCTTGCTTGGTTGTCAAATGGCTTAGCGGTCCGTCAGTGCGGATAGGCTGCCCGTGATGCTGCTTATGGTGCAAAAAACTAATCAGCGGCGAGCCGAATATAAGCGCTAAAAGCAATGATAACGCAAAGGCAAAACCGGCTCTTAACAAAACGGAAGCATCTATATTCAGCCAAGATAACAACATTTTACGAATCCCTTTAAAATTAAGTTTATATCACCATAAACTCAATATCTAAAATAAGTCTTAATAGGAGGGTATTTTTTGATGTATATAACAGCTTAAAAATGTTTGTCTTTTCATAAAGCTTCTGTATGATTTTTACCAAAGGAGAAAATATAATGACAAAAGTTGCCGTGTGGTGCCGACATGAGGGAGATAACGTAATCGGAATCGGCCCGCATATACCGTGGCATATCTCGTCTGATTTTAAGCGCTTTCGCCGCATTACCGAAGGGCAAAATTTGGTTGCCGGTGAAAAAACTTATGAAAGCTTTCCCAACCGCACATTGCCTAATCGTAAAATTTATGTTTTAAGCTTTAATCCTGAGTATGAGGTGTCAGACCCGCAAAATCATTTTGTGGTTACCGATATAAAAGCATTTAAAGATTTTGAAGGCGACTTGTACATTTCCGGCGGCGCCAGTGTTTATAAATTGTTTATGACCGGAGAGGGGTGGCTAAAGCCTGATGTGATAGTGGATTGTGCTTATCGGGGAGAGTTAAATCCTGAACTTAAAGGTGAAAAGATTAATATAACGCCTTGTGTTGACGAGATGAATAAAAAATATCATTGCGTATCCGCGCCGCATGAACTTGATAATATTGTCACCACGGTTTGGGTTAAAAAAGGCGATTTTGTTGACCAAGCGGTTATTAAGCGGATTTTAAAAGCAATAGAAGCAGACGGAGAAAAATAATGAAACAATATCTTGATTTGTTGCAAGACATTATGGACAACGGCGTGGATAAAATTGACCGTACCGGTGTGGGCACGCGCTCGGTTTTCGGGCGGCAGATGCGCTTTGATTTAAGCAAAGGGTTTCCGCTTGTAACTACCAAAAAAGTTCATCTTAAAAGCATTATTTATGAACTTTTATGGTTTATCAAAGGCGATACCAATGTTAAATATCTGCAAGATAACGGAGTGAGAATTTGGAACGAATGGGCGGATGAAAACGGTAACTTGGGGCCGGTTTACGGCTCGCAATGGCGCAACTGGAACGGCGATGGAATTGACCAGCTGGCTGATGTTATTGAGCGTATTAAGCATAATCCCAATGACCGGCGTATGATTGTTACGGCATGGAATCCCTCCAAAATCGGACAAATGAAATTGCCTCCGTGCCATATGATGTTTCAGTTCTATGTGGCGAACGGAAAGCTCTCCTGTATGCTTTATCAGCGTTCATGCGATATGTTTTTGGGAGTGCCGTTCAATATAGCCTCGTATGCTTTGCTTACGATGATGATTGCTCAGATTTGCGACCTGAAAGCAGGTGAGTTTATTCATACCCTTGGCGATACGCACATTTATCACAACCATTTTGAGCAGGTAAAAGAGCAACTCTCTCGCGCGCCGCTGCCGTTACCGACCATGAAAATCAATCCGCTGATTAAAGATATTAATGACTTTAAATATGAAGATTTTGAACTTGTCGGCTATGAAAGCTACGGCGTCTTAAAAGGCAAAGTCGCGGTTTAATTTCTCTCTTTTGCATCATTGACGGCCTTGTATGAAAAATACGGGGCTGTTTTACTTAAAAGCTCTGAACAAAGCTCAAAAAAAACTTGCAATTTGCGCTTAATATGTTAATAAAACAGGCAGAATTAATTTCTAAAACTGAAAAGCCGGCAGATAAGGCGCTAAAACGTCTGATTTGCGGCTTTTTTTAAATTTAACTTCTATTTTAAGGATGCTTACATGTCAGATGTAAAAATGAAAATGATGGATGCCAATGAAGCCGCTGCTTCCGTTGCGCACCGCATGAATGAAGTCTGCGTCATTTATCCTATTACTCCGTCGTCACCGATGGGCGAATGGGCTGACGCATGGTCTGCCGCCAAGCAGAAAAACCTTTGGGGCGTTATTCCTGAAGTACAGGAAATGCAGTCAGAGGCCGGTGCTGCCGGTGCTTGCCACGGTTCATTGCAGGCCGGTGCTTTAACCACCACCTTTACCGCTTCACAAGGCTTGTTGTTGATGATTCCGAATATGTATAAAATCGCCGGTGAATTAACTCCGTTTGTTATGCATGTTGCCGCTCGTTCGCTTGCTTATCACGCTTTGTCAATTTTCGGCGATCATTCCGATGTTATGGGCTGTCGCCAAACCGGTTTTGCAATGCTTTGCTCTAACTCGGTTCAGGAAGCTCATGATATGGCCGCTATTGCGCAAACTTCAACTTTGCGTTCTCGCGTGCCGTTCATGCACTTCTTTGACGGTTTCAGAACCTCGCATGAAATTAAAAAAATTAAATTGCTCTCTGATGACAATTTGCGCGCTATGCTTGAAGGCGTTGACTCTTCCTTTAACGCAAAACATGCTCTGCGTCCTGAAAAGCCGGTTATCCGCGGCACTGCGCAAAACCCCGATGTGTTCTTCCAAGGTCGTGAAGCCTGCAATCCGTATTACAAAAAGGTTGAAGGCATTGTTCAGGAAGAAATGGATAAATTTGCTAAAATTTCAGGCCGTCAATATCATGTGGTTGATTATGTGGGCGCTCCCGATGCTGAAGAAGTTATCGTTATTATGGGTTCCGGCGGCGAAACCGTTGAAGAAACCATTGCTTACTTAAATGCCAACGGCGCTAAATTGGGTGTTCTTAAAGTTCACTTGTATCGTCCGTTCCCTGAAGAATCTTTCTTAAAAGCTTTGCCCAAATCGGTAAAAGTTATTTCTGTTCTTGACAGAACCAAAGAATCAGGCTCTGCCGGCGAACCTTTGTACTTAGATGTTGTTGCCACTGTAAGTCAAGCCTTTGTAAACGGCAAAATTGCCGCCATGCCGAAAATTGTCGGCGGTCGTTACGGCTTGTCTTCAAAAGAATTTACTCCGGGAATGGTTAAGGCTGTGTTTGATAACGGCTTGTCGGCTAACCCGATTAACAGCTTTTCAGTAGGTATTACCGATGATGTCAGCAAAACTTCATTGCCGTTTGACGATTCTATTGATACCGAACCTAAAGACGTTGTTCGCGCCGTATTTTATGGATTGGGCGCAGACGGTACGGTCGGTGCCAACAAAAACTCCATTAAAATTATTGCTGAAGACGCCGGTAAATACGGGCAGGGTTACTTTGTGTACGATTCTCGTAAATCAGGCTCAATGACCACTTCGCACTTGCGCTTTTCTGATAATCCGATTAAATCGGCTTATTTAATCAGCAAAGCAGATTTTGTTGCCTGCCACCAGTTCCCGTTCATGAACAAGGTTGATATTTTGAAAATCGCCAAAGAAGGCGCAACTTTCTTATTGAACGCACCGTATGCGGCTGAAGAAGTTTGGAATCATTTGCCGATTGAAGTTCAGGAAGAAATTATTTCTAAAAAACTTAAATTTTACACCATTAACGCGGTTGAGGTTGCTCGTGCCACCGGCATGGGTCAACGCATTAACACCGTTATGCAAACCTGCTTCTTTGCAATTTCAAACATCTTGCCGAAAGATGAGGCTATTGCTCAAATTAAAGCGGCTATTAAAAAGACTTACAGCAAAAAAGGCGATGCTGTTGTTCAAAAGAACTATGAAGCAGTTGACGCTTCATTGGAACACTTGCATGAAGTTAAGTATCCGATGACTGTTACTTCCAAATTCCGCCGCTTGCCTCCTGTTCCGGCAGATGCTCCTGAGTTCGTTAAAAAACTCACCGGTGAAATTATTGCCGACCGTGGCGACAAACTTCCGGTTTCAGCTTTTGCCGAAGTTGTTGACGGCACCTGGCCGACAGCTACCACTCAATATGAAAAACGCTGCATTGCAACTGAAATTCCGGTTTGGGATCCTCAAACCTGCATTCAGTGCGGCAAGTGCTCTTTGGTATGCCCGCACGGTGTTATCCGTATGAAAGTTGCTTCGGAAGAACAGCTTAAAAATGCTCCGGCAACCTTAAAATCAGCTGATTATAAGGGTAAAGAATTTGCCGGCAAGAAATTTATTTTGCAAATTTCTCCGGAAGATTGTACCGGTTGCGGTCTTTGCGTTTCGGTTTGTCCGGCTAAAAACAAAGCTGACGCAACCAAAAAAGCTCTTAACATGGATCACATTGAAAACCATCTTGAAGCCGAAAAAGCTAACTGGAAGTTCTTTGAAACTTTGCCTTATGTTAAGAGAACCGAAGTTGTTAAAAACCTGCCTAAGACCACTCAGCTTATTCAGCCGTTGTTTGAATACTCCGGCGCATGCGCAGGTTGCGGCGAAACTCCGTACATTAAATTGCTGACCCAGTTGTTCGGCGACCGCATGGTTGTTGCTAATGCAACCGGTTGCTCTTCAATTTATTCCGGTAACTTGCCGACCACTCCGTATGCAAAAGATGAAAAAGGACATGGCCCGGCTTGGGCAAACTCATTGTTTGAAGACAATGCCGAATTTGGTTTGGGTATGCGCTTCTCTATTGATCAGCAAACCTCATTCTCAAAAGCATTGCTTGAAGGCTTAAAAGATAAAATCGGCGCTGATTTGGCTGATAAAATTTTGAGCAACCCGCAAGCTACCGACGCTGAAATTGACGCTCAGCGCGATAATGTTGCCGCATTGCGTGCTAAACTTGCCGGTGTTAACACTCCGGAAGCCAAGCACTTAAATGAGCTCGCCGATTACCTGATTAAAAAATCGGTATGGATTATCGGCGGCGACGGTTGGGCTTATGATATCGGCTTTGGCGGTTTAGACCACGCTATTGCATCGGGTAAAAACATCAACATTTTGGTTATTGATACCGGCGTATATTCAAACACCGGCGGTCAACAGTCAAAAGCTACCCCGATGGGCGCTTCTGCCAAATTTGCAACAGCCGGTAAGGCTTTACCGAAAAAAGATTTGGGCATGATTGCAATGTCGTATGGCAATGTATATGTTGCTCAGGTTTCATTTGGTGCTAACGATATGCAGCTTATTAAAGCTTTGAACGAGGCTGAAGCTTACAATGGCCCGTCTATTGTAATTGCATACTCGCACTGTATCGCTCAAGGATTCAACCTTGCCGATGGTGTTGAACACCAGAAGAACGCAGTTGAAACCGGCTCATGGCCGTTGTATCGTTACAATCCGGAAAACATCAAAGAAGGTAAAGCTCCGTTGATGTTGGATTCTAAAGCTCCGACCAAACCTTTGTCTGAATACATGGCAAACGAAACTCGTTTCCAAATTGTATGCAAGGCAAATCCGGAACGCTATGAAACCTTGCTGAACCGCGCTCAAGAAAACGTAAAAGAAAAACGTGAACTCTTAGAGCACATGGCTCAGTTAAAAATTGAAGAATAAGCCTAATCGCTTATGAAAAAAAAGGCTCTGCAATATTTTACAGAGCCTTTTATGCTTATAAAATAGCATTTTCAGCAGCCATTCTTATTAACGGAATTAACCATAAAAGTTACGCGTCAAGGGCTAAATATGTTTTTGCTCCTTAAAATCAGGCAACAATATCGGTATAATTCCGGCAAAAATAATTGCTATGCCGATAAATTGCACTATGTCGGCTTTTTCATGCAAAAAGATGAAAGAAAAGAACATCGTAAAAATCGGCATAGTGTAATATAAGGCTCCGGCGGCGACAGCCCCGATTTTTTGAATGGCAATATCCCAAAATAAATATGCCAAAAATGAATTGATTATACCTAAAATTAATAACACAATCCACACTGTGTATGACCAGTTAGCAATTTTATTTAATGAAAATTCGCTTACGACGGGCGGCAAAAAGGCGAGGGTGCATAACATAATGGTGGCAAACAGCATAGATATGGTATGTACATTAGCAGGTATCCGCTTTTGCAGCACTGCATAAACCGCAAACAAAAAGGCGGAGCCTAACATATAAATATCGCCGTCAACAAATTTGAATGCGGCGAGCGACTTAAAATTACCGTTTAAAATTATCATCATCACCCCGAAAACGGTGATGATTATTCCGGCAATTTGCGAGGCGGAAATTTTTTGCGCTGACATAAAAATTAAAAATATCGGTCCTAAAATGCTGATTAATGACATATTGGTTGCCGTTGCCGTGTAACCGGCGTAATAGACCAGCAGGTTAAGCCCGCCGGTTCCGGTTGCCGCCATTAAAATCAACAGTTTCCATTGTGATAAAATCGCCTTAAATTCAGCCTTAAAATTTTTATAGCAAAACGGCAGCATTACAATAAAAGCAAAAAACCAACGATAAAACGAAATTTCTGCCGGCGTTACCGCTCCCGCCAGATATTTGGAATAAATTAAATTCAAGCTCCACATCATAACCGTAAAAAAGGCCAGAATATATCCGCTGATAAGGTTTTTCATGCTAATCCCCGTAAAATTTTTTGCCGTCTGATTTTATGTATGAGCCAAAAAAATATTTTAAAGATGAACTTTATTTTAACTTAGTTCGTTATACCTTAATGTAAGGAGAAAATTATGGAAGAAATTTCAAAACTTATACGAGAAGCGCGCCCGTTGTATTTTGCCCGCAAGCGCCGCCGCAGAGTTATCAAGGCGGTTGCCGGCGGTGTGGCAGGGTTGGCGTTGTTTTTTGCGCTGTTTACACAACAAAAAGCGCAGCCGTTGCTGTTTGACGCATGGACGGAAGAATTGTATATGACTGAAAACGGTTCCGTAATTGAAGATATGGGACTTCCGGTTGACGAGTACGGTTTGTTGATGGTTAGCTGATGAAAGATATTATTGAACAAAATAAAAAATATGTTCGCGCGGTTATCCGCAAGTTTACCGGCTCTTTAAACGAAGATTTGGAGCAGGAAGTGTATATCAAAACATGGCAGAATATGCCCAAATACAATGAACAGGGCAAATTTAAGCAATGGATATGCACTTTAACCGCCAATCTGTGCCGCGACTATTTTCGCTCCGGCGAATATCAACGGCAAATGCGCAGCGAAAGCGATGAGCATATTGATGAAATGCGCGCCGAAACTCGCCTGCCGGAAGAAGTTATAGACGCCAAAATGCGGCAAAAAATTATCTTAAAAGCAGTTGACGCTTTGCCGCGTCAGTTGCGAGAGGTGATAGTTTTGTTTGAATTTGAAGATTATTCGCAAGAGCAAATTGCCGCCAAATTACATATTCCGCTCGGAACCGTAAAATCGCGACTGTTTAACGCCCGTAAACAACTTGCAGATAAGTTGAGTTTTTTAAAGGAGAAGAAAGATGAATAAACAATTTTTTTGCGGAGCTTTGGCAATCGGCGTTTTGCTTGCCGGAACAGCCATGGCGCAAAAGCCGCTGGCGTTAGGCGAGGCGCCGCAGACCGAGCAGATTCAAAAGCGCAAGTTTGATAAAGAACATCACGAGAAAATGGCTAAACGTTTGGCCGATAAGCTGAATTTGACGGACGAACAGCAGCAAAAAGCCGAGCAAATCCGTAAATCAGGGCAGGCTAAAATCAAACCGCTGCTTGATGAAATGACGGAACTGCGGCAAAAAATAGATAAAGAACGCCGTGCTAATATGAAAGAATTTGAAAATATTTTGACTCCGGAGCAAAAAACGGCGTTTGAAAAGCTTAAAGCCGAAGACAAAGCGAAATTCCGCAAACAGATGCAAAAACGCGTGGATAAGCGCCGCAGTGACGATATGCTTCCGCCGCCACCGCCGGAAGGAGCTATGTTACCGCCACCGCCGGAAGATGGCATACTTCCACCGCCACCGCCGATGGACGATTAAATTAAAAAAAGGACTCACGTGTAAAATGCGTGGGTTCTTTTTTGTATGCTTTGTATATAAAAGAATCTTGTGATTCAATGACTCTAAGGCTTGCAACTATCAAACATCTCCTGTAAACTGGCAACACTGTTGAATATGCATTAAAAGGCTTAAAAATGAACGAAACGCAGCGTATGATTAATCAAGCCCTCTCTTTGCGTCAGCCGCAAAAGGAAAGTCTTGATATCTTGGTAAATGTCTTAGAAAAAATTAATTTAGCTAAAAATATGGACACATCAGAGGCTTTGCGGCTTATTCAAGAGGTGCGTCCATCGGTCAAAGACTTTGAGCGTGCTTTTCCGTGTATTTGTTTTGCTATTGCCACCGGTGTCGGCAAAACGCGCTTAATGGGTGCAATGATTGCATATCTTCACGCTGAATGTAAAATTAAAAATTTTATGGTTTTAGCACCGAATTTAACAATTTATAACAAATTAAAGACAGATTTTACTCCAAATACGCCAAAATATGTTTTTCCTGGGCTTAATGCTTATGTCGGCACACCGCAAATCATTACCGGTGATGACTACGACCAAGTCGGCGGTTTGTTTGATAATCCCGCTGATGACCGCTTACGTATCAACATTTTTAATATTTCAAAAATTGATTCCGATAAAGATGCCCGTGGCACGCCGCGAGTTCGCCGTATGGCAGAATATTTAGGGCAATCATACTTTGACTATTTATCGGGCTTGCAAGACCTGGTGTTAATTATGGACGAAGCGCACCGTTATCGTGCAAACGCCGGTATGGCGGCAATTAATGAACTTAACCCTGTTTTGGGTATAGAGCTGACCGCAACCGCAAAATCAACCGGCGTAAAAGGTAAACCTTTCAAAAATATAGCTTATGAATATAACCTTGCACACGCTATAACAGACGGTTTTGTGAAAAAGCCTGCTATTGTCGGGCGCATGGATTTTAATAAAAATCAGTATGACGAAGACACTTTAGAGGAACTAAAAATTATAGATGGTATTAAAGTTCATGAGAGCGTTAAGGCAGAATTGCAAGTTTATGCCGACAATAAAAAAGCGCGCAAAGTTAAGCCTTTTATGATGATAATTGCCAAAGACATTGCTCATGCCGAAGCCATTGAAGCTAAAATTAAGAATGATAGTTTTGAAGAAGGACGTTATAAAGACAAGGTAATTGTTGTGAACTCAAAGCAAAACGGCGAACTAAAAGATGAAGTTTTGCAACGTTTATTGCAAATTGAAAGCGCTGATGAGCCGACCGAAATTGTGATTCACGTTAATATGCTTGGCGAAGGTTGGGATGTAAATAACCTTTATACCATCGTGCCGCTTCGTACAGCCGATTCAAAAATTTTGGTAGAACAGTCAATCGGACGCGGTTTACGCTTGCCTTATGGAGCATTAACCGGCGATGAAGCAATAGACCGTTTGCATGTTGTCGCGCATGATAAATTTGCCGATATTATTAAAGCTGCACGCGACCAGTCGTTTGAATTTCAGCAAGAATATATTGATAACAGCGAAAACGGCTTGGTCGGCAAGAAAGTTGAAACCAGTATCAGCAAAATTGATGATGAGTTGCAAAACGGCAATATAATTGTCCATAAACCGCAACCGAAGAAAACCGCTTTACCGGTATTTACCAATGAAGACAATCGTAAAATCGGCGAAGCAGTAAGAGAAGCTATTGCCGAAACAGGACGCCGGGTTGCTAACCCAGAGGATTTAAAAAGCAAAGAAAATCAAGAAAAAATTACCGAAGCAACTAAGCAAAAGCTTAAAAATATAGCTTTGAATAATTCTGAATTTTCTTTAGAACCTGTTGTAGATGTTGAGCAAACGGTTAAAAACTATACAGAAAACTTTATTAAGCTGGCGATTAGCATTCCGAGAATTACCCAAACTTATCGCCAATTAAACAGTTTTACTTTTTACGATTTTGATATAAACACGACTGATTTTAACGGTTATGAGCCGGGATCGCAAAAAATTATTATTCAAGAGTTAGTAGGCAATAATCGTGAAACAATGCAAGCCGAGTTTTTTGACCGATATGACGATATAACGCACTATTTGCTTGAACCCTTAGTTGATGAAACGGTTATTTCCTACCAAGAAAATGCCGACTTAATTCAAAAACTTGTCCGGCAGGTTATTGATTATATTAACTCATATTCTGGCAGTGAGCTAAACACGCGTAAAATTCTGTTTTGGAACGGCGTTGACATTGCGCATAAAATTATGTTGCAAATGAAGGCGCATTTATGTCCGGCTAAAATGGAGCTGAGTGTTAAGGTTGACAGCGACTATGGCACACAAACATCCGAATCATATAAAATGCTGTCGCGTGAGGGCGAAACACCGCTTGACTATCGCGCATCAATACGCGATAAGACCAAAATTAAAAATATGATTTTTACCGGCTTTAAGAAATGCCTGTTTGACAAGCAAAAGTTTGACTCATCAACTGAAAAAGACTTGAGCGAAATTTTAGAAAATGCAAGTGCCGTATTAAAATGGTTTAAGCCGAACAATGACCGCGCCAAAGAGATATTTAACATTAAATACCCTGACGATGAGCGTCAGCTTCATAATTATTACCCTGATTTTATCGTGGAAACCGTCAGCGACAAGTATATGATTGAAACTAAGGCTTCTAACCAAATGACCGATAAAACGGTATTGGCAAAAAAAGATGCCGCCCTAAACTGGTGTAAAATTGCCACAGACTTTGAGAAACAGCATAACGGTAAACCGTGGCACTATTTATTAATACCGGACAACACAGTAACCCTTGACCGCAGCTTTGAAAAGCTTGTCAGAGATTATGAGGCAAAATAACATGAATAAAGAAACTGCTGTTAAATTATTTGAAGAACGAAAAGTTCGTGTTGAGTGGGATGAAAACCAAGAAAAATGGTATTTTTCTATTGTGGATGTAATCTCAGTATTAACTCAAAGTGTTGATGCAACGGCTTATTGGCGTAAGTTAAAACAGAGGCTTAAAGATGAAGGAAATGAAACCGTGACAAATTGTCACGGTTTGAAAATGATTGCATCTGATGGCAAAATGCGCTTAACAGATGTCGCTGATACAGAACAACTCCTGCGCCTTATTCAAAGTATACCGAGTCACAAGGCAGAACCATTCAAAATGTGGCTTGCAAAGGTTGGTAAAGAACGTATTGATGAAATGGAAGATCCTGAAATAACAATCAATAGAGCCCTAGAAACATATTTGAAAAAAGGTTATTCAGAAAATTGGATAAACCAACGTTTAAAATCTATTGAAGTCAGAAAAGGTTTGACAGATGAATGGGATAGAGGCGGTATTCAAAAAGGTTTGGAATATGCCATTTTGACAGATGAAATAACTAAGGCTTGGGCTGGGCTGACAACCAAAGAGTATAAGCAGTTAAAAAATCTCAGAAAAGAAAATCTAAGAGACAATATGACCAATATGGAATTGGTGTTAAATATGCTGGCTGAAGTTTCTGCAACAGAAATATCTAAAGCACAAGATCCTAAAGGCTTAGAACAGCATAAAAAAGTTGCTCGTGCCGGTGGAGAAGTTGCAAACAAGGCCAAAAAAGAACTTGAAAGTAAGACTGGGAAAAAGGTAATAACTTCTAAGAATGCTAAAAACTTACATAACCAAGTTGAAAATGTAGAACCAGAGGACAAAGAAAATGACTGAGAAATTGACAAGATTAGAGTTAACATGGCCGGGAAAAGAAGACAGATTTAACCCAGAACCACGGATTTTGCTTGAAGATAAGGAAAAGTCATTTTCTTATGAAGCGACTGAAAAAGGTGCAGTTGATCCGACTTATGACAATATGCTGATACACGGTGATAATTTGTTGGCATTGAAAGCGTTGGAGCAGGATTATACCGGCAAAGTAAAATGTATTTATATTGATCCGCCGTATAACACAGGTAATGCTTTTGACCATTACGAGGACGGTTTAGAGCATTCTATTTGGCTGTCTTTAATGCGAGATAGGTTAGAGATTTTGAAAAAACTACTATCAGAAGACGGTAGTATATGGATTTCAATTGATGAAAATGAGGGACATTACTTAAAAGTTCTTTGTGATGAAATTTTCGGTAGGAAAAATTTTATTATTATGACTGCTATTAAAAGAGGAGCAGCCACAGGGCATAAGGCAATAAATCCCACGCCTGTACAAGTTTGCGATTTAATGTTAACATACGCAAAAAACAAAGAACAATGGGTATATCATCCCGTGTATAGAGCTCGTGAATACGATAAAGCATACGCACAATTTATTGAAAATTACGATAGTGGTTATGAAAATTGGACTTTTATATCATTAAAAGAAGCAATGCAAAAATATAAATTTTCAATAGATAAAGACTTTAATATTTATGCAAGTCAAATTATTAGATTTGCTCAACCTGATTACAAAGCCGTAGGACAAGAAACAAGACAGCTTATTGATTTATCCAAAAAAGATAACAAAATATATTTGCAGAAAAGAGAAGGATACCCAGATATTTACCTTTACAAAGGTAATAGAATTTTATTTTACAAAGATAAATTACATATGATAGACGGTAAATTAACAACTGCAGAATTAGTAACCAATATATGGGATGATATGAATTATCAAGGCATTGCTCGTGAAGGAGGCGTAACATTTTCGCGAAGCAAAAAGCCCGAAGTGCAGGTTGAAAGAATTTTAGAAATGTCAACCAACCCAGGTGATTTAGTTTTAGACAGTTTTTTAGGCTCAGGAACAACGGCGGCTGTGGCGCATAAAATGGGGCGGCGTTGGATTGGTGTAGAAATGGGTGACCATGTTTATACTCACTGTATTCCGAGATTACAAAAGGTAATTAAAGGCGAAGATGCCGGCGGTGTTACCAAATCAACCGGTTGGCTTTGTGGTGGTGGTTTCAAATTTTATGAATTAGCGTCATCGTTAATCATTAAAGACAAATATGGACAGCAAATTATATCCGACAAATACAACGCTGATATGCTCGCCGAAGCAATGTGCAAAATTTTGGGCTATCATTATAAACCAGATGCTGAAAAGTATTGGAAACAAGGCTTTTCGTCCGAAAAGAGCTTTATTTATACCACCACAATGAGCGTGCAAGAGGAATCTTTGGATAAGTTAGCTGCCGAAGTCGGTGACGACAACCTGCTTATTTGTTGCAGCGCCTTTGTCGGCAACAAAAATGTTTTTCCGAACATAACAGTTAAAAAGATTCCGTCCGCAATATTAAAGAAATGCGAATGGGGTCGCGAGGGCTATCCTCTCAACCTATCCAAATACACCCCAAAAGACGAAGACTTTGAATTTGAAGATGAGGAGGAATAATGTTTTCAAAGAAAAGTTGTTTATCATGTGCATTTTGTTTACATTGTAGAGATACATTTTATGGTTTCCCTAATCCAGAGTTGGATCGTAAAAAGGATAATTTAACAGATGCTGAAATATCTCTATTGAAAAATGGTGATGTATCTTTTTTATCTGAAGCAAAACGCAAGCATGATGATTGGGTGGCAACTTACGAAAAAAGAAAAGAAGAAAAAGACAAAGAACAATATCTAAAAAGAATTGAGGCGAGTAAAAAACCATCAAATAGTCTATTGGAGAAAATATTCGGAAAAGATTATTCTAATATTGGCTTTGTAATTTCTGAAAAGCCTTCTATTGTACCGCTACTAGGTGGAGATCCTTATCCACGGAGAGAAGAATTAGGAATGGAACCTTGTCCAATCGCTCCTGATCATGAATATTTAGAATGTTGGAAAGAAAATTGGGGAAAACAAGATGAAGATATCTGGACTACCTTAAAAAGTAAAAAATGTAGGAATTATTACCCATTGTCTAAAAAAGAAACGAAATCACTAGAAGCTTGTGATGAGGAACGCAAGGAAAAAGCTGATTATAGAAAATTTTGGCGCGGTGTGGGTGTTGGATTTTTATCAGCAGTTATAGTCATGTTACTCAGATTTTTACTTGCACCATATTTTTCTGAAAAAAATACAAATAGTACGATTTATTTTCAAAATGAAAATTTGAATAAAAATGAAATATCTTCTTTAGAAGGTAAAAATATTACAAATAAAATGCAAAGTGCTACAGAAAAAAGAAAGTAAAATAATGCGTTTACGACCAAAATATAAAATGGAATTATTGAGCAAAATAGAAAAGAAAATTTGGGAAGAGTATAAAGGTTATTCTAAAGTTGAAGCCTATCTAAATGAATTTCATGAAGAATGGTATAATGAAAGAGGATTTCCTGATGGCGAAAATATAACGTTATGTCGCAAAAATGACGGAAATATAGATTTATCTAAAACTCTAGCGACTATGGATTTTGATACAATGGTTCAGATGGCTATAGATTTAGATATTCCTGTCCCAACTGTTCTGCCTGCTTTTCCAGTATTTACCCGCTCATTAGTTGAAGGAGAGTTTGGAACATCTTTAGCTTATGATAACTTTATGAAGGCGTATAAGCTTGTTTATGAGGAGCCGGAACAAGCAATTAGTTTAGCAAATAGTGCCTTAGAAACTATTATTAAACATATTTTAGCCGATGAACGGATTAAAGTTGAATATAATCAGAATGATACATTACGTAAATTAACGGAAGCTATACTAAAAGAGTTTAGCTATTTTCCAACAAAAAATATGCAGAACAATGTTAAAAATATAGGAAGTTCTCTGCTTTGCATAGCTAATGAAATTGAAAAAATGAGAAGTGAAGAAACATTTGCTCATGGAAAGGGTAAAACGGATTATGTAGTGGATGATAATTTGTATTCAGTTTATATTGTTAATTCTGTTATTACAGTTGGGATGTTTTTAATTTCATTTTATGATAAAAAGTATCCACAAATTCCACAAAGCTTAGATGAAGATATACCTTTTTAATCCACTTTCCAAGTAACATCAAACACCGGTTCAATGCTGTAATTCATTTTTAAGTTGCGCTTTCTGCCACCGCCGATGGATGATTAAATTAAAAAGCGCCGAAACAATTCGGCGCTTTGCGTTTTTAAATTGCTCTAAAAATTAAATCAGGCTGTCAAGAGCCGATAAAATTTCTTTAATGTCAGAATCGGTATTCAGGCGGTGATTGCTGCCTTTAAGCAGTTTTACCATAACTTCTTGCCCCTGAATTTTTTCAGCGATTTTAAGCGCTTTCGGCCAATAAACCGAATCATCTTCCATACCCTGAATCAAAACTGTTTTGCAGTTGATGCCGATATACGGCTTGTCAAGCATTAAGTTTTGATTGCCGGTATCAATAAGTTGCTGTGTGATTACAATTTTGAAACCTTCGTCGTCCATCACCAGCTTGCCGGTGTTTTCAAGTTCTTGCTTTTGCGCTTCGGTCACATAGTCGGCGTTATCTTTGGTAAAATCGGGCGCGGCTGCCAAACCTAAAATTCCGCACACGCGTTCAGGGCGCAAAGTTGCCGCTTTTAAGCTGAGCCAACCGCCGAGCGAGGCGCCGGCTAAAATGATTTTGCCGGACAGACTGTCAATAATTTCCAACAGTTGCTCTTTCCAAATATTAAAATCTGCTTTTTCAATATTGGCGGCGTCAGAACCGTGTCCGGCAAGTTCATAACGATAAAACGAAATATTGTGTTTTGCGCACCATTCTTTTATTTCATCAGGCTTGCGTCCCCACGGGTCGGCGCAAAATCCGTGCGTGTAAACTAAAGTAATTTCTGTATTATTGGAAAAATCTGCTTGAATATACTCAAAATCAGTTGTAAAACCATTAGAAAAAGTGTGCTTTTGCATATAAAATAACTCCGTTAATTAAAATTAAGAGGGATTGTATAATCAAAATGGAAAAAAATAAAGATAAAAAACCTGTTGTTCTGCAAGTTTTGCCGGAGCTTAATCAGGGAGGCGTTGAAATCGGCACCATTGAAATTGCTACCGCATTGCAAGAACATGGAATTTCTAATTTTGTGGCATCGGCCGGCGGACGTTTGGCATATAATCTTGACCGTATAAAAGTTCCGCATTTTACATTGCCGCTTAAAACAAAAAATCCGTTTAAATTATGGCTTAATTATCGCCGTCTGGTTAAAATAATCAAAGAAAACGGCGTTAATATCGTGCATGCCCGCTCGCGCGCGCCGGCATGGAGCGCTTATTGGGCGGCTAAAAAAACCGGAGCTAAGTTTTTAACCACTTTTCACGGTACTTACGGTTTAAGCCCCAAATGGATTAAAAAATATTATAACCGCGTTATGACATACGGTGATTTGGTAATTGCCGTTTCTAATCACATCAAAAAACACATTTTGAAAAATTATGATTGCGATGAAAAAAAGATTCGTTTGATTCACCGCTGCGTTAATATGGAAAAATTTGATGTGAACAAAATGACGGCTGAACGTATGATTAAGCTTATGGAAGAATATCATTTGCCCGAAGATAAACCGATTATCCTGCTTATCGGGCGTTTGACCCGTTGGAAGGGACAGCGCCTGATGATTGACGCTTTGGCAAAAATTAAAGATTCTGATTATTTTTGCGTGTTTGTCGGCGATGACCAAGGGCGTGATTATTATACTCAAGAATTAAAAGAAACAATCAGCGCTCAGGGGCTTGACGGTCGTTTTGCCTTTATTCGCAATGTTACCGATGTTCCGGCGATGATGATGATTTCAGACGTTGTGGTTTCGGCCTCAACCGAGCCGGAAGCCTTCGGGCGTATTGCCGCAGAAGGCGAGGCTATGGGACGTATCGTGATTGCTTCAAATATCGGCGGTTCGCTCGAAAACATCAAAGACGGCGTTACAGGTCGACTTTTTGCCAGCGGCGATGCCGACGCTCTGGCTGAAGCCTTGAAATGGGCTTTAAACCTCACCACTGAAGAACGTGAGAAAATCGGTGCGGCTGCAATTGAATATGTTAAACAAAATTTCACCAAAGAAATTATGTGTGATAAAACTATTGCAGTTTATCAAGAATTGATTAATATGGACTAGTTACAAATTTTTAAAGAAAAGAGGAAAATAATGGTTAATATCAAGTTGCCTGACGGCAGTGTGATGAAAATGGAAAATGGCGCCAACGGTTATGATGTTGCCGCCAAAATCAGTGCGGGTTTGGCTAAAGCCGCATTGGCAGTTAAAGTTAATGATAAATTACAAGACTTAACAACTCCAATCACAACCGATGCAACAGTAACCGTTATTACCGCCAAAGATAAAGACGGATTACACATTTTGCGTCACTCGGCTTCACACATTATGGCGGAAGCAGTTAAAGAATTGTGGCCTGATGTTCAGGTTACAATCGGTCCTGCCATTGATAACGGTTTTTACTATGACTTTTCGCGTAAAGAACCGTTCACTACTGAAGATTTTGCTAAAATTGAAGCCAAAATGCATGAAATTGTTAAACGCGATGAAAAAATTGAGCGTTTTGTGCTGCCGCGTAATGAGGCTGTTAAGTTCTTTACCGATAAAGGCGAACATTATAAGGCTGAAATTATTAATGATTTGCCTGAAGATGAGGTTATATCGCTTTATAAACAAGGAGATTTTACTGACTTGTGCCGCGGACCGCACGTTCCGTCAACCGGCAAAGTCGGCGATGCGTTTAAGTTAATGAAAGTTGCCGGCGCTTATTGGCGCGGCGATTCCAACAACGAAATGCTGCAACGTATTTATGCTACCGCTTGGGCTGACAAAAAAGACCTTAAAGCTTATTTGGATATGCTTGAAGAGGCGGCTAAGCGTGATCACCGTAAATTGGGGCGTGAAATGGATTTGTTCCATTTTGAACCTGAATATGCTCCCGGCGCGGTTTTCTGGCACGATAAAGGCTATAAAATTTACCGCAAACTGATTGAATATATGCGTAACCGTCAGGAAAATAACGGCTATACCGAAGTTTCAACTCCGCGCGTTATGGACAGATGTTTATGGGAAATTTCCGGTCACTGGGATAAGTATGGCGCGCATAACTACTCCGGTCAAACTGAAGATAAAAAGTGGTTCTGTATTAAACCGATGAACTGCCCCGGCGGATTGCTGATTTATAAACAAGGCATTAAGTCGTACCGTGATTTACCGTTGCGTATTGCCGAATTTGGTAAAGTAAACCGTTATGAGGCTTCGGGCGCCTTAATGGGCTTGATGCGCGTGCGTGAATTTACACAAGACGATGCGCACATTTTCTGCACTCCGGAACAAATGGAAGAAGAATGCATCACCACTTTGAAACTGATTTTGGATATTTACAAAGATTTCGGCTTTAACGAGGTTAAAATTTATCTTTCAACCCGTCCGGACAGCATTTATCGCATCGGCTCAGATGAAATTTGGGATTTGTGCGAAAACTCATTGGCTAATGCCTTAACCTCGCATGGTTACAAGTACGAAATCAACCCGGGCGAGGGTGCGTTTTACGGTCCTAAACTTGAATTTATTTTGAAAGACGCTATCGGACGCGAATGGCAATGCGGCACTATTCAGGTTGATATGAACTTACCGGAACGTTTTGATATTTCATACATCGGCGAAGATGGTGAAAAACACCGTCCGGTAATGTTGCACCGCGCTTTGTTCGGCTCAATTGAACGCTTTTTGGGTATTTTAATTGAAAATCACGCCGGACGTTTGCCGTTGTGGCTTTCGCCGGAACAAGTTGTGGTTATGCCGATTGTAAGCGATTTTGACGATTATGCGGCTGAAGTTGCCAAAGAACTCCGCAAAGCCGGATTGAGCGCTAAAACCGATTTGCGCAATGAAAAAATCAATTACAAGATTCGCGAACATTCTTTGGCTAAAATACCGGTAATTGCCGTTGTCGGCGCCAAAGAAAAAGAAAACCGCACGGTTACGGTTCGTCGCCTTGGCTCTGAAAAGCAAGAAGTTGTTAAACTTGCTGATTTTGTTAAGGCTTTGGCAGCGGAAGCAACCATGCCGCACCTTGGCGAATAAGCCAAAACCAACAATAAAACCGCCGTTTATGAAAATAAGCGGCGGTTTTGCTTTAAGTTTGCACGATTAGGTATTAACCGAATAAATATAAATCATAAGCGAACAATTGCTTTCAGAGGTGCACGAAGAGCAAAAATCGTCCATGTCTTTAACACTCATATTGCGCAAACATTTTGTACCTTGCCGACATTCTTTATCACCCATAACTCTGCCGTAAGGAACATCATATCCGCCCTCATTTTTTCCGGCGCGCATTTGTAAAAACTTCAAATCAGCGGCGTTTGCTTTGGTGGTGCTGACTATATTGCGGCAGATTTCCACCCCGCGGGCAGTAGCCGATGTGCCGGAATGTTCCAGATTATATTGCATCAGATATTCGGTGTAGGTCACTCCCGTATCGGGCTGGGTGGCTGAGTAATATGTTATGTATACATAGTTATTAAACACATCATAAATCACGCCATTTTTATAAGTCATACTGTCTGGAACCAGACCGAGTTTATAAAAAAATTCAGCATTAAAGCGTCCGCCGGCTTTAACCGTACGGTCTAAATCAGGCTGTAACTGAATAGCGCTGTTGAGCAAACTATTAAAGCCTTCCGCCTGTTTGTTAAGTTTATATTTGAACATCGCCTTGGAGTAACCGGCGATAGCCCCGACCGACAGCACGCCTACAATAGCTAACACTCCCAGCATTTCCACCATAGAACGCCCTGTATTCTCAATGCTGTCATATTCGGGCTTGACCCGAATATCCAGGTGGGACAAATTTGCTACTTTATTTGACCTGGACTCTCCGATCAAGTCGGAGAGTGACAAAGAAGAGGTGAACACCTCTCTTATACCGGAGTGTGACATGGTGTGGTGTAAAAAGCGGCTAAAATCTGATTTCATAGCTAAAATCTCCTCAAAAAGTTGGTTTTGAGAAGATTTTAGCTCGCGTTTTTTTTTGCAATATTTACGAGTCCGGGGTGTGTATAAGTTGTATGTAAATTGGCACTATAAGAAATTCCCCTCTATGGAGTATGCCGGCCTTTTAAAATTCCCATTCCGAGGAGGGTGCCGAAGGCGGGGTGGTTATTGCACTGTTTTGCAACAGGTTACTGCTTGTTTTGTATATAAAAACCGTAAATTAAATATAACTTCCAACTTTATTTTTTCACCACCCCGTCGGCTATCGCCGCCACCCCTCCTCAGGAGTGGAATTTTAATATAGGAGCTAGAAATTAAAAAAGGGGTGGAAAGTCCACCCCTTGTGACATGAAAGGTTAAAGTGATTAATTGTCCACACATTCGCCAAATTCCACGTTGTTATAATCGCGGCAACGCGCAACAAATGTTTGGTTTTCAGCGCAATCACTTGCTTGTAATTCATAGTTACAGGTAGCGGCGCAGTCTGAACCATAAACATTACCACCGCACTCAACTATGGTTCCCACTGCATAGTATCCGGTGTCACATATTTTAAGCCCATATGCAAGCCCAGGATTGCCTTCACAGTCTTTATCAGTTGTACAATAGCCGTGCAGATATACTTTGGTTACTCCATCAAGTTTGGTGCATTTTTCCCCGATTAAATAAAAACCATCCAAACTATCATTAATACTTGCATAGCAAGTTCCACCATTTTCATTAACATTTTCTGTGTCGCAAGTTCCATCGCAATTTTCAAAATATTTCTTACCACCACATTCTACGGTCTTACCGCTTCCTTTATCTCCATCACATATTTTAAGCCCATATGCAAGCCCAGGATTGCCTTCGCAGTCTTTATCAGTTGTACAATAGCCGTGCAGATATACTTTGGTTACTCCATCAAGTTTGGTGCATTTTTCCCCGATTAAATAAAAACCATCCAAACTATCATTAATACTTGCATAGCAAGTTCCACCATTTTCATTAACATTTTCTGTGTCGCAAGTTCCATCGCAATTTTCAAAATATGTATACCCGCCGCATTCTACGGTCTTACCGCTTCCTTTATCTCCATCACATCTTTTAAGTCCATAAGCAAGTCCAGGGTTACCTTCGCAATCTTTTTTAGTAGTGCAATAGGCATACTTATATACTTTAGTAAGATCAATTTTGGTACATTTTTCCCCGACTACATAAAAACCACTCATACTATCATTAGCACTTGCATAGCAAGTTCCGCCATTTTCATTAACATTTTCTGTATTGCAGGTTTCAACCACTTGGCATTCTTTATAATAAAGGACATTGCCGCAATGGCATGGTGAGTCGCCAACACCAATGCGTCCGTCGCCGCTGCATGTATACAGGCCTTTACAAGGGCTGTTCGGGTCGTTTTCATCGGCGCAATCAACGCAATGACCGCAAACCTCATTATTCATAAGTGTTTTATCAACAATATAAGTTTCCGTATCTGTGCAGTCGTCCGCGGTTTCATTGTCATCATCACAAGTCATCGGAACGCACTTGCCGTCTTTCTTTTCATAAAATTCTTCACACTCTGTACATTCGCAGTCTTCTAACTCGCTTGACCAGGTTTTGCAATGCTCATCAGTAGATTTATCGCAAGGACCTAAACATTTGGTTTTAGCGGCATTAGGAGCAAAACCGTCATCGCATTCCCAATCGGTAACAATTTCTTTTTCTTCATCGCAGGCGTTGCAGGTTTCGGTTACCGCATGGGCGTTTTCAGGAATTTCACCGGTATAGGTATCTTTGCACGGGTCGGTACAGACGCACATACCGCACTCGTCCTCACCGGAATAGCCATCGTTATCTAAAGTGTATCCGTTACCGCAATCGGTTGTGTCGGTTGAATAGCCGTCTTTGCAATCATTCGGCATACATCTGTAACAGCCGGTAGCTGTGTCTAAATTACCCAAATACCAACCATTTGCGCCTTGCATACCGCATCCGTCCTCTGATCTGGCGTATCCTTCATCGCAGGTTGATTCCTCGCAACCGGTTTTATCAGCGTTTAAGACATAACCGCTTTCGCAGCCCGTGAATTTTAACCAGGTTTCATCATCGGGGCATTTATCGCAAATACCATTGTCAGGACATTCGGTTAACGGATAATCGGAGCAGTCAGGTTCAGGCTCGCTGTCATCAAAAGCAACGCAGGTTTTGTAGCTAGTGTTAAAAGGGCATAACAAATAGTGTTTGCAGTTGCTCTCAGCAGATGAACTATAACCTAAATTAGTGCAGTCAGAAGCGCTTGATGATGAACATGACGAACTGCCGCTTTTACACTGTAAAGCATGGGCAAGACCCGCGCCGGTTAAAAACAACAGCAAAACTGCCAAAAACTTAAAATTACGCCTCATCACACGACTCCTGAGTTAATTATATACCCTAGCGTAAATATTATACTGCTTTATGATTATTTTTGTAACATTTATAAGCTTATATTGTGTATAAATTGTGGCGGCGGCATAAAAAAAGCGCGTCAGACAAAAATTTTTGATAAATTTTCAAAAAAAATTACATTACCTATTGCTTAAAGAAAATCGGTTACCTATATAACCTTTTAGAAATTGAAGTTTACTTAACAAACAAAAGGATTTAGATAATGAGCAATAAAGTATTAGGTATTGACTTAGGTACCACAAACTCCTGCTTTGCCGTTATGGAAGGCGGGGAGGCTAAGGTTTTGGAAAACTCTGAAGGCGCTCGTACAACCCCTTCAATGGTTGCTTTTACCGACGCTGAACGTTTGGTCGGCGCCGCTGCAAAACGTCAGGCTGTTACTAACGCTGAAAACACATTGTTTGCCATTAAGCGTTTAATCGGTCGTCGTTATGACTCGCCGGAAGTTCAAAAGGATAAAGCTACCGCTCCGTTTAAAATTATTGAGGGCGATAATGGCGATGCTTGGGTTGAGGTTAAAGGGCAAAAATATGCTCCGTCACAAATTTCAGCTATCGTTTTGCAAAAAATTAAAGAATATGCTGAAAGCTACCTTGGCGAAAAAATTGACAAGGCTGTTATAACCGTTCCGGCATATTTTAATGATTCGCAGCGTCAGGCTACTAAAGATGCCGGTAAAATTGCCGGACTTGACGTATTGCGTATCATTAACGAACCGACTGCGGCGGCTTTGGCCTATGGTCTTGATAAAAAAGCTTCCGGCACTATCGCGGTTTATGACCTCGGCGGCGGTACGTTTGATATTTCAATTTTGGAAATCGGCGACGGCGTATTTGAAGTTAAATCCACTAACGGCGATACCTTCCTTGGCGGTGAGGACTTTGACCAACGTATTGTAAACTATTTGGCTGATGAATTTAAAAAAGAGTCGGGTATTGACCTTAAAAACGATAAACTTGCTTTGCAACGCTTAAAAGAAGCGGCTGAAAAAGCTAAAATTGAGCTTTCTTCAGCTACTCAGACTGATGTCAACTTGCCGTTTATTACTGCTGACGCTACCGGTCCGAAACACTTAAATATCAAACTCACCAGAGCCAAACTTGAATCTTTGGTTGATGATTTGATTGATCGTACGGTTGCTCCGTGTCAAAAAGCTTTGGCTGACGCCGGCTTAAAAGCCGGTGACATCAGCGAGGTTATTTTGGTTGGCGGTATGACTCGTATGCCGAAAGTACAGGAAAAAGTAAAAGAAATCTTTGGCAAAGAACCTCATAAAGGCGTTAACCCTGATGAAGTTGTTGCCGTCGGCGCTGCTATTCAGGGCGGTGTTTTGATGGGCGATGTTAAAGATGTTTTGTTGCTTGATGTAACCCCGCTTTCATTGGGTATTGAAACCTTGGGCGGCGTGTTCACTCGTTTGATTGACCGTAACACCACTATTCCGACCCGTAAATCGCAGGTATTTTCAACTGCCGAAGACGGTCAGACTGCTGTTACCATCAGAGTATTTCAGGGCGAACGCGAAATTGCCGCTCATAACAAATTGCTTGGTCAATTTGATTTGGTTGGTATTCCGCCTGCACCGCGCGGCATGCCGCAAATTGAAGTTACCTTTGATATTGACGCCAACGGCATTGTAAACGTGTCGGCTAAAGATAAGGCAACCGGCAAAGAGCAGGCTATTCGTATTCAGGCGAGCGGCGGCTTATCTGATGCCGATATTGAAAAAATGGTTAAAGATGCCGAAGCTAACGCTGAAGCCGATAAGAAAAAGAAAGAAGAAGTTGAAACCCGTAACCAGGCGGAAGCTTTGATGCACAGCACCGAAAAAACCTTAAAAGAAAACGGTGATAAAATCAGTGCTGCCGACAAGACAATGATTGAAGAAGCTATTGCCGCTTTGAAGACCGCTCTTGAAGGCACCGATACCGAGGCTATTAAGGCTAAAAGCGATGCTTTGATGCAGGCTTCCTTAAAATTAGGCGAGGCTATGTATAAAGCTCAAGGCGCGGCAGGCGCTTCAACCGAAGGCGCTGCCGGCGCTGATACCGGAGCTCAAAACAACTCAAACGGCGGCGATGACAAAGTTGTTGACGCTGATTATGAAGAAGTTAAATAAAACTTTTTTGAGCCACAAAAACAGCCTCTCGTTCGGGAGGCTGTTTTGCTGTAATAAAAATACAAAAATTGCTTGACTCTTGAATGTCTTAAAGCTAGTATACCGGCACTTGCGTGAAGAAGATTCTTTTTCCGCAGGTGTTTTGTATTAAATTTTAAACTTTTAAGGAAATTTGTGATGCCTACAATTAATCAGTTAATTCGTAACTCACGAACACCAAAAGTGAAGAGAAACAAAGTTCCGGCTTTGAAAGCTTGTCCACAAAAACGCGGTGTTTGTACAAGGGTTTATACAACAACCCCTAAAAAGCCTAACTCGGCTTTGCGTAAAGTGGCACGTGTACGTCTTACAAACGGCTTTGAAGTAATCAGCTACATCCCTGGTGAAGGTCATAATCTTCAAGAACACTCAGTGGTGCTGATTAGAGGAGGCCGTGTGAAAGACTTGCCTGGTGTTCGTTATCATATTATTCGCGGTACCTTGGATACTCAAGGTGTGTCAAAACGTCGTCAACGTCGTTCTTTATACGGCGCTAAGAGACCTAAATAGGAGAATGCCAGATGTCACGTCGTCATAGTGCTGTAAAAAGAGCTGTACTGCCTGATGCAAAATATAATGATAAGGTAGTAGCCAAATTTATTAACAATATTATGGAAGATGGTAAAAAGGCCGTTGCTGAAAAAATTCTGTACTCAGCCTTTGATATTATTGCTTCCAAAACCAAACAAGATGCTTTAAGTGTATTTTCAGAAGCTGTTGAAAACGTTAAGCCGATGGTTGAAGTTCGTTCACGCCGCGTTGGCGGTGCAACCTATCAGGTTCCGTGCGAAGTTCGCGCCGATCGTCGTCAGGCTTTGGCTATCCGTTGGATTATTGCCGCCGCTCAAAAACGTTCTGAAACAACCATGACTGACAGACTCGCCAATGAGCTGTTAGACGCGTATGCCAACAAAGGTTCTGCCGTTAAAAAACGTGAGGACACTCACAGAATGGCTGAAGCTAACAAAGCTTTCTCTCATTATAAATTCTAAGCGAGAGGGTTTTGTAAAATGGCTCGTACACATAAACTTGAAATGTATAGAAATATCGGCATCATGGCACATATTGATGCCGGTAAAACCACAACAACCGAACGTATTTTGTATTATACCGGTGTAAACCACCGTATCGGTGAAGTTCACGATGGCGCCGCCACCATGGACTGGATGGAACAAGAACAAGAACGCGGTATTACCATTACTTCAGCGGCAACAACCTGCTACTGGAAAGGTTATCGTATTAACATCATTGATACTCCGGGACACGTTGACTTTACTGTTGAAGTTGAACGCTCGTTGCGTGTATTGGATGGCGCGGTTACCGTATTTGACTCGGTTGCCGGTGTTGAACCGCAATCTGAAACAGTTTGGAGACAAGCTGATAAATACAATGTTCCGAGAATTTGCTTCTGCAACAAAATGGATCGTATCGGCGCCAACTTCTATCGTTGCTTAGATATGATTGTTGACCGCTTGGGCGCTCGCCCGATGGCTATTCAACTGCCTATCGGCGCTGAAGCTGAATTTAAGGGTATTGTTGACCTTGTTACCATGAAAGCCATCATCTATACCGGTGATACTGCGGATTCTCCGATTGAAGAAACTGAAATTCCGGCTGACATGAAAGCCAAAGCCGAAGAATATCACAATCAGTTGGTTGAAATGGCTGTTGAACAAGATGAACAAGCAATGGAAGATTATCTTGAAGGTAAAGAAATCTCTGTTGAAACCATCAAAAAATGTATCCGTAAAGGTACATTGAGCCAAGATTTTGTTCCGGTTTTATGCGGTACCGCATTCAAAAACAAAGGTGTTCAGCCTTTGCTTGACGCCGTAGTTGCTTATCTGCCTTCACCGACAGATATTCCGGCTATTCGCGGTGTTAAACCCGGAACTGATATTGAAGAAGACAGACGTCCGAGCGATGCAGAGCCGTTGTCTGCTTTGGCATTCAAAATTATGAATGACCCGTTTGTCGGTTCTTTAACCTTCACTCGTATTTATTCAGGCGTTATGAATGCAGGTTCTTATGTTTACAACTCAGTAAAAGACAAAAAAGAAAGAATCGGCCGTATGCTTTTGATGCATGCTAACAAACGTGATGATATTAAAGAGGCTTATGCCGGTGATATTATCGCTTTGGCAGGCTTGAAAGATACCACTACCGGTGATACCTTGTGCGATCCTGACAAACCGATTGTTTTGGAAAATATGGTATTCCCTGAGCCGGTTATTCAGTTGGCTGTTGAACCTAAAACCAAAGCAGACGTTGAAAAAATGGGCTTGGCTTTGGCTCGTTTGGCTATGGAAGATCCGTCTTTCAAAGTATCGTCTGATCCTGAAAGCGGTCAAACAATTATTGCCGGTATGGGCGAATTACACCTTGACATTATTGTTGACCGTTTGAAAAGAGAATTTAAGGTAGACGCTAACGTCGGCGACCCGCAAGTGGCTTATCGTGAAACCATCACTAAACCTTGTGATATTGAATATACTCACAAAAAACAATCTGGTGGTGCCGGTCAGTTCGCTAAGGTTAAAATTAAATTTGAACCGACTGAAGATCATACCGGATTTGAGTTTATCAACACTGTTGTCGGCGGTAACGTTCCGAAGGAATACATCCCCGGTGTTGAAAAAGGTTTAAGAAGCGCTATGGAAAGCGGTGTTTTGGCAGGATATCCGGTTACCGGTGTTCGTTGCAACCTGTATGATGGCGCTTATCACGAAGTTGACTCTAACGTTATGTGCTTTGAAATCGCAGCCCGCGCTGCCTTCCGTGAAGGTATGCGTCAGGCCGATGCCAAAATCTTGGAGCCGATTATGAAAGTTGAAGTTGTTACCCCTGAAGAATATATGGGTGACATCATCGGCGACTTAAACTCACGTCGTGGTTTGGTCAACGGTATGGATCAAAGAGGCAACGCTCGCGTTATTGATGCGTTTGTACCTTTGGCCAACATGTTTGGCTATGTAAACACTCTGCGTTCATTATCTCAAGGTCGTGCTCAGTTTACGATGATCTTTGATCACTATTCTGAAGTACCGAGAGATGTAGCAGAAACAATTAAAAGCAAAAATGCTTAATTAAACCGGTTAGGGGCGTCCTAACGCCCCTGACGATTTTTTGATAAATTAAATTTGGAGTAATTTTAAATGGCAAAAGAGAAATTTGAGCGGAGCAAGCCGCACTGCAATATCGGAACGATT